>NZ_QRXT01000005.1:0-84279 GCF_003460065.1 Ruminococcus sp. AF17-22AC
CGCTTTTTTCAAAACTTTTCAAATTGTTTGTTCAGAAGAAACAATTCTTCGTGACAGCTTATTTAGAATAACACTTTCTAACCGGGCTGTCAACACCTTTTTGAAGTTTTTTACAAAAACATCGACATGTATCAACAAAAGGTACCATAGACCTTTTCGGATCCATGGCACCTTTATTAATCATATATTAATTCAGAAATGTAAAATCTTATTCTGCCGTTTCTTCTGCTGCTACATCATCTGTTGTTTCTGTCACTCTGAGTGAAATAAACAGATTCTGTGCAATTTCTGCATTCTCATCAGAAATCTCACCCATCTGTACATTATACATAATTCCATTGTCATCCAGGAAAGCAAGGCCATATGTAACGTCGGTATTAAACACAACTGCCTCGATTCCGTTGATGATTACTTTTTCGATATCTGTATATCTTTCTTCTGTTTCAAGTTCCGCTTTCATCTTGTCTGTATCGTAGTCTTTACCGATATCGGTAGCTGTCACTACCATATTGTCGCCACTGTCATCCGGTGCTTTTGCCTGGAACATCAGTCCATGTTCTTTTTGATCTTCTTCAGAAACTTCAAGAACTTCCCAGTCTGACGGAACATAAAGATCGAATCCAGGTTCAAAAGAAAGCCAGGTACCTTCATATGCCTCTTTTTCCAGCATATCATAAGTATACTCGGTAACTTCTGCTGCTTCTGCCGCAGTCTCTGTATCATCAGGCCCATACAGGAGCTGATGCTCCGCTGATCATTGCTGCTGTACACACCATTGCCATAATTTTTTTCAAAATTTCGAAACTTTTCGGTATTCTTTTGGTGTGATTCCATATCGTTTCTTAAACTGTCGGTTAAAATTTGACAAATTTGCAAAACCAACATCCTGTGAAACAGACAATATTTTATCATCGGTTCGGCGCAATGCTTCTGCCGCATTTGCAAGCCGACGATCATTTATATAAGAAGCAAAACTATCCCCCGTCATTTTTTTGAACCAGCGCATGAAATGACTCTCACTCAATCCGCAAAATTTTGCCATATCCGAAACATTCAGACTCTGATTGATCTTCTCACCAATCTCCTGAAGCACTTCTTTCAGCCGTTCCCGATCAGGAGAGGAAATTTCTTCTATAGAAGGATATTTTCTGATCAGCAGGAAAATCATCTGAAGTACGGCAGCTTTTACTCCCAGTTCATAGCCTTTCTCCTTTTTTTCACATAACTCTTCCATCTGGACAAGACACCTTTTGAGTGCTTCATAGTGCTCCTCCCCCTTCCGAATACATGCAGGAGGAAGCAGGCGGCCCGATGCAAGCGGCACTAAAAACTCTCCTGCACAGAGATCTGCTGCACCTTCTCCGAGAAAATCCATCTCAAAGATAATATTTTCGTACTCCATGGCATATCCTTTTATTCTGTGAATGGAATGCAGCGTACCCGGAGTCACCACAAAAATATCACCGGGATTCCCCTCATAATTCTCAGTTTCGAGTTGAATCTGCCCTTTTCCTTTTTTTACGTAGATCAATTCCATCTCTTTATGCCAGTGAAGTGAAACAACCGGAAAATCTAGCGGGATCGTACATGGATATATATTAAATGGAAACAGGCGACTTCCATGTTGTTTCGTTTCCTGATACTCTGCGCTGTTTTGTTTTTCTCTCATGTGTCCGGTACCTCCTGTAACCGATTTTTCAAGTCCAAATGATAGGATAGTATCATTTCCTGCAAGCTTTTTACAAGAAATGACGAACGACATATGCTATAATCATAATAACTTCTGAAGTTAGAACAATTTCAACTTTTTATATAAAGAAAGGAGCGACTCTTATGAGTAAATCCATGAAAGCAACTCTTACTGATCTTTGTCAAAAAGAAATCTCTACGGCTACAGATGCCGAACTTTATACTGCCCTTTTGAAGCTTGTGCATGAAAAGAGCCAACAGCAGGTCAAACCTGTCACCGGAAGAAAACTGTATTATATTTCTGCTGAATTTCTGATTGGCAAACTACTGTCCAACAATCTGATCAATCTCGGTCTTTATGACGATGTGCGTGATACACTTGCCGAAGCAGGTAAATCTCTTGCTGATATTGAAGAACAGGAACCGGAACCAAGTCTCGGAAACGGCGGACTCGGTCGTCTTGCTGCCTGCTTCCTGGACAGCCTTGCAACCTTAAACCTTCCCGGCGACGGTGTCGGCCTTCGTTATCACTGCGGACTGTTCCATCAGAATTTCAAAAACAATGTCCAGAATGAAACACCTGATTTCTGGCTGACTGATCAGTGTGCTGCCAAAGCGACCGATACAGTCTTCCCTGTTTCTCTTGCCGGAAAAACATATTCCGCAAGACTTTATAAACTTCCGGTGACAGGATACGAAGGGCGCACCAATACCTTAAATCTCTTTGATCTCGATACTGTCGATGAGTCTGTGATCGGTGACGGTATCTCTTTTGACAAAAAAGATATTGCCAAAAACCTGACACTGTTTCTTTATCCGGATGATTCCGATGAAGATGGTCGTCTGCTCCGCATCTATCAGCAGTACTTTATGGTTTCTGCCGGTGCACAGCTGATTCTTGATGAATGCATGACCCGAGGCTGTAACCTGCACGACCTCGCAGATTATGCGGCAATCCAGATCAACGATACTCATCCGAGCATGGTAATTCCGGAACTCATCCGTCTTCTCGGACTGCATGGAATCGAATTTGAAGAAGCTGTTCAGATTGTTACTGACACCTGCGCGTATACAAACCACACAATTCTGGCAGAAGCACTTGAAAAATGGCCGCGTCATTATCTTGACACCGTTGTACCGCAGCTTATGCCGATTATCGAAAAGCTGGATGCAATTGCAAAAACACGTACTGATAATGCCGCACTTGCTATCATCGACCAGAATCAGGTTGTACACATGGCACATATGGATATTCATTTTTCCCATTCCACAAATGGTGTTGCCACACTGCACACTCAGATTCTGAAAGAAAGTGAACTCGCCGGATTTTATCAGATGTATCCTGAAAAATTCAACAACAAAACAAACGGTATCACTTTCCGACGCTGGCTTTTAAAATGCAACCCTGCATTAACCAGTGAAATTGAAAACCTGATCGGAGACGGATTCAAAAAAGATGCCTCTGAGCTCAAAAAACTCCTTGCTTATACCGATGATACCGAGGTACTGTCCAAAATCCGCACAATCAAAAAAGATAATAAAAAACAGCTTGCAGCATGGCTCGCTGACAAACAGGGACTCCAGCTGAACACAGATGCAATGTTTTCTATCCAATCCAAACGACTTCACGAATACAAACGCCAGCAGCTGAATCTTTTATTCCTGATTCACGAATATCTGGAGATCAAAGCCGGTCATGTGCCTGCCACCCCACTTGTCAGCATTTTCGGTGCCAAAGCAGCACCTGCTTATATCATTGCAAAAGATATCATCCACGGTCTTCTGACTCTGTCTCAGGTAATCAGCGAAGATCCGCAAGTTTCCAGATGGCTTCAGCTTGCATTTGTGGAAAACTATAATGTATCTGCCGCAGAAAAAATGATTCCGGCATGCGACCTTTCCGAGCAGATCAGTCTTGCTTCCAAGGAGGCATCCGGAACCGGAAATATGAAATTTATGCTGAATGGCGCACTGACACTCGGAACTATGGATGGCGCCAATGTCGAAATCGCAGAAGCAGTCGGAAATGACAACATCTACATCTTCGGCCAGAGCAGTAAACAGGTCATCCACCATTATGCTGCTGCCGATTACTGTGCCCGTGACTGGTATGAAGCTGATCCGAATCTGCGCCGTGCTATCGACTTCCTCACAAGTGAGGAAATGTTGAAATATGGCGATGAAGAACATCTGAAACGACTTCAGCATGAATTGATCAATAAAGACTGGTTCCAGACTCTTCCGGATTTCAACGCTTATGTGGTTCGCAAAGAACAGGCGATGAAAGACTATGCAGTCAACCCGGAAGACTGGAGCCGCAGAACACTGATCAATATTGCAGAAGCAGGATTCTTCTCATCAGACAGAACGATTGCCGAATACGATCAGGATATCTGGCATCTGGGAAAATAAGTAACCCGATACATTCAGAAAATCACTCACCGGGGTTGGAGCGACGGATCTGTTCCGTCAGCTCCTCACCACCCTGCTCATACCATTCTTTTACAAACGTATCAAAATAAGAAACCGGCTTCACGCCCATAATAATCTGGATGAACGAATCTTTTTCAAGCTGCTGCAGAGATTTCGGCAACTCACCATCTGTATCATCCAGATACTTCTGCTCCTGTGACTGATAGCCGCCATCTATAAGGAGTCCCACTGCGGAAATTCTTGATTTGTAGGCAGCCCAGTCTTCCGGAGTCGATGATTTGCCGTGAAGATAATTCTCACATGCGATATAGTAAGATTTTTCTAAGCCCCATAAACTTTCTTTTTTGTCTGTACCATTCTGAACCGCACGTATATCCTTTGTAATCTGAAATGTTGCTTCTTTATAATCGACATTGATGACCAGTGGTCTCGCTGTCGGCTCTACATTCAACGCAGAATATTCATTGACGTCATCTGCATCTTCTGCTTCATATCTTGTATAATCAAACAATACACTGATGATTTTCATCACAATTTCCGGATGCTCATACCCCTTACGCACAACCACATATTTATTATCACGAAAAGAAGCATACACATTATCATGTTCCGGCTGCTGCAGATAGTATGGTTCCCAGTCTGCATTTTTATCTTTTTCATATACATCCATTAACGGATTATTCGGTGTCCACCATAGTCCGAAAAATGCTCCACATTTTCCACTTACCACAAGATCACGCAGATTGTTCTGGGCACGCAGTGCAAAATTTTGATCAATGACACCTCTTTCATATAACTCATGAAGATAGCTCAATGCATTTTTGGTCTGCTGTGTCACGGAACCATATACAATCTCACCATTTTGATTTACCCAGCGTTGCGGGCTCGCATGATACCTGTCAAACACCGGCTCTACCGAATAACTGGAGCTGGTACTTCCGACAAGATTTGTGTCGCATACCAGCCCCACCGGATCTTCACCCTCTTCTGCTCCCATCCCGTTTTCCACAAATGCTTCGATAATTTCAAAGGCATCGTCCAGCGTCTTCGGTTCGTCAAGCCCAAGTTCATCCATCCAGTCTTTTCGAAGCCATAGAAGTCTCGGACCATGATCGATCACAGTTTCCGGGATTGCCATCAGCTTTCCGTTGAACTTCCCCGCATCCAGAAGGTCACTGCCATAACTCTCGAACATCTCCTTGATTCTTGTCGTTGTACAGCTTTCATAGACATCCGACAGGTCTTCTACAAGATCATTTTCTACCAGTTCTTTAAGTGTCTCTCTGTCAGAAACAACAAGTACATCCGGCAGTGTCTGGTCTTTTACCAGAATATTGATAAACTCATCATAACGGTCTTCCCGTTCCATATATGCGTTGTCGTTCTGGATATTCAACATCTTCCGAAGATATCTCGTATAGACATTATCTTCGTAGGTGTCTCCATCCGGGAGGTTTGAATTGTTTACCCCGCTCATCTGACCAAGTGTATAGCTCACCAGTTCAGGATATGCTGCATATGGACTCTCTTCTGCTTTTTGCCATGCTTCTGTGTCCCCGGCAGCATCTGCACTCTGCGTTTCCTGTGTCTGCTCTTTGTCCTGCCGGCCTGCACCACCACATCCACTCAATGCAAAAGCGCAGGAAAGTATCAGTGCTGTTATTTTTTTATACTTCATCTTTCCTGCCCTCCTTCGGAAATCTCATCACAACTGTCGTCCCCTCATCCGGTGCACTTAAAATCCTTATTCCATAATTTTCTCCATATAAAATCCGGATGCGGTCATTGACGTTTTTAAGTCCATAGCCTTTTGCCTGATAAGTTACAAGCGTCTCTGCTTTTTCCTGCGGCATTCCCATTCCATTATCCCGGACTGTGATTACTACATCATCACCATTCCCCCGGAAAGACAGGAAGATTTTTTTGTCTCCGTCTTCTTTTTCATCAATGCCATGCTCAATCGCATTTTCAACAACCGGCTGCAGGAGCAGTTTCGGCATTTTTTCATTTTTGATTGTCGGATCAATATCCCAGTCCACTGTAAAATTGTTATCGTGCATAGTTAGCTGGATTTCAAGATATGCCTGCATATTCTGAATACAATTCTCAACCGTAACTACGTCCTCGCCTTTGCTGAGTGCCGTACGGTAAAATGTCGACAAGGCAAGTGTCACCTTGCTGATTTCCATCTGATTGCTGCGGATTGCCATCCAGTTCATCATCGAAAGTGTATTATACAGGAAATGTGGATTAATCTGCGCCTGTAGTGCTTTCAGCTCATATTCTTTGAGCGCAATCTTATTTACATACACTTCATCAATCAAACGGTTGATCTCATCCATCATATTGTGGAAACTATTAATCAGGATACCAACTTCATCTTCAGAATCGCTGCTTACCGTAACTTCGCGGCTTCCATGATTGACCTGATCCATATTTTTTGTAAGTTCTTCAATCTTTCGTGTAAAAATTCTTGAAAAAGAAAGTCCCAGAAACAAAATAATAAAACCACAGGCAATAATCAGCGGAATCTCCTCAAGAAGAATTCTCCGTACAGACCCCGAGATCGCATCCTGACTTTTGTAAAAGTAAAATACCCAGTCATTTTCCTCACTTTCGGTTTGCGTCCAGGTACATGTCTGACTGATTTTACTGAGCAGTTTGTCAGCAGTCTGCGAAGTATCCTTTTTGTTATCGTCGGACAACTTAAGTTCTTTCAAGCCGGTTTTGTTATACAGCACATTGCCATCTTGATCCGCTACAATTCCACCATTTTCATCGGTCAGAATATTCGTCAGCGGCTGAAATATCTTATCATAATCCAACGAAATACAGAGAACCGCATTCAACTTCTGCTGGGCATAGATCATACGTACAGCTACAACTTCTCCCCTCGTCCGATCTACTTTCCACTGAATCCGTACATCATCTTTCAGCCCTTCACTCCACCACTCTTCCTGCATTTCGTCAAGTGGAACAAGTGTATATTCATGTTCGACCTGAATACTGTCGGCAAAAAGCTGAATCCGGTTGATCGCATCGTGATAAGATTTCGGTACGGACAAAAGCGGATCTGCAATCTCCGTATACTTCTCGTAAGCAGTATAATTATCGATATTTTTTTCTTTAATGATCTCTTCAATATCCGGCGAGTACGTCAGATAGTTCAGAAGACTCGCATATACTGCGGTCTGGCTGTCGATACTCTCTTTGGTCTGCTCCATAATTGACTGCATATCTTCCAGTTCACTACTTCGTACCATCGTACTCTGACGGCTGTGACTGTACAGTGCAAGCACCGTCATCGGCACCAGGCTCGTCACGACAAGAAGAATCGTCAGCTTGTGGCGGTATTTCATATTTTTGAATATCTTACGAAGTCTGTTCATCCTCTCCGGTTCCTTTCCTGTATGACTCCGGACTGCTTCCGTAATATTCACGAAAACTCCTGCAGAAATAAGAAACATTTGCAAATCCTACGCGTTCGCTGATCTGAGCCACCTTCATATTGGTACTGCAAAGAAGCTCTTTTGCTTTTTCCATGCGGAACACACGAATGTATCGGTTCAGATTCATGCCTGTCTCTTTCTTAAAAATAAAGCTCAGGTATCCGGACGACAGATAAACTTTCTCAGCCAGCATTTCCAGATTCAGATCTTCTTCATAATGCTGATAGATATAGTTCTTGACTGTTGCCACTTCATTCCTTGATGTGCTCATAGAACGTTCCAGAAAAGCCTCGTACTCTTTGATGTTATCTTCGGTCACTGCAAGGATTTCCATAATATTTTTGCACTTGTACAGTCTTTCTACTTCCTGTTCCAGGCGGTGCTCTCCTGAAAACTGGTTTTCCTGAAAAAGTTCCTGAATGACATTGGAAAATACAAATTTGATATACATTGCAGAATACTGTGTATTATCGTGATATTTTTCTTTGAGGCATTCGAAATGTCTGCGCAACTGCTCTGTATCTTTACGTGTGATATCCTCTGAGATCATCTGCATGATCTGCGAATCCTGCACCTCGCCCACAGATAATTTCAATACATCATCCTCATTTGAAAAAACATGTTTTTCCGGATGATAGAATTTTTCTTCCATCTGCTGTTCCAGCTGTTCCAAAATCTCCGGCAGACATTCACAGCCCTCAAACTTCCTGCTGACTGCCAGATAAAAACTGTCCCTGTACTTTCGCTTCATATAGTTATAAAGATGATTTGCAACAAGCTGATAATCACAGTAAACATCCTGAAACAGAAGCAGTGACTGTCTCGCATTCAGGTTCAGATAAAAATAGACCCTCCGCAGTTCTTTCTGAATTTCATTCTCGAGGTTTTCTTCTGCCGTATCAAAAAAAGCCACATCAGACTCGATCAGGATTCCGCAATGCCAGCCGTTCCATTTGTCAAGGTCGATCATATCCTTTGCTTTTTCCAGTGTTTCTGTCTTTCCGGAATAAAGATAGTTCTGGAGAAAATACTGCTGCAGGAAATTTTTCCCCTTAATCTCCTGGCTTTCTTTTTTCTTCCGGCGGTCAATCTCTTTCTCGGCCTTCTGGATCACTTTGTGGAAATCATCTGGATTAACCGGCTTCAGAATATATTCTGTCACTCCGTAGCGGATTGCTTCCTGCGCAAAACTGAAATCACTGTAGCCGCTGAAGATCACGATCTGTAATGCCGAATTTTCTTCTTTGGCACGTCTCGATAACTCCAGTCCATCCATATGCGGCATCTTGATATCAGTCAGAATAAGCTGAATATCCTCTGTACGGATAATCTGCAGTGCCTGTTTGCCATTCGAAGCTTCAAATACTTTTCGTTCCCCTTCTTCTCTGGACAAAAGGTATTTGAGACCTTCTCTTTCAATTTTTTCATCGTCTACAATCAGAACGTTTGTCATTTCCATACTCCTGTTTTTGAAGTTTTTTATAATTATAGCACGAAGCCTCAGGAAAGAATATCTTCCCGGAGACTTTTTATAAAGGTCTTTTTTATAGTCTGTATCAGCCTTTTACGGCACCGGCTACAACACCTTCAATGATATATTTCTGGCATACAAGGTACACGATGATGATCGGAATGATATCAATCATGATACTTGCCATCATCGGTCCCATCTGTACATGTCCGTAACTTCCTCTGAAGTACTGAACTGCCATTGGAATGGTACGGTATTTCTTAATATCCAGAACCAGTGTCGGCAGGAGGTAATCGTTCCATACCCACATCAGTTCAAGAATTGCTGTAGAAATAATGGTTGGCTTCAAAATCGGAATCAACACTTTGAAATAAACCTGCAATGGACTACATCCATCGATCAGAGCTGCCTCTTCTATTTCAAGCGGAATACCTTTTACAAATCCGGTAAACATAAATACTGCCAAGCCTGCACCAAATCCAAGATAGATGATGCAGATGTTGTACGGATTGTTGAGATGTAAGGTATCTGCTGTTTTTGCCAGTGTAAACATAACCATCTGGAACGGTACTACCATACTGAATACACAGAGGTAATAGAAAACCTTGGATAATGCTCCGTTTACACGAACAATATACCAAGCCGCCATAGAGCAGCACAGCATGATCAGAACAACGGACATGACTGAGATCACAAGACTGTACCAGAAAGATTTGAGAAAATCCATCTGTGTAACACTTGCCACAAAGTTTGCAATGCCGTTCCAGGTTTCACTTGTTGGAAGGCCGAATACACCTGCGGTTGTAATTGCCGTCTCTTTTTTCAGTGAGTTGATCAGAATCAGTACGATCGGATACATCCAGAGGATGCAGATAATTGTCAGTATAATTGTCGCAACAGGACTTTTCTTCTTATTTTCCATTACTGCTGAACCTCCTTAGATGATGTAGCCCGAAGCTGGATCAGCGCGATCACTACAACGAGAATAAAGAATACAACGGCTTTTGCCTGGCCGATACCCTTCCACTGTGGTCCGCTTCTTGCATAGAATGTATCGTAAATATTGAGTGCCAGTAACTGGGACTGTTTTCCCGGATCACCGCCGGTCAGTGAGAGGTTCTGGTCGAACATCTTGAATCCATTTGTCAGTGTCAGGAATGTACAGATTGTAACAGACGGCATGATCATCGGAAGTTTGATCTTAAATAAGATCTGTCTGCTTGTCGCGCCGTCGATCTGAGCAGCTTCGACCAAATCCGGAGATACGTTGTTCAGACCGGCAATGTAAATGATCATCATATATCCGATCTGCTGCCACATCAGAAGAATCAGCATACCGATAAATCCGTTTCTCGCGGAAAGTGAAAGCAGCGGCTGTCCCCATTTGGACAGAAGACCATTTAACAGAGTCTGCCAGATGTATCCAAGTACGATACCACCAATCAGGTTCGGCATAAAGAATACTGTACGGAAAGCATTTGTTCCTTTGTATCCTTTTGTCAGTGCCAGTGCAATAAAGAATGCCAGTACGTTGATCAGAATACTGGATACGAATGCAAATACAACCGTCAGCCAGAAGGAATGGCTGAAAGTATTATCCAGTAAAATCTTGGAATAGTTCGAAAATCCTACAAATGTCACATCCTGTACAGTGGTAAACTTACAGAATGAAAGATAAATGCCCCAGATGAAAGGCCAAAGAAAACCAATTACGAATGCCGCAAAGGTTGGCAGTACAAAAATCGGCCACCACTTTTTGATTGTTCTTCCTACCATGATGAATCTCCTCTTCCCTGTTCCGCAAAAATAATTATTACGGTTTTATGACTGACAGAAGGAGGCAAGAAATTCTGCCTCCTCCTGCTAATTACATGCTATTTTCAAAATCAAATTATTCAGAAAGAGCTTTTTCTGTAGCCCATCCGTCAACGAATGCACTTACAACATCATCCCAGGAACCAGTGCCTGCTGCATATGCGGTAAGAGCTGTTCCAAGACCGTTTTTCCACTCTTCAGACGGCATTGTTGTGAAGTTCCATGATACAGGTGTAAGACCTGCTTCTGTGTACTCAGCATCCTCTTTTACAAATACGTTTGTAGACTCCTGTGCTGTTTTGAAAGGAAGTGTGAATCCCATATCATCTGCCATGGATTTTGTTCCTGTTTCAGAGGTTACACACCAGTTCATGAAATCCAGAGTTGCCTGAATGTCTTCTTCAGATGCATTCTTGTTTACGCACCAGTAGTTCTCTGTACCTGTTGCAAGTCCCTCGTTCTCATCATCTACACCAAAGTAGATCGGGATCATTGCCATTTCATCATCACCGTATGTTTTGGACAGTTCTGCATATTCCCATGTACCATTCTGATAGAATACTGCTTCGCCGTTTACAAATTCGTTTCTGGAGTCATCTGCTGTCTTTGCAGAAAGTTCAGCTCCGTCACAGGTAGAATCTGTGATGTACAGGTCAAACAGGTTCTTGTAGTTGTCAAGATATGTTCCTTTGATTGCCTCTGTATCATCGATTCCGTCTTCTTTGTATTCATAGTAGATCGGAAGGTTTGCAAGATGTGTTTTGAATCTCCAGTCAGAGGAGCCGTCCATACCTGCTGATGTGAAAGCACCTTTTACTCCGAGTTCGTCTTTTCTTGCCTGAATGTCATCAGCTACTTTCTTCAGATCATCATAGCTCTTGATGTCGTCCAGTGAATAGCCTGCTTTTTCAAGTAAAGTCTTGTTTGTAATAAGACCATAGGATTCGATTACGTATGCGATACCATCTACTGCATCTCCGTCTTTCAGTTCGTATGTATCAGATGTAAGACCTTTTGTGATTTCTGCATCTTTCAGATCATAGCAGTAATCTTTCCAGCTCTTAAGTCCAACCGGTCCGTTTACCTGGAACAGTGTCGGTGCATCGCTTTTAGCCATTTCAGACTGAAGTGTTGTCTCATACTGTCCTGATGCTGCAGTTACAACAGTTACTTCTGTTCCTGTTTCTTCTGTGTAAGCTTTTGCCAGGTTCTGCCATGCTTCATCTGCTTCCGGTTTGAAGTTCAGATAATAAACCTTTCCGCCACCGTCTGCCATAACCGGTACTGACGGAATCATTGTTGCTGCCATTAAAGCTGCCATACCCATTGCTGTAACTTTTTTCATTTTCATAGTGATTGTCCTCTCCTTTTCTTGTAAGGTTTGTTCTTTCTTAAGCTGGTTTTATTATAGTTTTTGTTGATTTTTTATACCATGATAAAAAATCAAGATTTATGTTCATTTTTCAATTTTGATATATAAAATTTTTTAATCAAGTCACCATTTTCGGGGTGTCGGTTGATGGAATTAGGATTTACTTTTCTCCAGGTCATCCATTTTCGACAAAATTGGTTTGCTCTTATTCCAGATAGTTCCTACTGAGTCATCCGATTGCAAAATTTTGGTTGTTCTATTTACAACATATAAAAAATCAAGTCACTCTTCAGGCAATTTTCTGATGACCTTAGTACGAGTACCGTAACACTAAGTCACCATGCTCCATCGAAATGACTTGATTCTATTTATTTTCTACTATTCATTTTCTTTCCTACTGTCTTTGCGTTTGCGGGAAATCACATCCAGAAGGCTCTCATCTTTCATATCGGAAAGGTCTTCGTCGGTGATCGTCGGCTGAGATACGGTATAAGCCCCTCTGCCAGCTGGCGGAATGTCTTCCTCTGCCTCAGCGAAAAAATTCTCTGTTTCATCTGACGTTACATCTTCTTCATTTATCTGTGCCGCATCGAGTGATTCCTCCATCCGGGAAACTTCCTCTTCTTCAAAATGTCTTTCTTCTGATGCTGCGTTCTCTGCAGCATCTGCGAAGTCATGCATTTCCTCCGGTGCGTCTTTCTTCTTACGGGAGCTCCACGGTGCGTACTCCGGTTCAGGCTGAATGTCTTTCTCTTCCTGTACAAAATCCTCCGCATTCATGCCATCCACATCACTGTCTGTTCCGTCAGACAGGATTTTTCCATCTGCGTCTACTGCTTCTACATCCTGTTTCAGCTCTTTGAGACCTTTTTTCAGAAGAACCAGATAGATCAGATCAATGATTCCGTTGCACAGGAAAATCCATCCTGCAAAAATTACTGTGTATTTTACCATCGTAAACGGATTGACCACAAGTGAAATACCAAGCGCAATAAAAATCAGGCTTCCAAACAAAAGGAATCTCCATGTATCGACTCCACGTTTCTTGAGTTTGAAGCTGCCCTTGAGTGTCCAGATGCTGTCAACCAGAATAAATGTACCGAGTAAAATCGGGAGAAGTTTGACCACGATCTGTGGATTCATAAACAGGAAAATTCCGAGTACCATCAGGATACCGCCGGAAAACAGATCGAAGATCGTTGAATTTAATTTCTCGGCAACATAGATCAGGATGTGATACAATCCGACCAGAATCAAAAGGATTCCAAACACAAATTTACAGATGACATTGATCATATTAACCGGCATAAATACGAGACATATGCCAAGAACAATATAGATCAGAGAAGTCACGATCTGACCTTTTAAAAAGTTATTGATTTTTTCCCACATTGGTTTCCGCTCCTTTCGCCCAGTGGATATCTAAGGAACAGTATACCGTCTTTTGGGCTGTTCGTCTATAGGACATTCTGTGCCGGATGTCACTAATTCTACCCATACGGCTTCGACTTTTATCAGGTACAGTAACGGAAGGTTTTGTCGGTCAGTATCCTTGCAAAAATCAGTCCGAGCGGCAGTGCTGCGATGATCAGGATTGCTGCTGCAAACCACGATGCCGCAACAGAAAGTGACATCATACCCAGATTATAAATTCCACGGTACAGATAAAGTCCCGGAACCATAATTACAATAGAAGGAACCGTCAGGGAGATTCTCGGGTAACCTGCTTTGTTTTTTATCAGAGAAGCAAAAATCCCCGCAGTCAGTGCGCCGATAAACGCAGCCACTGCCGGTGGCATTCCTGCCAGATCCACAAGTTCGAGACGAAGTGTATTTGCAACTGCACCGATCAGGGCTGCCATCGTTGCAAGGCGCGCCGGACTGTTAAACATGATGGAGAATCCAAACACGCCACAAAAGCTTGCCATAAGGCGGAACAGAATCCACATTTCCACCGGCATGGACACCTTGATAAAGTCAACCGGTTTCAGGTGCAGGATCAGAGCCATGATCCACGCTGACATAGTTGCAACCAGAATGATGATCAGCGCGTACATCAGACGTTCCATCCCAGAGCGCATATCAAGCTTTGCAAGGTCAATTCCGCTGGTAATAAACGGAAAGCCCGGAATGATAAATAACATCGCGCAGATATACCCCGCCTCATGCTGAATGGAAATACCCCACAGCATTTCTCCGATTTTCAGAAATCCTGCATATACCAGACATGCCAGTGAAACGGATGACACAATGCAAAGGAAAAGTGTGAAGTGATGCTTTGTCAGTTTGCAGCGAAGAAAGTTTCCAAAGCCTGCACCGACAAAAGCACAGAACATTTCCACCGGTCCTCCGCCGAGGAGAAATGTAAATCCGCAGCATGCAAGCGCAGCGGCAAATCCAAGGGCAATCGGAGAGTACAGCCCATGAATCCTTTCGATATCATCCAGAAGAGAATGCAATTCTTCTCCTGACATGTCTTTTCCATCAATTTCAAATTCACGGATAAAATTTTCCAGACGATTCAGCTTTGAAGTGTTGACTCCTGTATTTGTCAGGCACAGAGACTGTGTAAATCCGTCCTGTCCGTCAAAGCAGGTATACTCAATGGACATCAGCCCAATATCTGCCGTACAGGTAATTCTCATCACTTCCGCAAGTGTATTCATAGAGCTTCTGACACGCCACGCTCCTGTACCACAGGACAAAAGCATGATTCCGACTCGCCCGATGATGGATGCCTTTTCTGTCAGGCTTGCCTGCGTAACAGGTATATTCCCTCCATTTTCGTCCGTATATTCATGCCACGCAATATCCATGTGGTTTTTTCTGATCATCTGCCGCATATTTTCCACATCCCTGCTGATTTTTCAGCTGTTAAAATCATTTATCCTGCGCCTTCATTTCCGCCAGAATTGCTTCACGGCATCCCAGTCCGATACCGTTTGCAAGCTCAATATTTTTTTCCATTTCACGTTCAAAATGACAGAAGGGAAGAAAGATTCCGAGTGTACTGGTGTGTTTTTCAACGCCATGTTCGTCCCTTTTTCCGTAGTACATAAGCGAACGAGGAAGTTCTTCCTGCAATTTCATCAATGCGTCCCATACTATGCTATATATTTTTTCTTCATTGATCTCAAACTCTACAGATTCCGGGAAATTAAACATCAGAAGGATTCCTCTGTGTTCGGAAATCTTTCTTGTCTCAATTTCTCCCTCCTCACTGTAGAAATGATTTTCTCTGAAACCGTCTGCCATATACATCTGGTAATCCGGAATTTCATCCTGCTGTTCAAATAATTTGCGGAACATTTTGTATTTTTTCTCCCAGAGGTGAAGTTCGGATTCATCGAAAAATTCCCCGTTTTCATCCGTCAATAAGATTGGATTTTCCACACCTTTGTCATTGAAACGGATCGGAATCAAAAAGGAATTCCGAAGCAGATCAAAGACGCTGTTGTTGCATACTGCCATCATAAATGCTGATAAATCTTTGTTTTCGTATGCATTAAATAAAGCTGCTGCAAAAACTGTTCCCGGAATGTCGGTTCCGGCACCTTCGCTTTCTTCCGCAGATGGAATTGCAGCAAAAAAAGTATTTTTCAGGCGGTCGCATGCGCGGGGATTTTTGAGTATCTCATCGAAAATCTGCTCCGCCTTTTCTTCTCTTGGGAATATTGTGCCCATAATAAAGCCTCCTTTTGAGGCTTATTATAGGAGGATGGGTGGGGAATGTAAAATTCATATCTTCTATATTTAATATAATAGATTGATATATAAAAACAGGCCGGGAGTTGTGTCCCGACCTGCTGTGCATCATAAGCTTCTGTGCTGACAGGCACAGAGGCTTACAGGCATGTTGTGTGATTATTTTACAGTTACTGTAATTACAAAGCTTTCTCTTCCTGATCTTACGGTAATCTTCGCAGTTCCTTTTTTGCGTGCTGTGATGACACCATTACGATTTACAACTGCTACATCTCTGTTGGAGAAAGTATAGGTGATTCCATCCTGGGAGGTAACAGGTCCAAGTACCGGTTTCAGTGCCAGTTTCTGACCAACCTTCAGGGTTTCGCTGGATCTCAGGCCGAAAATCTTTGTTGTTATAACTTTTGTAGGCTGTACTTTTACAACCAGGCTTGCCTTCTTGCCGCTCTTGAGTGTTACAGTAACCTTGGCTGTTCCACTTGTTGTACCGGCTGTGATCACGCCTTTGTTGTTAACAGTTACGATCCGCTTATTGCTGGAGGTCCAGGACTTCACGGAATCGCCATTTGCCATTGTGACTTTGATCTTGTTGGTGCTGTGCTTATACTGCAGTCTGATGCCGGTTGCATTCAGTTTGACTGTTGCTGTAAGCTTCTTTCCATAGTTTCTTGTAACTTTCTTACCACATACAGAGCATGTTCCCTGCTGTTTTGCCGGCGCAAATACAGTTGCTTTCGCAATTGTCTTCCATGTATATTTGTGGTCATTTGTCTTTGCAATGGACTCTGTCTTTGTTGTTTTGCAGACTTTACATGTGTAAGTCTTTTCCCCGGCTTCTTTACATGTTGGTTTTTTCGTTACTTTTCCTTCATCGAAGGTATGCTCTTTTGCTGTAAGCTCAGCAAGTGGCGCAACAATATATTTGTGTGATGTCTTTGTAACTGTGAGCTGGTATTTTCCGGCTTTATCAGCTTTTACATTGGCAATTCCTTCATCATTTGTTACAAATTCTGATGTTTCAGCAGTATCAAGGTTTTTCAGTTCAACGGTGCACTCTTTCTCATTCTCTACTGGTGTCATCATTGAAAGACCTTTTACTGTTACTGCAAATTCTTTACCAGCACAGATTTCTTCCGGAACATTTTCAAAATAAATATACTCGTCTGTGTATCCGCTTGTATCTGCCAGCACATAAAGGCTCAGTGTATCGCCATTCTTTAATGCAGTTGTGTTTGCAACGGTTCCCTGTCCGTTTTCGTCTACCGGATATTTATTATTTACATAATAGCCAAAATTTCCGGTAGTATTTTCAAGCATAGCATAAATCCATCCATTTGATCCTACATTAAGATATTTAGACGGATTTTCATCAAATGCATCTCCATACATTGTTTTGTGCAGAACATAAAGTGCATCAGCTACTGTTACCTGATTCTTCATTGCTTCCGGTTTTTCATATCCGTAAGCGGCTGCATCTTTAGATGTAACATCAAATGTTCTCAGCTGTGCCGCTTCACCAGCCATATTTACTCTGACTGTTACAGTCGCAACAGCTGCATTCTGTGCATCTTTGGCTGCATCAATAGCTGCCTGAAGTGCCAGTGTTGCATCACTTACTTCTTTTTCTGTAAGATTTTCTTTGTTCAGGACATCTTTTGCTGTGGCAATTGCCGCCTGAAGTGTTGACTTTGTTCCTTCCGGATACTGTCCCGCTTCTGTCCCTTCTGTCATTCCATCCAGAAGTGTCTGTGCTTCGTTGATCAGCTTCTGAAGTCCCTCTGTTGCCGGTCTGGTTCCCTTGATGGTAACAGTTACGGAAACAGGCTGTTTGTAAAGTTTCTGAAGAACTGTATTTTCCGGATGCTTTGCAGCAGCATCTTTGTAAAGTTCACTGCTGAGTACGGAAGAGATTGTGATCTGTGTGTCTGTTTCTCTTCTGGTAACAACAAGGTTTTCATGCTGTACTACTGCATTGTTGGAAGATTTAAATAATCTGTAACTTGATGCCATTGGATCGTACTCCGGGAAATCATCCGGGATGATTCCTGTACCGGTTCTGTCAGCATTATCATAAATCCATTTTTCGCCTGCTGTCAGTTCCTGGAATGCATGCAGATTTCCGGTGATAGAATCCTTATCTGCATACAGTCCATCGTTGATTCCATCAAAGTAATGTGCTTTTGCATACTCCATCAGATCAAGCTGAGCCTGAACTTCTGCCTCTGTAATGGCTTTGACCGTAACCGGAATCTTCTTGCTTACGGTTACATTATCACGGGTAAAGGTAACAATAAGATTTACAGCAAGATCTTCATTGCTTGCAAAACGGTCTACGGCTGCTCTGTAACCATTAACCTTAATCACATTCTCATTATCTGAAGTTACTGTAATTTCTTTGTTAGCGAATACGTATTTGTTATTGTCGTCCTTTATTTTGGTGTATCTTGGAAGCTGAAGATCATAGGTGCAGTTCTTAAGATCTGCTACCTGACTCTGATCATTGAAATTTTTAATCTGATCTGCTGTATAATATTTATTCAGAATTGCCTGAAGTTCTTCTTCTGTAGGTCCTGTCTGCCCGGTGCCTTTAACAGTTACTTTGAATTCTTTTGTCAGAGTAGCAAAATCAGATACCTTTTCTACATAAGAATTCAGCAATGTGTCATTGGCGTTAAAGGTAGCTGTCAAAGTTACTTCTGTATCTTCCGGCTGTGGTTTGATCACGCCTTCTTTGGCATCGATCAGGGATCCCCATCCTGTATCCTTGAAGCTGATCACACTTTCATTAGAGGACTCCCATGCAATGCTGGACCAGGTTGTTCTTGCACTGGTGCCCATGCACTGTGGAAGTGTCAGATTGGATGTTACCTCTGCTGCATCTGTGTTTGATCCTTTGATCTTGGCCCAGGTAAGACCGTCCTTATCTGCTTGCATCTGCCTGTTAAAGTATTCGCAATCCCATCCAATTGTAGCAGTACGTTCTTTTGTTTCTGCCTTTGCGCCATTCTTCTCAAATACATAGATAAGACTTACATTCTTAACATTAGAACCTGTGGAAGGAGCCTGTGCCCTGTAATGAATGATTCCATCAGTGCCAACCCAGTCTGTATCGCCACTGTATTTAACAGAAACAGTCACACCGGTTGTATCAATATCTGTGTATGCACCAATTCTGGTTTTTACAAACTCGCAAATATTCTTGTCCGTTGCAAACTTCGGACGAAGTGCTCCCATCTCTGCATCAAATTTCGCTTTGATAGCATTTACGGTTTCTACATCTGCCGGATTAATGCTTGATACCATCTTGACATTTAAGGAAATATTCTCATCATCGCCGGACGGTGCGTAAGTATTTTTCACATCATTGTAATCCGGTGCTGTCACAGTGTAAGTGTAAGTAACACCTTTCTGCATGGTGTAGGTTCCATTGTCATTTGCCTTGAGTTCTACAGTCTCTGTTTCATCTTCATCCCACGGATCTTCCTCTTCGTAGGTTACTTTAATGGATGCATTCTCGACTGCTTTATTGTCTTTGTCTACCGGATTAATGGTTACTGTATAATTGCTGATGTTTTTCTCAAGCTGAACATTGATCGTATCGTCTTTGTCCGGGGTGAACTCCTGATTTGAAACGGATTTATAATTTGGAGCTTCTACGCTATATTTATAAGTAGTTCCATCAATCAGATTATAACTTCCGTCTGCTTCTGGTTTTATGGTATCGTACCAGCCTTTTTTGACGGTTACTGTGGCACCATTGACCGGATTGCCGGATTTGTCTGTTACGTTGAATCTGACGTTTCTTGTGATGATCTTCTTCAGTGTAACGGTTTTTACAGTGTTGAGATCTGTCGGATTGAAGGTAAAAGAGCTTTCTTTGTAATCGTTATATCCGTCTTTTTTGACAGTCAGGGTGTAATTTGCACCCTTTTCCATGTCATAAAAACCATCTGCCTTCAAAGAAACAGTATTCCAGCCCTTCTCCAGTGTTACAGTCGCATCATTGATTGGAGTACCATTTTCATCCTGTACCTTGACGGTCATTGTGTAAGCTGGTTCTGCTGCTTCGATTGTGATGGTAAATTCCTGCTCTGCGAGAGCTGCTGTAGCTGCCTGTGCCTCATTGTTGATTACAGAATCAGATGTATCTGCTGAAAACAGTCTCAGGGTTGCCTTAATACTCTTTGGTCCTTCTTCTGCAGTCGGACGCTTAATAATCGGGGTACTTCCTCTCTTCGCTGCTGTCTTGGTGTTAAGATTTAACCATTTTCCTGCTTCCTCGTTGTCAATATACCAGCCGTTCTTGTATGGACTGGTGAATGTCCTGAAAGCTATAGAAGTAATATTACTTCCAGTTCCATTTGTCTTAAGGCCTATGGTATAAGTTAATCCATCTGCACTCTTGGTAACACCGGTTCCACCATTGGTGATTAACTTATTATTCTGATTAGTAAGATAGTTATCCTCAAGCCATTGGGCTGCAGCAGCTTTTGCATCATCTGTACCAGTTGATTCATCCGCAAATGCTGCGATATCTCCATTCTCTGCTGAAAATGAGTCTGCCTCTCCTTCTGCTTCAAATACCTCTGTATCAACGGATGCATCCTCAGAATCTTCTAAAGTTAAATCCTCTCCCATCAGGTCTTCCGCATTGTCCGTGTCCTCGTCCTGAATGGAAATCTCCGCATTGTCTTCCTCATCTGCCTGTACTTCTATTGCTTCCTGTCCGCTATCAGAAAACTCGATATCCGCTGCAAATGCATTGGAAGGAATCATCGTTACGGTCATCATTGCTGACATAGCAAGCGCTGACATACGTTTCATTACTTCTTTTTTCTTCACTTTGCTCCTCCTTTTGTAAAATACTTTTGACAACAAAAAACAGAGCCTCATTATTCGATGAGTCTCTGTCCTTTATAACGTGTTGGCTTGCCGACTAAAAATGACTTCCGCGCTTGACATTAAATACAGCAAATAACAGTTCCGGATTCGCACCGGATTTCCTCAAACTGACTACCAAATCAGACCACGTCTGGTTATCTTGTTGTCTGATTATTATAGCATTTTTACATAACAACGTCAATTATTTTACGGTTACTCTGATCGTATAGTATTTCCTTCCGGATCTTACTGTGATTCTTGCGGATCCTTTTGCCCGTGCTGTAATGACACCTTTGCTGTTTACAACTGCTACATTCCTGTTGGAAGAAGCATAGGTAATTCCCTCCTGAGAGGTGATCGGATTGACCACCGGTTTCAGGGTCAGTTTCTGCCCACGCTTCAGAGTTTCGCTGGCTTTCAGTCCACTGATGCTTGTTGTTATAACTTTTGTAGACTGAACTTTGACATTCAGACTTGCCTTTTTACCGCTCTTAAGTGTTGCTGTGATCCTTGCGGTTCCGTTCTGTCTGCCGGCTGTGATCACGCCTTTGTTGTTGACAGTTGCAATTCTTCTGTTGCTGGATGTCCAGGACTTCACAGAATCTCCATTTGCCATTGTGACTTTGATCTTGTTGGTACTGCGTCTCTGCTGAAGTCTGATGGATGTTGCATTCAGTCTGATCGTTGCCGTAAGCTTCTTTCCATAGTTTCTTGTAACTGTCTTACCGCATACAGAGCATTTTCCCTGCTGTTTCGCCGGTGCAAATACAGTTGCTTTCGCAGTTGTCTTCCATGTATATTTATGGTCATTTGTTTTTGCAATGGTTTCTGTCTTTGTTGCTCCACAGACTGTACAGGTGTATGTCTTCTCTCCTGTATTCTTGCAGGTTGCCTTTTTCGTTACTTTTCCTGAGTCATACTTATGATCATTTGTCTTCGGGATTTCTTCTGTCTTTGTTTCTTGGCAGACTGTACAGGTATAGGTTTTTACTCCTGCTTCTTTACAGGTTGGTTCTGTTGTTACTTTTCCCTCGTCATAAGTATGCTCTTTCATCGGGATTTCTTCTGTCCTGGTTTCATTACAGTAAGTACAGGTATAAAGCTTTTCTCCTGTTGCTGTGCAGGTCGCTTCTGTCTTTACTACGCCTTCATCCCACATATGCTGCACATGATTTCTCTTTGTCAGTTTATCCGCATCTGCTCCAAGAGGATCATCTGTACGGTTATGATTTTTCTTCCAGGTGCACCATTGAACCTTCGGCAGTCCGGTTGTTCCATTGGCTGTATTGAAGTAAGTTGCTCCGCTCTCTGTTTCATGTGTCTCGCAGCTTGTGTCTACGAATGCAACTCCGCCGATACCTTTTGTAGTACCGCAGTCATCATTAAATGTATTTTCTGCAATATCATCGTATGTATTCAGACTTCTGTAATATCCGATGATTCCACCAACGTTTGTTCCATTTGTTGCGTTCACCTTACCGGTAAATGTATTATTTTTAAAGGTATATGCATTCCATGCCTGCGCTACCATGATGTCACCACCAAAGATACCACCAACATTGTCTGCACCGGTAATGGTTCCTGTTGATGTACAGTTATTAACATTCAGTCTGTAAGCATTTGGTGCGGACATTGTATTGTCCATGTAGCCACCAGCAACGATACCACCTGCATTTTGACCGCTGGCTTCTACTGTACCGCCAAATGTACATCCGGTCACATAATTGTCGCCCATAGAATTATCTCTCATACCCATGATACCGCCGACATAGTTTATACCATATACAGTCGCATTACTGGTACAGTTGCTGATAGTTCCATTAAATCTTCCTGCAATAGATCCGATAATACTCTGATCCTTATTATAACCAATTACAACACCATCTTCAATTGTACAGTTCTGTACGGTTGCAAGAAACTTGGCAGAACATCCTCCATACGGATTTGTTGTTATATTAGCACCGAGAAGCCCTGATTTCAGAGTACTTGATCCGCTCTTTAATGTAATATTGTCAAGCAAAACTGCTTTACCGGAGAGTCCGACACCTTCCAGATTATTGATCAGTCCATATCCGGCAATCTTTGTACCATAGATATTCAGATTGCGAACTTCTGCACCCTTTACATATCCCAGAAGCGGAAGTCCACCTTCCGGAACAGTGATGGTGTGATTCTGTCCATCAAGGATTCCACTGAATGCACGAAGATTCTGACCTCTCTTGATGTCATTGGTGCCGTCGATTGTTTCGCCGATCGGAGTCCATCCTTCCGGCAGAGTAATGTCGTCTGTAAGAACAAAATATGTATTTTCAGGAATTTTTGCTGCTTTTACAAGTTTTTTCAGTCTTGTAAGATCTTTTGCTGTTGAAAGCTCATATGGACTTGTTTCTGTTCCCTGACCTTCAAAAGCAGAACCTGTTACATTAAGATAGATACCACCTGGTGAAGAACATATTACATCCGTATGCTCGACTCCCGGCTGTCCCGGAATTCCTACAAAGTATTCTCCATTTGGAATCTTGTCAAGATCAACCTGCAGTTCTCCATTTTCCGTTTCTCCGAGACGTGTCCATGATGCCACATCACCATCCCACATATCAGCAACCGGAATATAATAGAGCTGATAATTTCCAGTCATCTTATTCTGCGTTGTTTCTCCACCATTCATGCCTGCCTGCGCGCGCCAGGTCTGAAACGTAATACTGTCTTTTTTGCCACGATCTACTACAACCTTTGTACGGCTTCCATTCTCATCTGTCAGATAATTAAATCCTGCTCCGGAATCTGAATAGAAATTCCAATCAGAATAATGTGCTAACGTTACAACATCACCATCATGTAATAGTATCTGATCAGCAGTACTTCCCCATCCAGTCGATGCAAGAGGAAATTCATAATTTAAATAATAATTAAGGTTTTGATCCAAGCCCCAGAGATGCTCCATGTACAGAGAGCCTGGAGTTCCTGTAATATTAAGTGTTGCTCCATCATCCAAATACCCTTCATCTTTCAGATATCCCTGTCCGGCTTCGTCATCTCCAAGTCCGCAATACAGAACTTCTGTCGCATAAATTATAAGATGTAATAATGTGACATGATTACGTGCTGTCTCGGCCGTTCCCACCATTCCAGTTGTTCCTTTATCGCTTGAAGAATACTTTTCTGATTTAAAATAAAATTTCTCTAATCCATACCTGGCAAGGTCAAAATACGGAACTGTCAACTGTTTCAACGCAACCGGTTCACTAATTGCTCCATCTTCAAATTCGTCGTCTGCAAATCTGTCATCCTGTGAAAACGAAAAATTGACTGTTACTTTTGCTGTTTCCCCGTCTGATTCGGAATCACCATCACTAAATGCTTCAACGGCATTCTGATCGTCTGCATCACTGAAAACATCTACCTCATCTGCATCAGCTTCCTCTGTGTCCGAATCGTCCTGTGCCTGTGCGTCCTCAATTGTAATGTCATCCTCATCTGTATCCTCGGTATCCCAAGGACCTTCAAATGAAATTTCTGTGTCTGAATCGTCCTGCTGAATTTCTTCTGCGGTTTTCTCATCTGTAACCTGTTCTTCCTGCTGTTCCAGCGCATATCCGTCATCAAAGGATATTTCCTGTGCATACGCAGTTACATTAAGACCTGTACACATCATGATCGCCGCCATCATCCACGCAAGAAGTCTCATACGAATTGATGGTCTTTTGTTGTTTTTCATCTTCTTCCTCCTTTTATAAATTTGGCAACAAAAAACAGAGCCCCAATACTATGAGTCTCTGCCCTATACAACGCGTTGGATACACTGACTTAAAACATTCTACGCATTTAATATTTCATACAGTAAAATAAGTTCCGGATTCGCACCGGATTTCCTCAAACAGATCATACAAATGATCCGACCACGCCTGGTTATTTTGTTGTTAAAATTGTAACATTTCTCCACATTACTGTCAATTTTTATTTTTATAATCTAAAAGCTTTTGGTCTGATCAATCCTGGATCAGTCCGTATTTGCGTTTGATCCGTTCCAGCTTTTCGAGAAGCGGTCTGCTTAAAACCCATAAAAAGATCACAGTAGATGCTGCATGGACCAGATCTACCGGTGCGCCCGAAATATAATTCGCGATCAGGCTCTCTTTTGTTATATATCCATAGGACATCAGTACTCCTGCCGGATTCATGATTCCCCCATAAATCAAAAATACGCTCAAAAATCCAAATACACAGAGATCTGCTTTCCGTGCTTTCAAAATCCCCACGCGATATAATATGCCTGCAAGAAAACCGATCAGGCCAAAAGCAAACATCTGCCATGGTGTCCACGGTCCCTGTCCCATAAACATATTGGACAGCAGCATAATCATACATCCTACCAGGAATCCGGCTTCGCCACCAAAGGAAACCCCTGTAAGAATTACAATTGCCGCGACCGGTTTGAAGCTCGGAAACATAAAGAATGCTGCACGCCCTGCAACGCCGATTGCAGCCAGCACCGATATGACCATAATTTCTCTTGCTTTTGGCTTTCTGCCCTCAAACATCATAAAAAAAGGCAACATCGCGGCAACTACAAGGATCAGGCTGCACAGAAGATATTTTCTGCCATGAAAGATTCTGACAGATATATACAGTAATACCGGTACGATCAAAAGCAGAAGCACAATTGCAAGCCAGGTCCGGCGGCTGACTTTTCCATCTTTTTTCATCTGACGTATGATCAGTCCATCTGACGGAAGAGTGTATTCTTCCAGATCATGATCTTCTTTCTCCTCCTGTACAACCGGAGTACTTCCGGCATCCAGAAACTCGTCCAGAAACTGATCTAATTCCTGCTCTTTAAGCACTTCACCACATCCCTTCCTGTAACCGCCTCCGGAAAGAACTGTCTTGCCATACGGTTCGCTGCTGTCGTATAGAAGCTGTTGCCTGCAAAAAACTCACGTGTTTCTTTGTTTGTGACAATATTTCCCTCGAAAAAAAGTCCGACACGGTCTGCATACTCCGCCACAAACTCCACATCATGTGAGATCATAAAAATCGTAATTCCATGCTGCTGCAATTTCTTCAGAATCTCGCCCAGTTCTTCTTTGTATTCTGCATCCATTCCTTTGGTAGGTTCATCCATCAAAAGAATCTTCGGCCGCAGTAAAAGTACCTTTGCCAGTGCCAGCCTCTGCTGCTCTCCTCCGCTCAGATCATACGGATGTCTCTCAAGAAGTCCTTCCAGATGTGTCAGACTGACAATTCCCTCGATTGCCTTTTCTTTCTTCATATTTATCGGATATTCCGGAGATGTTTTTTCTTTTTTGCCACCTATCACTGAATACAGGTCTTCCAGCACCGTCTTTTTGAGAAAAAGACTCTGCGGATTCTGCGGAAGCACCCCCAGATATCCATTATACAGTTCCCTGTCACTGAATTTGCGGATATCCTGTCCATCCAGTACTATTTTTCCACGATAAGGTGCCCGGATACGGCAAAGCAGGGACAATGTTGTACTTTTTCCGGTTCCGTTTCCACCGACAACTGCATAAAATTCGCCTTTTTTTACCTGAAAGGACAGATCCCTGATAACATCTGCACTTTCCCTTTCATAACGGAACCATACTTCTTTTACTTCTATGGCAGGCTTTTCTTTTTTATTTTTTCCCTGTTTCCTGTTTTTCGTCTCTTCTGCCTGTGCTTCCCGGATTTCCGTTCCCCGAACAACTTCCGGATGAAGGTTCAGATATTCCTGCATCCACATTCTTCCGTCACTTACTGTAAGTGGACAGGCAAGATCACTGTCTACCGACGCAAAAATCTGCATAGGCACCGGCATAGATAAAAACATGCCATGTTCACGTCTTTTCAGCTCCAGACCGATCTCCCCCGGTGTTCCCTCTGTGATCAGTTTTCCCTGATCCATCACAAATACTTTATCTGCAAACGGAATGATATCCTGCAGTCGGTGTTCCGTAATGATGACAGTTGTTCCGATATCCCGGTTTATTTTTTTGACCGTTTCCAGAAAATCAGACGCAGCAATCGGATCAAGCTGAGAAGTTGGTTCATCAAGGATCAGAAGCGACGGATGCATTGCCATGATAGCAGCCAGATTCAATAACTGTTTCTGACCGCCGGACAGCTCCTTTACCTCACGGTAAAACCAGCGGTGGATTCCAAAATAGCTTGCCATTTCTGCTACACGTAACCGAATTGTGGCATTGTCATACCCCAGACTCTCGAGTCCAAACGCAAGTTCATGCCACACTTTATCCGTAACGATCTGGTTATCCGGATTCTGCATGACAAACCCGATTTCTTTACTCTGTGTTCTGTACTCCAGCTCAGCCAGCGGCTTTCCTTTGTATAAAATCATTCCCTTTTTCTCACCATGCGGTGCCAATACGCTTTTCATTTGCCGGAGAAGTGTACTCTTTCCACATCCGCTTCTTCCACAAATGACATTCAGCGTACCTTCTTTTATATCTAAACTGATTTCTGTAAGTGCCCGCTTCTCCTGATCCGGATAGCTGAAACTGAAATCTCTGATTTCCAATATATTCATGAATACTGTTTCTCCTGTTCCAGTTCTTCATATATTTTTCTGTACGTATATCCTATTTCTGTTCCGACTGCTTTCTGGCTTCGGGCAAGTGCAGCCCGCTCTGCCAGGTTCAAAAATACCGGAAGGAAACAAAATACGGCAAATGCAAGATACGTTATCACTGCCAGCACCGGTCCACAGCCGGAGTAAGCATGATTTATACCCGCCAGTTGAATCTTCGGATCATAAACAGCAAAGGCGGCCCCCTTCACGCATCCAAAAGCAAATACTGCTGCCAATATGGCAAACGCGCCGGTAAGCCACCTGTCTCTTTTTGTATATCTGTATATTGAAAAGGCTGTGCGTCCATGCAGCCCATATCCTCTGCTTCTCATGGAATCTGAAGTTTCTATTGCATTTTCCAGTGCCCATGTAACCAGAATAGAAAGTATATTCATTCCATGCTTCGCCTTCGCAAGCATACTTCCATTTGTCACATCGCGCCCCATTGCTTTCTGTCCGTTACGAATCACCCTGAGCTGTTCGGTAAATCTCGGCACAAATCTGAGTGCCATAGACAGAACCAGTGACAGTGCCGGTATGAGCCTGCCAAACAGATATACAAATTTGTCTGTTGTCATTACACAGTTGTAACAACTGAACCACTGAATCACAATAAACATCACCGCGCCGAGAACCAGACCATACACCAGTGCTTCCAGTGTGATCCAGTTTCCGCTGGCTTCCACGTAATACAGCATTGTCACACCATAGTGGTTAAACAGTGGGTTTAATAATGCCACGATCAGAAGTCCCGGCAGCGTTACAAGCAGATTCTGTTTTAATGTTTTTTTCCATCCGTTCAGAAGGAAGGCATACATCACTGCCGCGATATATGAAATCAACAGAAATACCGGATGCTGATTGAACATCGTAAACAGAAGTACCACTGCGAAGTAAAAAAAGTTCAGAAAAGGATGGCATCCTGAAAAGGCATCGTTTACTTTGTCATTCATTTTGCCATCCTCCTTCTGTAATAATGCTGTGCTCTGATCCAGAAGATCATGTATGCAGTTCCCAGCCCTGCAACCAGTATCAGAATCCAGACATGAAGCGGTATCGTCTTCGCCTCTGTAATTACAGTTTCCACCGGACTTCCATCTGTATTCGAAGAAGTCGTTTCAACTGCTTCTCCATCGGTGGTTTCTGTCTTTTCATTTTTATCTGTTTTTTCGCTGTCGCCGGTATCTTTTTTGCCGGATTTTGATTCTTCTTCTTTTGTTTTTTCAGATTCTCCTGCTTTGGCTGTCTTTTTGGAAGTGTCTTTCGTTTTTCCTGACTGTTTTTGACCGTCAGACGCTCCTGATGAATTGCCGTTTTCGTCCTTTGTGCCATCGCCGCCTGAACCATTTCCATTTACCAGTTTCAGGTTTGCTTTTGAGCCCTCTCCATCTGAACCTTTACCCGGAGTTGTCGCCTCTGATTTATGACCGCCGCTTCCCGGACGTGCCGCTATATTATTCTTGTTGTTGTCTTTCCCGTCATTATTTGCATTACCCGGATTCTGACCTTTTTTCTTCACATCCGGGATGCGGATAACAAGCTGGTCACTCACATTTCCGGTGCTGTCTTTGACAACGATCACCAGATCTTTTTCACCTTCAGTCAGGCCTTTCAGCATAATGGTATCCGTTCCTGCCTGAATCTCGGTTCCCTTTCCTTTGGTATTCAGCTTCGGAATTTTCTTCCCTGCATCCACAACCTGATAGTAGCGATATCCTTTTTCACTGGATTTGTATACTACAGATGCTTTGTCCACGGAAAGTCTGCTGGCACTGACTTTTTTCAGTACCGGTGCCGTAATGTCGGTAAGCTTCAATGTCACGTAATAGTTTTTCTTCGTGCCGTCTTCCGCAGTTACCTGTATTCTGACTTTTGCCTCTTTTTCTCCGCTGGCAAAAAATATCTTCCAGAAAGCATGTCCGCCTGCCGCAGTACTCTGACTGATGGTTTCATCTTTCTGTACTGTCGAGCCCCGGATGCCAGCCAGTGCATATACCCGTATCGATGCTTTTTTATTAGCTGTCTGTGCCCATATATTCAGGCTCTGTCTCTCTGTACCGTAAACGGCGGTGTACTTTGTTTCCTGCTTCTTAAAAGCCGGAGTCAGCTTCTGTATTCCCTTACCATACGTATCTGAACTGGATACATACAGATTTTTCAATGATGCATCGGAATTCATTGTTGATTTCAGAGAATATCTGTATTCTGTCTTTGTTTTTTCTGCTGCAACTGTTTCATTCAGCGTTTCATAACCGTCCCGGGATATAGTGATCTGATATGTATTTCCGACAATAAACGGATATTTTTTGTTCTTCGGAGCAATCTCCTGTCCATCCTGATTGACCACCTTTATCTCTGCATCAGAAGGAGTCACCTTTATTGCCACATTTATTCCTGCATAGACATGTATCGAAATGGCATATGGTGCTTCCATAATGTTTCCGTTTTCATCCTTCGCCAGTATGTACAGGACTTTTTCTTCTTTGTCCGGAACTGTCAGATCCAGCGTATTTTCTCCCTGCGCCATTGTCTCCGTAAAATCTCCGGTAAAGGATGGCGTTTCTCCAGCCTTTCCAAGCACATAAGCATAACTGCCTTTTTCGTTGGCGGTGAAAGTCACTCTTATCTTGTTATTTTCATAACGCACTGCTTTTTTGCCTGAAAGGACAGGCGGATAAACATCTGCTCTTCTGAGTAATACCTGATAAACTTCGGTCTTTCCGGTTCTGGTCTGAACGGTTACTTTTACCAGTGCCTCTGACTCATCATCTCCAAAATACACTGCAATTCTGTGTGCTTTGCCGCTTCCGGAGGTTTTGCCATAATTTGTGATTTTTTTGATTCCCCGGATACCTTCTGCTGTCACAGATGCGCTGTCTTCTTCCGGCAATGCAAAAATATTGATCCTGTTGCTGTTTCCGTCATATACTTCTGTCGTATATTCTTTCTGTTCCGGAGTAAATTCCGGTTCCAGCCCGATCCTGCTTCCACCATCCGTATAAGCATTACTTGTACTTACCGTCAGATTCGACAATAAAGGACTGCTGTGATCTCCTGTAACCGTAAAAGTATATTTCGTGCTTTTGCCGTTTTTGGACACTACTGCAGTAACCGGAACGTCATCACCCTGAAAGCTGACACTGAATGTTCCGTCACAGGTTTTGCCGTTCACTGTCAGCGCTGCGCCCTGTGGTATTCCGAATTTAAACGTTGCCTTTTTTGTTCCGTCCTCACAGGATAATTCATATGCAGATCGCTCCTTACGGTAACTTCTGTCCCATGTTACTTTCCCATGGTCTGATGTAACTTCCACACTGCGCAGGCATGCGACATTTGTCTCAATCGCCATCATATAGTTGGAATCGTTCTTATAATATATGGTTCCGTCTTTGTCTACACAGAGTGTACTGATGCTGTACTGCTGCTGGTCAGTATCCGGCGTAAAGATTTCTTCTGCCACACCTTTTGTCTGTCCGGGTTCATCTTTCAGAAGATAAATTCCACCTGGAAAGGCATTGGCAGTAAAATAAACATAAACCCTGCCATCCGGCTTTCCGTCCCCGTTAAAATCTTCTTTTTCATATGCCGTTGACAGAAGCGGGGCCGCCTGTGGATATCCCGGTACCGAAACAGAATATGCCAGTTTCAGTTCATTGTCTGATTCGGCAATGACATCAAAATGATGTCCGCCGTCGGCATTAAACTGTCCCCCCTGTCCACAGACACCGATATATATCCTGCCTTTATAAACAAGCGGTGTCGCTGTTGCCATACCTCCGAGGTTGTAGCTTAATACCTGTCCGAAGGTTCCGTCATCATTCATTTTTACCCTGTAAAGATATCCGCCCTTTGTGGCAAAATATACATAACCATTGTCAAAAGAAACTGTCGTACGGATGTCTCCATTTACACCTGTCAGTTTATCCAGTAACTGTCCTGTTTTTGTAGAAACAGAGTAAAGAATTGATGTGTTTGTATAATTTCCCATATCTGATCCGTCATCCGAACCAAATACAAGATAATCGCCAGATGCATAGGCTCCTGCCCAGTAAAATCCACCTTTATGGCTGTATTTCCATGTACAGAGTTTTATTTCATCTCCCCTGGACGGATCTTCATCTGTAACAGACAGTGCATAATAAATTCCTGCTGTTGTTTCAGAATTCCAGGTACCTGTATAAATATAACCGTCCCTGTAGGTAATCGGACTAAGAGTCTGGCCGCCTACCGTTTCACTGATCCACAGAGATTTCAGCGTCGTTGCACTGACTGCCTGTATCTGTCCGCCTCCAACCTGTGCAAACAGCATGCCCTCTGCATAGGTAAGCGGATTCAGGGCAAATACCATACTTCCTGCCAGTTCTTCACTTACTGCGACTATCTCACCGGTGTTTCTGTCCATTTTGTAAATAAATTTGCCGGATGCCGCATATAGATATCCACCTAATACCAGTGGCGGTGTGACTGCCGCACTCCAGTCACCGCCCATTTTTACTGCCCATTTCTGAACAGTTTCATCCACATTCGACGGGGTTGCCGCAGAAGTAACTCCGTTATTGGTATCACTGTTTCTGTAGTTGATCCAGTCATTGTCCTCGATATCCGGCTGTCTGGAATCAATCTCTTCAAGATCTGCTGTTATCTCGCTCTGCTCGCCAGCCACAAAACTTCCCTGACATGCTTTATATCCATAACATGACGCTGTCCACTGATATGTTTTACCGATCATCAGTCCCTCATACAGAAGGCTGTTATCTGCCGATGCAGAGACACGCATACCCTTTTCATCGTATACACATACAACTGCATTTGCGGGACTGACTTTGAATTCTGCACCTGCTCCTGCCAGTTTTGATACAATCAGATGATACTCGCTCTCGGTAGTATAAGTCTTTCCCTGATACTCCGGGTCATTATAGCCACCTTCTACCGACATATGGAAGGTAATATCCGTATCACCCTCTTCATTCAGCGGAACCTGTATAGTATTTCGATTCTGCAGTGGAACTCCATTGACGGTCAGTCCGTAATATGCATTAATAGAATACGGTCTTACATTGATCTGTACCGAATCAACGTCCGCAGCAACAGAAGCATGATATGTTCTGTCGGCACTGTTAAATTTTTCACTGATGATATTTGTCGCAAGGTCACTGTCCGTCGGGAGATAACAGCCGATGGACGACAGATCCAGTCTTCGAAGGACAACGATCTTATAGGTCTGCTGGTGTTCTGCATTTCCTGCAATAATCGTATAAACGCCTCTGGATCCACCATTCGTTCCATTTGCAAAAACACGACCGTTCAGACGGTATCTCCGGCCCTCGGAAAATGCTTTACGAGCTATCTCTGTGGTTTTCTGTGCACCATCGACTGTCCAGCCGGACAGCGTCACTTTAGCATCATCCGGAAGAGTATCCAGCAGATCCGCAGATACGTAAAATGCCGTTGCCAGTGCATAGGAACTGTATTCCACTGTGTATACTTTGCCGCCAAATTCTTCATCTAAATCTGTACGTCTTTCCGGATTAAGTGTAACTGCATCCGGTGAGCCGCTGTAACTCGTATATACCGTAAGATTTTCAAGAAAATCGGCTGAATCATCTACTTCGTCTGCACTTTTAGATTCTGCTTCTGTTGTTTTGATATCCTCTGTCGTTTCCTGAGACGGATTTTCTTTGTTTTCGTCTGAAGATATTTCTTCGCCATTCGTATCTTCCGGAGTTTCCGGCTCTTCGTTCTGACTGTCGTCCCCATCCGGATTTTCATCCGGCTCTTCCTCTGTATCTCCGCTGATATCAATATCTTCTCCGGAATCGGCATTATCATCCGGATTCTCCGGCTCCTGATCAGGGCTTTCCGGTTCTTCACCTGGAATTTCTGATTCTCCACCCGGAGTTTCCGGCTCCTGTTCAGTTTCTCCGGAATTTTCTGCAGTTTCCGAAAGTTCAGACTGTTCCGTGATATTCTCTGTATTTGGTTGTGAAAGTATGGCGTCCTCTGCTCCGTAAACCGGGACACTTCCCAGTAAGAGAGCCAGCGACAAAAGTCCTGCCAGAATTTTTTTCATTTACCATTCTCCCCAGGTTTCTCCGTTTTGCCCAGCTCCCACATCAGCACCTGCATAGAGTGAAAATCTGAGTCTGACCACATCTCCGTCTGCCGGGAAATATGCGGACATTCCGTTGTTCATATATTCACCGTTTACAAAATAAAGCCACCCTGAATCCATTGTGAAATCAAATTCGCCCAGCCAGTCATTATCATGCTCTGTCAGCTGGCTGTTTACTTCAGTAAGATGTGCCAGCAGTTCCTCCGGAATCGCCGCCCCGGCTGTCAGTCCACTTCTTCCGATTGACCGCAGATAAAATCCGGAATTGGCTTCCCCGATATTTCTCCAGTCAAAGCCATTTTCATCCAATACTCTCAATAATACCGATGCCATGGATTCTCCCTGATAATATTCGACAGCCTCCGGTCCCAGAAGATTCCCAAGGCCAACTGTTCCCGCTTCTATACTGAGCGTAATCGTTCCTTCCGGTTCCTGCTGCCCATCCTCGCCTTTGTAGATTGTGTATTCCGGAATTGTGGTGCTCCAGCCTTCACTGTCTGTAACTTTTATGCTGACTGTATTGGCACCATCTTCCAGTTCGATACGATAAGAAACTATTCCCTGCGCATCTGTTCCGATGGAATACAGTTTCTCCCCGTTTCCATATACTTCAAGTGCTGACGAGGAAAGCACATTTCCATGATAGTCAGAAGCCTGTACAAAAAATGTCCTGTACGATGCATTGATGGTTTCTCCGTTTTCAAGATCTGTCGCAACAGATGGATATTTATTTTCTTCCGGCGCAGGTTCCGGATCATCATCCTCTGACGGAACTTCTGTATTTTCCTGGTTTCGATCATCATTCTGCTCCGGCTGCGTTTCATTGCCATTTTCGCCGTCATCGTTGTTTTCATCATCATAGTGAACTTCATTCGGAAGGACTTCTTCATCAGTTTCCTGATTACCTTCGGCCTGCTCAGAAGTTTCCTCTGGTTCACCTGCTGTATTATCCACAGTCTGCCTGGAATTGTCCGGATTTTCGGTGATCTGCTGTTCCGGCTCCTGCTCCTCTTCCTCTTCTGTTTCCGGCTCCTCCGGTTCTTCCAGTGTCTGCGCCTGTACCTCTGTACTCTCTGCTCCATTCTGATTATCTGTGTCCGCCCCTGCATATGCAAAGCCTTTTCCCAAATATCCTTTAAAAGAACTGTCTGCGCTTATTCCCTGCACCGGATTTTCTGCTATTTCCGGCTGTTGTCTGCCAAGTCCCCAGACAATCGAGGCACCAAACAAAAGCAAACCTGCTATAAGGAGTACAACTGCCAGCAAATCTTTCTTTCTGTTTTTTTTATTTTGTTTATTATGATTTTTCATCTGGCATCTGCCTCCTCTCTGAATTATTTTTTATCTTTTACAGCAGTCTTTCTATATATTTTATGATCCACATATCATACCATCTGGTTTTTATCTTTAATTCTGTCTTTATATTTTTCACACATTGTTCTGCGGTTTGTCTTTCTTCATCTGAAATGTTATGCGGACTGAACGCAGCTTTCTCCCCGATCTGCCATGTATTCTTATAAGCTTCTGTCAGTTCATCCGTGTATGTTCCATGTGCATAAAGCTTTGCCGCATATCCGGTCATGGCTCTGACCGCAGCTCGGTTATCAGCTGCTGCAAATGCTTTTTTTCGTTTTGCCTCTGCAATGATCCGCAAACCGCTGATCACCAGGAAAAACAGCACGCAGAAAATATCAAACACAAACAGTAAAAGAAGTAAAAATCTCGCCAGCCCCATGATCGCAAGTTTCAAATTCCAATGCGTCTGAATCTCCGGCGGATTATCTGTCTTTGTTTCTGTTTCCGGCAGAGCTGACGCCTTGCTTCCCTCTGCCTCAAGTCCGACGGTCAGATCCGGTTCTTCCATAACTCCATAATATTCCGGAGTCATTTCCACCGGCACCCATCCGAGACCATCTATGTAGATTTCCGTCCATGCGTGACCGTTTTTCCCCGAAATCTGAATACTGTCGCCTTTATTTTTATCTTTTACATCATCCGGTGTGATCAGATACCCTTCTACATAACGTGATGGTATTCCATAATAACGGAACATCAGCGCTGCCGCTGTAGCATAATGAATACTGTGCCCGATTTTGGATTTTGTCAGGAAATTTTTCGTAAAATCTCCGGCTCCGTTATACACATCTGTTGCTGTGCTGTATGTCATATTTTTTTCAAGATATGCACGGATCCTTGAGATGGCAGTGTAATAATCTGTATGTCCCTGCTCTCTGTTTCCGGCATTTCCAAGTTCCTGTGCAAACAGGGCTTCCAAAACCGCCGGAAGTGCAGTATCTTCTTTATAAACAAATGCATTGTAATAGCTTTCGTCTTCTCTCAGATTGCGTGCATCACCTTTTGATAAAACCTGATATCCCTCTGCTCCCAATGTGGTGAAATCTTTCACGAGATTCCCCATAGACTTCAGCGTATAATCACGTTTTCCAAACAATCCGCCTGACCTGAGGGTACTGTCTGTCAGAGATGTTTCTCCGGTATATCCTTCCGGAAGTTCTGCCATCTCGTAAGGTGTATAAAGATATCGGCTGTCCGCATTCTGATTCTGTATCCGGATACTGCCACTTTCCTTTGAAAGCGAGTCGTCTTCTACCACATTTCTTATTCCTGCAATCTGCGTCTGTCCATAGAATCCATCCTGATGCAGCCAGTAAAACAAATCCCGGACTTTCCATGCGTCTGCAGTCGAAATTGATTTCCATTCATCCCCGTCATACACACTGCCTACAAATCCTCTGAGATAAAGCGAATCCGGCTGATCCATCTGTATTGTCAGAGCTGTATCATCAGATGCTGTCCATGCACCCGCTGCTTTCAGTCTGCCATTCGGAAGACTGTTTACCATTCCTGTCTTAAAGCGGAAGCGGTCTGTCTTATCCAGAAATTCCGTTCTGACATTGGCAACAAGTTTGGAACTCTGATATTGCTCCTGTGGAACAATCATTCGAAAGACACCGCCACTCACTGCCACTGTCAGACATACAAGAATTGCTCCTGTCAGAAATACCACAGTATTTTCGGCAGAATTCTGTCCTGTATCTCTTTCGGAATGCATCCAGTTTATCAGCAGAAACGCCGCCAGATAGAAGGCAGCCAGTTTTATCCGCCCCGGCTGAACATTCAGCATAAACATCAGCACCGGAAAGCCCATGCTCCACAGAATCGTAATAAAACGCAGACGCAGTCTGAGTACTGCAAAAGCCACCAGTCCGGTCACCAGTGCCAGTAGCATCCAGAATATAAACTGGTCATTTGCCATATTTTCTTCTGACACGGTATACTGAGTCAGATAAATTCCTGCTTTGCTTCCCAGTACTTCTACCATATGATTCCACAATCCGGTCATTCCATTCTGAACATGAGTATGTAAAACCGTAAACAATGCTGCTGCACATGCAAAACACATCACACCGACCGGTAATCCGAAGCGCTGCCATCTTTCAAGCAGAAGCCAGAGCAGAATACTTCCTCCTGTCAAAGCGACAAACATGACAGGCACATGACTTTTCGTCAGTATATGAAGCATTTCTTCTGTACCCACTCCAAAAACCAAAGTCAACAGAACTGCTTCCAGAAGGATTCCCGGAAACAGTTTTTTATTAAATTTATTTATTTTTTGCTGTTCCTGTGAAATCCATAACTCCATTCATATTCCTCATTCCCAGTTCCTGATGATAATTTTCTTTTGTATAAATGATCTCATCTGTGTTTCGGTCCGGATTCTGTCCACAGCGCAGTACCGTGACCAGGCCTTTCTGTTTCAGATATTGGTCTTCATGGTCTTCCGCTTCCCCCGTAATGTAGATATAATTCGCAAAATTTTTTATTCCGGGATTCTTCATATATTCCCTGACGGTCTGCGCTTCTTTATTTCCGCCGCCATATCTCAGAAATAAGTACATAATATTTTCATATGCCTGCGCAGAATGAATCTTCTCTATATGCAGGCATCCGTTTCTTCCGTCATATACCGCTGCCTGACATGGGATTTTCCTCTCCATGAAGCTCAGAAGCAGTGCTGAAAAAATTTCCACAACGGCTTCTGCTTTCTGCGGATTACTTTCCTTCTGAAACGTTTCCGCAAGAACCAGCACTGCATCATCTACCGGAAAACTTTTTTCGCGGATCACTGTACTGTCTAATTTGCCACTCAGTTTCCAGTGTATCTGTCTAATGCTGTCACCCTGTCGGTATTCACGGATATCATAAGTCTCACCCGGATCATCTCCCGGGCGAAATGTTGAATAGCGGAAGCTTTCCATATCAAAGCCTTCCCTGGTCAGAACTGACAGATCCAGTGTCTGTCTTTCCGGCATGACTACAATATCTGCATGTGCATTTCCTTTTCGTTTCTTACGAAAAATCTGCAAAAAGTCGCCTGTTTTCCATTTCTCAAAAGAAAATCTCAGACATCCGCACCACTGACTGCTTCCTTCAAAAGTACATTTACTTTTCCTTCTGCCCATCAGTGAAAACGGGAGCTGCATGGTTTTTTCTTCTCCGGTAAAGGTATTGTTACATTTTACTTCACCTGTGCCGTAAAAGACCGGCCAAAGGGACTGGTTTTCCAGCTCCAGTTTGCCCTGAAATATGCTGTCCTTTTCTGTCACACGGGGAAGTTTCAGTGTACTCTTTATGCATCTGCCCGACAGCAGACAATAAACTCCTGACATGACAAGCACCACACCGGATACTGCCAGTACGCACACATACAGATATTCTCCCGTATAAAGGGCAGCCAGTGCCATACATATAAACCAAATTACAATAAGAATCCTTTTCTTCATTTATCCCTCTACTTTTGGTGACGGTACTGTCTCAAGGATCTCACCCAAAATCTGTCTTGCCGTTTTTTCTTCATATCTTGCACGTGATTCAAGAACCATTCTGTGTCCTGCCACGTCTTGAAAAACATTTACCACATCTTCCGGCACCATATAATCACGTCCTGCCAGATATGCGGCAGCCTTTGCCATACGGCACAGCGCAAGCGTTCCACGCGGACTTAAACCCAGCATAATCAGTTCATGTTTTCTTGTTGCTTCTGCAAGATCTGCTATATAGGATAAAACTTCATCAGATACATATACTTTTCTGACCTGTGCCTGCAATTCAAGAATTTCCTCACTGTTCAGCACTGCTTTTGCATTCTGAAGTGGATTGACCTCCTGACGGTCACGAAGAATGTCTACCAGACTGCCATGGTCCGGATAGCCCATTGTTGTACTGATCATAAAACGGTCAAGCTGTGATTCCGGAAGCATCTGCGTACCGGAAGACCCTACCGGGTTCTCTGTCGCAATTACCACAAACGGCTTCGGTACCGGATGACTCTCTCCGTCTACAGTTACCATTCCCTCTTCCATGACCTCAAGAAGCGCCGACTGCGTTTTGCTTGAAGTACGGTTGATCTCATCTGCCAGAAGCAGGTTGCACATCACAGACCCCGGACGATAAATAAAACTGTTGCTTTCTTTATCATACATCGTAAATCCTGTTACATCTGACGGTACAACATCCGGTGTAAACTGAATTCTCTGAAATTCCATTCCCATCAGTCGGCTGAGTGCCAGTGCTGTCGTTGTCTTTCCCACTCCCGGAACATCCTCCAGAAGTACATGCCCTTCTGCCAGAACCGCCATAATGATCTTGTCTGTGATCTCACTTTTTCCTTTTATGATCTTTGCCAGTTCTGTTCTGAGTTCTCTGATCTTATCTGCCACAGTTTTTCCTCCTGCTTTCTGCGCTTATTTGCTTTTTATCTGTGATCTGTCATATCGTAAAAAGTATTTTTTTCATCCTGAAGCCTCTCATAGGAAACCAATGCACACAATGCCTGATCTGTTGCCATCGGATCACTTTCACCCTCCGGTGTGTGCGAAAAACTGCCATCCTTCTGACAATACTGCATCAGAATGTCATACAGTCCTTTTCCATCCTTCTGGAAACGTTCATCTTTATTACAGTCAATTCCCACCGTACTTAAAGCAATCATCGTCTGCGATACAGATTCGGAACTTTTGTCTCCATATACGGTATAACCACCATCTGCATCCTGCGCATCTGCAAGAAATTCAATTCCACGATCAATTGTCTGCTGTACATTTTCCTCACTGCTATATGCTTCCAGACACTGTAAAGTCATCGCTGTTATATCGATATCTGCTTCATCTGCATTATCATCCATGGAAAAACCGCCGTCCGTTTTTTCCTGTTCCAAAATGTAGTTCAGATATTTCTGCTGAAGTTCTCCGTCTGTTTCTTCGCTGTCCGCATTCAGCGCCAGTAATGCAAACACTGCACCGTTCAGTCCCTGCGCAGTCACCGTATCAAAATCATCCAGTTTTTCCTTCAGATCATATCCGCCAATATCCGAAGCATCTTCCCCGATTGCATTCAGGGCAAGAATCACTCTGGAATACTCCGTGTATTTATTTTCACTTAAGATTCCATCCTGTTCTTTCAGATATTTTTCTACATTTGCTCTGTATTTTTCAAAATAATTACTGTCTACATTTTCTTCCGAGCGTGCCAGGGCAATTACTGTCCACTCCCCGCCAAGGGAACCCACTGCCGGATCTGTCACCGTTTCCTGTTCATAAGCGGCTGTTTTGTGAATTGCGTCTTTTAACTCAGGAGTTTTCGCACTTCCGCATCCCGCCATTGTAAGCACCAGTACCAACGCAAGTGCTGCCGGAATACCGTTTTGTTTCACTTTTTTATAAAGATCCTTTTTCTTTGTACATATCATTTTTCTGAATCTTTTCCTTTACTTTTTTCATATTTATTTCCGACATCTGCTCCAAGATCGCAGGTGTAACGCCATTCAATCTTATCACCGTCTTTCAGTTTGTACTCTGAACAGCCGTAGTTTGGATATTTTCCGTTTACACTGTACATCCAGCCGGAGTTTTTGCCACAGTCCATTTCATACAACTGGTTGATTCCTTCTATATAATAGCTTTTGTACAACGGAGTATATTTAGATGACATATGGATTCCATTTTCACCGCAGACTTTCTTCAATACATCAAAAACTGTTTCTCCGCCCTGAAAGGCAACCTCTGTTTCTTTAAGTATCCATCCATCTTCCGGAATAAAATCTTCTTTTGTCTTTTTCAGGTTATCCATATTATCCAGAATATTACTGCATTCGATAGAAATCGTACAGTTTCCATTCGGTAATTTTTCTCCGCCAAATGCACAACCGCTGAACCAGCAGCAAATAAGCATAATACAGCAGATAACTGCCAATGCTCTGGTTCTTTTTTCTGATTTTATTTTCAACCTTCTTTTCTCTCCATCATTTCTTCCACATATTCACATTTAAAGCCATATTCCTTTGCATAATGATCTACCTTACTGCCTTTTCGACAGACAAGTGTACAGCTCTTGTTGATGATCCACGGTCCAATCTCATCCGGATCATGCAGAATCTCCAGACGTTCCAGTCTGCTGCATCCGTGAAATGCCCAGCGACCGATTTTCTTCACACTTTCAGGTATGTAAACTTCTCTTAAATGTTTACAGCGGAAAAAGGCACTTTCACCAATTACTTTCAAATTTGGCGGAAGCTCAAGTTTCTCCATCGCGCAGAAATAAAAGGCTTCCTCCCCAATTTCCCTCACCGTAACCGGTAAATTGATTTCCCTGAGCTCTTTACATCTGTAAAATGCCCTGCGCTCAATTACCTGCGTACGGAATGGCAATCTGACAGTTGTAAGGTTTACGCAGGAATCAAACACTGCCTCTGAAATAACCATGCAACGTGAATTATTCGGAAACTTCACGCTTCGAAGTGTATTACACTCCTGATATGCCTGTGCTCCCAGTCTCTCCAGTGACTCCGGAAAAACAACTTTTCGAAGTCTGTGATTTTCCGCAAATGCTCTTTTCTTTATTTCCAGCAAACCCTCTGGAAAATCTACTGCTTTCTGAAACTGGCATCCTTCAAATGCCTGTTTACCGATGATTCGGCATTCCTGTGGCAATACTACCTCATGTACTTTGCCATTATTTAGAAAACATTTATCGCCAATATATCTATATCCGGCAGGAATCCTGCCAGCCTCGCCGCCCCTTCTGTTTCGCTCATTCTGCGCAGTATATGTACGGACATCATATCTTAACTGATTCCACCCGATTTCAGTATTCGGTTTTTCCATGTCTCAATTTTCCCCCTAAAGACAACAAAAACAGAGTCCCATTCATAATGAGCCTCTGTCCTCTGTACAACGTGTTAAATCTGACTTATTATGCAAAAAGCATATTCACAGCAGCTATTTGAACTGTTCCGGATTCTCACCGGATTACGTTAAACTGCCTTTTACGACAGACCACGCCTGGTTATCCAATTTTTCTAAAGTATATCATTTTGATAAATTTATGTCAATAAAGATTGTACACATATCTGTACATCTTCCTTATTCATACATTCAATCGTCCATGTACGTGTCTCCGTCCGCGGCAAATACGAAAGAACTTCTCTCCACGGCAGATTTCCTCTGCCAAGTCCAAGATGAGAATCTCTTTCTCCGGCATTGTCATGGATGTGAACATGGCGGACATAAGGTGCCAGTTCCTTTGCCCACTCAATAACCGAAATATCGGAGTAACAATGTGCATGCCCGATATCAAGGCAGAGTCCGAAGTCCGGATGCTCCACCTGGTCATATACATCACGCAGAAGCCTCCAGTCCTCATCGAGAACATTTTCCATATCAATTTCGAGTCCATCTTTATCTCGCAGGAAATCGTTAAAGAACCGACTCACCTGATTCGCCCAGCCCTGACGGTAATATACGGTAGGGATCATTCCTGAATGGTATACGATTTTTTTTGCGCCAAGTAACTTACCGACCTGATAACACTGCTCAAACCGCTCCATCGTCACACGGCGGATCATGCTGTCAAATGTTGCCGGGATGAGATCCAGAAACGGGCCATGCAGTGTCAGTGGCGGATTTCCCATCTTTACAAGGCGTTCTTTGTATGTTTCTATCGTTTTGTCCAGATGGTCAAGATTTTCCGAAATGGAAAATTCGATACTTTCCACTCCAAGTTCACTGTTTTTTAAAAGTTCCTGCATTTTTTCATCCGGAAGCAGATGGCTGATATAGATCACGTTATTTGTTTGCTCCTTTGACAACAGATTATTCCTGCGTTTTTTTCTTTAAGTTTCTGGTGTTTTTTTCTACCATTTTGCGTGGCACCATGATCATATGTCCGCATCCCATACATTTCAGACGGAAATCAGCTCCCACACGCAGGATCTCCCACTCTTTACTTCCACATGGATGTCCCTTTTTGAGTGTCACAATATCTCCAACATCATAGATAAGTCCCATGCTCTGTCATTCTCCTTATTTCTGATTTACTTTTATCTGTGAAAAGACCTGTCCGATCGGCTCCTTGATCAGAAGATCGGCATTTCTGTCTCTCGGTGTGGAGGATTTATTGATCACTACAAGCGCTTCGCCACGGAAATAGTCAATAAGGCCAGCTGCCGGATATACGGCAAGCGACGTTCCTCCGATGATCAGAATCTGCGCATTCGAAATTGCTCTCACAGATTCTTCGATCGTATTTGTATCCAGTCCCTCTTCATAAAGCACCACATCCGGCTTGATCATACCTCCACATTCGCAGCGCGGCACACCGGTACTGTGTTTCATATATGCGAAGTCAAAAGATTTTCCACAGCGCATGCAGTGATTACGGTAAACGCTTCCGTGAAGTTCCAGTACCTTCCGACTGCCTGCCATCTGGTGAAGATTATCGATATTCTGTGTGATCACTGCTTTGAGTTTACCTGCCTTTTCAAGTTCGGCAAGCTTCAGATGAGCCGCATTTGGTTTTGCGGTATCGCAGAGCATCTTATCACGGTAGAATTTATAAAATTCGTCCGGATGACTTAAGAAAAAGCTGTGACTTAAGATAGTCTCCGGCGGAAAGTCATATTTCTGATGATAAAGTCCATCCTGAGAACGGAAATCCGGTATTCCACTCTCTGTCGAAACACCGGCCCCTCCGAAAAACACGATGTTGTCATGCCCATCGATCAGTTCCTGTAATTTCACGATCTTTTCATCCATGTAAAAACCCTCCCTTATCCTGCGATATCAAGAGATATCTCATCCGTATTTTCCTCATCGGCTGTACTGCCCGTATTCGCCGCAGCACCATCTGCGTCCTCCGCATCAACTCTCTTACCCTGCACAACAAAACGGGTGGATTCATTGCCTGTACAGGTAGACAATGTCACAATCTTATCTTTGATCGTCAGATCTGTATCATCTGTCTGGATTTCGGAGTAACCTTTAATCGTCTCCAGATATTTCTCGAACTCTTCGCCCGGACCTTTAAACAGTGTATAGGTATCGCTGTTTACGCCGGTTGTATATGCAGAAATAATCTCATAACGGTAATTGCGCTCCGGTGTCAGAATCCAGAAATATTTATCCTGCTTATAAAGCCTGTCATCCTCTCTGAATTTCTTCAGATGTCCGAACATCGAACCATTCTTCATATTATGACCATATACAAGTGTATTGCAATCACTGAAATCACCACTGTTTTCATAATCCACAAAAATCGTTCCGGCGAAATTGTAATTTTTCTCATAGGTCTGATGCAGGTATGTCTGGTTATCTTTACCTTTGACAATCGGATAGCTGATATCCGGAAGTGCATCTACATAAATCCATCCCACAACATCCTCATTGACACTCTTGAGTTTGTCAAAATCCACCTCGATCGGCGGTTTTAATTGTGCATTTGGTCCGGCAACTTCGCCACTGTCAGCATCACGCTCGGTAACTGCCATTTCCTCGATCTGATTGTATTCATCTGTACCTTTTTTGTATTCCGTGTAAATATGGTAGAGATTAAATGCCGCGTAGCAGAAAACCGCGATTGCAACGATCAGTGCGATCGTCAACAGCACATCACTCTTCTTTTTTTTCTTTTGTTCAGGCTGTTTCTGAGTGTTGTTTTTGTTTTCTTCCATAATCATACTCCTTAGGCTTAGTTTTATTGCTGCGTACCTTTTCAGGCATTCCAAGAAGAACAATTGCGATCACAGTCAGGAACAGTCCGACAAATTCGATTGCAGTCGGTATCTCTCCAAAACAGAAAATGCCGAATACCATCGCTGCCACCGGCTCACCGGCTGCAAGAATAGAGACTTTTCCCGCATCCATATACTGAAAACCAATCGTATAAAATGTATACGGAAGGACTGCACCACAGATTGCATGAAGTATCATAAATATAGCACCATGCACAGGAGCTTCTGTAAAATACGCTCCAAGGATCTTCCAGTCGGTAAACGGAATCAACGTCACTGCAATCACAACCATACAGTAAAACGTGATCGTCAGTCCGGAATAGCCTCTTTTCATGGCAATTTTGGTAAACAGGCTGTACATGGCATAAAAAACACCGCTTGCCACTCCGAGAAGAGTCCCGTAACCGCTGATTTTCATACCTCCAAGGTTTTCCAGCAATCCGCTTGCAAGACTGCATCCGAAGACTGCAAGTGCTGCACAGCCGGCCTTACGTATAGTGATCTTTTCTTTAAAAAACACTCTCGCAAGAATCAGGACATACACCGGTGACAGGCTCAGAAGTACTGCTGCCAGTGACAGGTGTACATAATTTACTGCTTCATTATAAGTAAGATTTACCCCAAGCATGCCCAGCCAGCTTGCCAGCACAAAGATCCACAGATCCTTCAGACGTATTTTCAGCTGGCTCTTATCAATTACAGCAATCCCTATCAGCATCAGAATCACAGAAATCATCGTTCGTGATCCGACGATCGTCGCAGTGTCCATTCCATAGCCGCTTAAAGACCGTATAAAAATCCCAACGGATCCCCACAGGATTCCTGCTGATACCGGGAAAAACCAGGCAACTTTTTTCATTTGTACTCTCCTCGTCTATATCTCATCTGTTTGTTACTGTTCACTCCGTTCACAGCAACTCTGTTTCTCCCATGATATCACTTTTTCACAAAAATGGCTATGAGATTTTCCCATGATATGTTAAAATGAATTTATTATGGTTACTGTTCGCAGCAATCTAATATTATCCTAATCGGAGGTAGATACAATGGCAAAAAAAAATCTTATTGTCGGTCAGTCCGGCGGACCTACTGCCGTTATCAACAGCAGTCTCTATGGAGTTGTCTCTGAAGGTCTTTCCCATCCGGACACGATTGAGCATGTATATGGTATGGTAAACGGTATCGAAGGATTCCTTAATGACCGTGTACTTGATTTTGAAGAAGCTCTTCCCGGCGAAAAGCTTGAATATTTAACTCATACCCCGGGTGCTTATCTCGGTTCCTGCCGCTACAAACTGCCGGAATCTCTCGAAGATCCGGTTTATCCGGCACTTTTCCGCAAATTTGAAGAACTCAATATCGGTTGGTTCTTCTATATTGGTGGCAATGATTCCATGGATACCGTCAGTAAACTTTCCCGCTACGCGGCAAGCATTGGCAGTTCTATCCGCGTGATCGGCGAACCGAAGACGATTGATAATGATCTGGTAAATACCGACCATACCCCGGGCTTCGGAAGTGCCGCCAAATACGTTGCTTCCACAGTCCGTGAAATCACGACAGATGCCAACGTCTACGAAAAAAAATCCGTCACGATCATCGAGATCATGGGACGTCATGCCGGATGGCTCACTGCTGCCAGTGCCCTTGCGCGTAAATACGAAGGAGACAATCCTCTGTTCATTTACCTTCCGGAAGTTGCCTTTGACCAGGATGCTTTCCTGCGTGATCTTGAAAAAGCTTTTGAGAAAAACTGTAATCTTATCGTCTGTGTTTCCGAAGGTATTCACGATGCTGACGGCACCTTCATCTGCGAATACGACAGTTCTGTAGGTACAGATACTTTTGGTCATAAGATGCTTGCCGGATGCGGCAAATATCTGGAAAATCTTGTGCGCAGCCGCCTTGGTGTCAAAGCACGCTCCGTTGAACTTAATGTCAGCCAGCGCTGCTCTGCTACATTAATTTCCGCAACAGATCAGCAGGAGGCCATTGCCGCCGGAAAATTCGGTGTACAGGCTGCCCTTGACGGAGAAACAGGAAAGATGGTTTCTTTTATCCGCCAGACAGACACAGCAGGATCTTATCAGATGGTTTGCGGACTTGAAGATGTCAACGCCATCTGCAATGAAGAAAAAACAGTTCCTGTTGAATGGATCACCCCGGACGGACACGATGTTACAGAAGATTTTATCTATTATGTCCGTCCGCTGATTCAGGGAAATATCTCTGTTCCACTCGGAGAAGATGGTCTGCCGGAATTTGTATATCGTAAATAATTTTGATTCAGAACATTTAATTCTGATTGATGCAGCATAAACAAAAAGACAGCGGCGAATAATTCGTCACTGTCTTTTTTATTGTATATGATATATACTTCTTAATGCTGTTCAAATTCTTCATGGTCTTTGCGGATACGTTCTTTGACTCTCTTTCTGAGTTTTGCTTCGTGTTTCTTTTCATCACTGCTCTTCGGCAGTATGATGTTCAATATAACTGCGATTAATGTTGCAAGTACGACCGGAGATTTACCAAAAATCGTTGTTACCCACTCCGGAAAGCTTGCAAGTGCTGCGGATGCCTGTGAAACACCCACACCGATTGCTGCTGCAAGACCAACAATTGAAGAATTCCGGTAATCCATCTCTTCAGACGCTACCAGCTTCATTCCGGTCATGGCGATCGAAGCAAATACAGAAACCGTCGCACCACCAAGAACACACTGTGGAATCGTAGTCAGCAGCGCAGAAAACTTCGGTACGATTCCGGCGACACCAAGGATCACGGCTGCCAGCCCAAGCACCCAGCGATTAATAACTTTTGTCGTTGTCACGATACCAACATTCTGACTGTACGTTGCTGTCGGAAGTCCGCCAAGCAGAGCTCCGATTATATTTGTTACTCCATATGCAGTGATACCATTCTGTAATTCTCTGTCTTCCGGTTCACGATCCATAGCACCGATCGTTGTCGCAGAATAATCTCCGATTGCCTGAACAGAGTTGATTGCAAACAGCAGCCCGATTGCCACACAGGCAGAAATCTCAAAATGAATTCCAAAATGCATGAACTGCGGAAACTGAAACATTTTTGCCTGTCCAACACTTGACAGACTGACCATCCCAAACGGAATTGAAACCACGTATCCTACAATGATACCGATTAAAATAGAGGCCAGTTTCAGGATACCCCTGCCAAAATGATTCAGTCCTGTCACAACTGCCAGTGTCAGAAATGCCACAAGCCAGTTTTGCCAGGAACCATAATCCGAATTACTTGTTCCGCCGGCCATATAATTAATTGCTGTCGGATAAAGGGAAAGTCCGATTGTAAATACAACGGTTCCCGTAATCAGCGGCGGGAAAAATGCGCGGATTTTTTTAACCAGAAGTCCCATGATAATTGCCACAATACCGCCAACGATCTGTGCTCCCAGAATCGTACTGATTCCGTACCCTTCTGCGATTGCCTGCATACTCGGTACATAGGCAAAACTTACTCCCATGATCATAGGAAGGCCGGATCCTAAAGTAAATCCCTTCTTCTTTCCGATCGGAAATAACTGGAGCAATGTAGACAGTGCCGATACCACAAGTGATGCCTGAATCAGAATTACTCTGTCTTTTGCACTTAATCCATCACCACCTACAGCTCCGGCTACAATGATCGACGGTGTAACGCAACCCACAATCATTGCAACTACATGCTGCAATGCCAGCGGAAGGGCCTCCTGAAATTTCGGAATGCCGTTCAGTTCAAAAATGCTTCCCCTTTTCATGTTTCCTCCTGACTGGTTTTCAATACGATCTCCTCGTTTGTATATTGAAAATCCAATTTGACTGTTATTTATTGAACAGTCCTATTTTTCTTGTAATTATAACAAATTTCAGGCTCAAAAACAATTCGTGAGGTTTAAAAGTTTTGCCGTCATTGCTACTAAATTTTCACATGCATTTTTGTATACTTTTCTGTGATTTTCTTTATTTTACCAATTCAAAGAAATCTGTCAGATCATCCGTCTCACACTCACCTTTTTCCATCCAGAAATCTGCCATTTTCTGGCTGATTGCATAAATGGAATCAGCATTGCCTTCATCATTCAGCTTTTCATTGTCGTCTTTTCCAAAGAATTTCAAACCTTTTACATCACTGGCAACGTCTTCAGCTGTTACTTCTTCGAATCCGCTTGCCATCTCTTCGTATGCCTTATCCGGATTTTCGTTAAGGAAATCTACAGCTTTGTACCATGCATCCTCTACAGCCGCTACTACATCCGGGTTTTCTTTTGCATAATCGGAATTGACAACCAGTGAATCCAGAATCGTATCCGGATAATCCGCGCTGGTAACCAGTGCGTGTGCTCCGTCTACACTCTCCAGAGCTTCAGAAAGTTCCGGCTCCCACATAATTGCCGCATCCACGGAACCGCTCATGAATGCCAGACCTGCCTCTGTTGTATCTCCCATATCAATCACATTGATATCATCTTCTGTCAGACTGCTTTCGTTCTCCAGTGCAGTCAGGAAAAAATAGTAGGATGAAGCAGATTTATCAAGTGCCACCTTTTTCCCCGCCATGGAGCTACGATTCTGGTCAGAATCCGGAAAATCCAGTCTGTAATCAAACCGATCAGTCCGATCAGAATCAATCCTGCAAAAATAGTATCCGTTGCCAGATATCTCTGAGATTTCAGGATCATATATCCCAGTCCATTGCTTGCTGCGACCATTTCTGCAACCACAAGATAGGTCCATGCCCATCCGATGGTCAGTCTGAAATCATCCATAAGACCCGGAAGCGCTGCCGGGAAAATAACCTCTTTATAAATCTGCCATTTGCCGGCACCCAACGTTTTTGCCGCATTTATCATGTTTCGGTCTACACCGGATACCGTATAGCATACCTACCGGAAGTGCTACGATCACAGACCAGATCCAGCCTACTAAAACTCTGGCTGTGGATTCCCAGCAGTTTGCCCACAGTGAACCGTCTTTCGCCATCTCTATGATTTTCTTTACTACTTCTGTAGGACTTGGCAAAAACAAATCGCTGATCAGTCCCCCGTAAGTTGCTATGCACCAGAATCCAATGATCAGTGCAAAACATATTCCTGATAAAATCTTTCCGTTATCTCTTACTGTCTTTTTCTTCATGTCTGCATTCTTTTCTTTTTCGTTCTACCACGCTACCGTGTTGCAGCAGTGATATGTCAACCTATATTTTCTCAAAAAGCAAGGATTTTTTTCAACGCAAAACATTTTTCCAGAAAAAAAGAACCATCCATGAGTACGGTTTCTTTAAATAATCCGTACTCTGAATGATTCTTTACTTTTTTCTGCTTATATTATAATATCTGTCCGAAACACTCTTATGAGATTTTTCAGATCATTATTTCTTACTGCGGTATGCTTCTGCTTCCCAGTGTGTAATAAAATATGTAATCTCATCTGTCATCTGCAGTGGACCACCAAAACTTTCCGCATATACGGCAAGCTTAATGGCATCTTTTACCAGAAGCTGTGCCTTCGCTGCTTTCTCCTTATCGTCTTCCATGATAAATGCACCTATACCCTGTACAAGGATCAGACGTGGCTCTTTGTCATTCTCTTTCATAAATGCGTCCAGCACTTCTTTTGCCTGATCAATATTTTCTACAAATAACGGATATGGTCCGCAATATACAATGTGATCCGGTGTAAATGGTTTCAGAAGCGGTGCTGCTGATGTTTTATCTTTTACAAAATTATCAGCTTCTGCAGCCGGTACAACTTCTACCGCATGTCCGAGTAACTGAGAAAGCTTCTGTGCCGCCTGCTCTTTTTCCGGTGTAACAGCATCACTTACATCAGCTGTTCTCTTGACCTGTTTTTCTAATTTACTGATCACACTATCAAATAACACACCAATTTCTTCTACTGTATTGGCTGCAACAAAAATTCCGTGATTCTGAAGCAGAAGTATCTGAACATCTTTTCCGTATTTTTCTTTATATGCATTCATTTTTTCGAAGCAAAGACGTGCAAGTGTATAGCCTGGTTTGCAAATATCGATCCAGAGCACTTCCTTACCAAGAAGTTCTTCGCAAAGCGCCTGCGCACCTTTTCCACAGGTCAGTCCATTGATAAGGGTCGGATGAACATGCAGTACGTAAGTATATGCAAATAAATTGTGAAGCAGTGCTTCTACGCTCGGACGCTTTGTTTTGTCATCGTCCGTTACAGCTGCCATTACATCTGCAAGATATGCAGCTTCACGTTCAACATCGTTTTTCGGATATTCCGTCTTCATGATTTCGTTCAGGCGTGCTCTGTCCATTTTGACAAATCCTTCTGCCTTAATTGTGGCAAGCTGTGTGCCGGAACCTTTTACATAAAGTGTCGTATCGTTTTTGACGGAGGTGTTACCACCGCCTGCCAGCACATAAGCCGGGTTACTTCCGTAAGTGTTTGACATTTTTACTAAAGTTGAAAGATCCATAAGTCTAATTCCTCCTCATTTGTCGTTATATAGTTTTCCACTTCTCATTGTACACGATATGAAACGATTTAGCTATGTAAATTTCATTATTTGATATCTGTAATTTAAAATAGATTCTTTGTCTCTCATTTTCTCACGTCAGCAGCTCGAACGTATGATACAGATCCAGTCTTCCATAACCCCATTCCGGATTAGGGTAGATCAGATTCAGATCGCGGACTGCGCCTCTGCTCAGATAATTTTTTACGCTGTTTCCGGTAAAGTAGGGCTCGTTTTCCCGAATCAGTGACCATTCAAATAAAAGCGCCGCCATTCCTGCTGTCTGAGCTGCCGCAAGGCTGGTTCCTGTTGCGGATGCAAATTCTGCACCAGCTCCGATTGAAGCCGTCAGGATATCCACTCCGGGCGCTGCAAAATCCGGTTTTACCACATTTTCTGTATTATATCCGCGGCTTGCCTGCACATACAGGCTGTTGTCCCGATACTGATATGCCGTAACGGTCATCGCATCCGCCGCATCCCCCGGTGATGTAACCGTATACTCTGGCGAGGGTTCCAGAAAATATGTATCATCCGAAATCATTCCACGTACTGGAAGCCACATGTGAAATCGGCTTTCCCCGGGTATTCTCTCTCCCACCAGAAACTTCCATATACCGACAGCCGGATGCAGAAACCGAATAAAAATCAGTGTATTTCCCGTACGCCGCTCAATCGGCACATAATTCACCAACACTTTTGTCTCGACAAATACAAAAGACAGTTCCTGTGTGCTGTTTTTTAAAGAAGTGCTGATCGATAACTGTTCTCCTGTCGGCGACTGGATCGTCATAGAATAAAAATTAGGAGAGTCTCCCCAGAATTCCAACATAAATCCTCGAGTACTCTCCTTTTCGCCCACACGCAGTTCTATTGTATCTTTAATATTCGCTGCGCTCAGTGTCTTCATATAATGGTGTCTTGCTGTGCCTTCGTTTCCGGCAGGCACTGAAACAGCATTCTGACTGAATGCCGCAATACTGTTGATATATTCATTCAGTGGTCCCTCTCCCTGATGCGCTCCCATACTGCTGCCGAGTCCAATACAGATTGACAGCGGTTTCTGATTTTCTGCCGCCACACGCAGGACATACGCAATCGCAAGCATGATATCATCTTCCTGATAAATATCCGCCTCCTGCGGAAGAAGATATAAATCACGCAGATACCGCTTTGCCTGTTTCAGTTTGACAACTACAAGTTCCGCCTCCGGGGCAGCACCGGAAAAGCTTTCTTTTTCGATACTGTAACCTGCCGCCGTGGCAGCTACTTCCGTTCCGTGCCCGCTTTTATCCATTGATGGAACCACTTCCCACGGATTTTCTGCCGAAAGAGCCTGCTCAATCTCCCCTCGGTTAAACTCTCTTCCAAACGGAATCCTCTCCGTCAGGCCACTTTCCAGTTCCTGATCCCAGATACTCAGAATTTTACTGGTCATTCCCCTGTGAAATGCCGGATGCAGATAATCAATTCCGGAATCAATTATTGCCACCAGTGTTCCGCTGCCCTTAAGCTTCAGATATGGATGCCCATGAAGTCTTGTCACCCCTGACGCGCTCAGCGCACCAGTATCCATATATGTATAGCATCTTGGAATAGACGAATAAGAATAACTGTTTAATGCCAGTTCCGGGATTTCCTGTATCGGTACATATAATACCCCAAACAGGTCATTGATGATCTGAAATCTCTCATCCGGCTGATATTCCGGTACTCCCTCTATATTCTGCTTATAACGGATAATAAAATTTTCGTATTGCTGATTCTGTGCCGGTATGCTCATCTTCTCTGCCCCGGTTCTTCTGCTCTTTCCTTACAGCCTATGCAAAAATTTCCTCTTTATGAATCCGTTAAAACCTTATGCATTTTTCTTTTTTGTACGTGTAATCAGAATCGCAATTCCTGCCGCCAGAATAAACAGGCTGATAAACTGTGAAGTCGATAGGCTTCCCACACTTCCACGGATCAAATCTCCACGGAAAAATTCCAGCACAAATCTTCCGATACTGTAAAAAATCAGGTAAAAAGCCGCAACCTGTCCGTCTGCCTTTTTACGTCTTGCAATATACAAAAGAATCCCAAAATGCAGGAAATCAAGAATACTTGAATAAAGCTGTGTCGGAATCAGAGCCACATGATTCGGTGCAAAGTCAGAATTCTGGAAAGTGACGGATATAATACTGTCTGTTTCTCTTCCGTAACAGCATCCTGCCAGAAAACATCCAATTCTTCCAAAGCCCTGTGCCAGTGCTACGGACGGCATCACAAGGTCAAAATATTTCCAGAAATATGCTTTTTTGATCCGGCAATATATCCAGCCTGCCAGAATACCACCGATAATTCCGCCATATACCACAAATCCATCTGCCAGCGTATCAAAGAAAAATCCCGGATCTTCTGCAATGCTTTTCCATTCTGTGATCCAGAACAGAAGCTTTGCAAAGAGAAGACCACCCATCAGGCACCAGAGAACAAGTGAAAACACATGCTCACTGTCCAGATTTTGTTTCTTAGCTCTGTATTCTGTAACGATCCATGCTGCCAGCACACCTGTCGCGATCATAAAGCCATAACCATAAACAGTCAGCGGTCCGATCGTAAAAAGTTCATTTTTCATTCCGAGCCCATCCTTTCAGATGATTTTTGCATTTTCTCCCACAGTCTCAAAATTGCCTCATTCGCGTGATCATTCAAAAAATCCTCGCTGCAGGAATCCATATCACACTCACCGCAGACATCCATTCCAAGTATATTCTGTCGCTCCAGTACAAGCTCAAGAAAGCTCATAAGTTCCGAAAGGTGCATATCCCCCTGGCTCCATGTAGTCGAAGCATCTCCTTTACAAAGAACATCCTTGTCCACCGAAACATACAGTGGCAGATCTTCAGATAGATTATTAAAGAAACCCTCTTTCTCCTCTGTCGTCATCGTACTTAGTTTCTCTCGGGATAAAAAAAGGACTTTTTGCTGCAAATCCGGCTCAACCTGTGTATAAGCGTCTTCATCCGGACCAACAAGAATCACTTCCTGCAGAAGTGGAAGTTCCTCCAGTGATGCCGCAATCCATCCGCCACAGGACAAAAGCCCGCCAAATGCCGGTGGCTGCATATCTGTATGATTGTCAAAAACAAGCAGGCGAAATGGTATCTGCAGTTTTTCCAGCCATAAACGTGTCATATAATGATAGTTTCCAGAATCAATGAAATGAAGCCCCTTTCCTGTAAAAGCCTGAATTTCCTTTCGTATCCGGTCAGACGCCTCAGCGTCACAATAGCAGTTACAGCCGGACAGATCACTTAATTCTGTCCAGGATATTTCTTCTTCTGCATAATTCTTATAAAAGTTCTGATTTTTATAAATCCCGGAGAAATTCGTTATGACTGTTTCTTTAAAATCAATTGTCTGCGTTATTCTGTTATTTTTGTTTTTCTCTGTATTTTTCATCATGACGCTATCTTAACATGAAAAGTTACTGCGAACAAGTCTGTCAGTACACATATATCCTGTATGTCAAAAAAAGGAACCGGTGCCGGGCACCGATTCCTTATGATTCTCCCTAACGGGTATTATGCAATTCTCAGGCTTTTCCAACAGAACCGAAAAGTTCCATTTTTTCTTTAACAGTAGCTTTGATTGCTTCTGTTCCAGGAGCAAGAAGTTTACGTGGGTCAAATCCTTTACCCTGCTGATCTTTGCCTTCTTCGATGTATTTACGTGTAGCTGCTGCGAAGGAAAGCTGGCACTCAGTATTAACGTTAATTTTAGATACACCAAGATCGATTGCTTTCTTGATCATATCTGCCGGGATACCTGTACCACCGTGAAGTACAAGTGGCATATCTCCTGTAAGCTGCTGGATAGCATCCAGAGTTTCGAAACTTAAGCCTTTCCAGTTTGCAGGATATTTACCATGGATGTTACCGATACCTGCTGCAAGGAAATCAATACCAAGATCTGCAACCATCTTGCATTCCTGAGGATCTGCGCATTCACCCATGCCTACAACACCGTCTTCTTCACCACCGATGGAACCAACTTCTGCTTCCAGAGACATTCCATGCTCAGCAACGATCTTAACCAGTTCTTTTGTTTTTGCTACGTTCTCTTCGATCGGATAATGGGAACCATCAAACATGATAGATGTGAAACCTGCTTCTACGCATTTCAGGCATCCTTCATAGCTGCCGTGATCAAGGTGAAGTGCAACCGGAACAGTGATGTTCAGTTCTTCCAGCATACCTTTAACCATACCAACAACTGTTTTGTAACCTGTCATGTATTTTCCTGCACCTTCGGATACACCAAGGATAACCGGGGAGTTGAGTTCCTGTGCGGTAAGCAGGATTGCTTTTGTCCACTCAAGGTTGTTAATGTTGAACTGACCAACTGCATAATGACCAGCTTTTGCTTTTTTCAACATTTCTGAAGCGTTTACTAACATGATAAATTCCTCCTAATCTTTTTGGGCAATATTACCAGACCCAAATTATATGTTTAGTTTAACAGATTAAGTCTGTTTCGTCTACCTTATTTATATAAAAAAAACTGTATACATTGTGATTTATTTCACGAACCCGTACTTCTGTGATATTCTGATGTAAGATGATTGAGAATATCGTCCATATTTTGAGAATTCACTTTTGCCCTCGGAATCTGGGAAAATTCTTTTTTTCTATTCTGCACGGCAGTCAGTATTTCTTCTTCCACTCCCAGCGTCTTTGCCATATTTTTGTATTCTTCCTCACTGTATGACATGGAAAAAGCCGTCAGATACGTTTCCAATGCTTCTGTACTCCGGCCTCCCTCATATGCCCGGCGGAAACACTCTATTGCTTTATCCATCTGGAAAAGATAACTGTATGCACAGCCAAGGTTATGATAAATACATTCTGTCAGACCTTCCCGTATCTCTTCGAGATCTTTTCTGTCAAGTAACTTCTGGTAAACCTGAATCGCATGAACATACATTTTATTTTCCATCAGAGCATCACCTTTGCATTTTTCACGCATCGCCGGTGTTTCTTTATCAAATTTCTGCAAACGAGTATTCAATACTTTCAGTTCTTCATAGGTCAGATAATTGATTTCCTTAAATACCGGATAGACAAGATCCTCGACACTTGCAAATTTTCCCATTTTCGGACGCAGCTTTGCTGCAAGTGCAGGAAGTTTCAATTCCTCTTGGATCCAGTTGCACAGTCCTTCATTAAGGATTGTCTGATCGATCAGATAAAGATTGTGGTCAAGATAATAACACAATTCTTCCAGCGAATAAATATTCATGCTGATATTTTCTATAAAGTAAGGTGCCTCTGCCCTTTCGGTCTGACACAGTATATATCCGCTCACGCAATCCCCTCCTGCCATCTGGTCGTTTCTTTCCATTCTTTCCCTGAAGCCGGAAACATCTCTCCAAATCCAAGGTCTTTCACTGTGATACAGCATTCTTCTGCTGATATATATCGAAGTGATATGCTGAGACGTGTCGTTCTGTTGGGGCGCTGCGGCAGTCCCGGAAGCTTCATCACAATATGCCTTCTTTCGGATTCACGCATATGTTCCACTACAAATACCAGTTCATCGGTATCATCCAGAATCAGTTCGATGTCCGCACTGCTTTCATACCAGTTTCTTCCAGCTTCAATCAATGGATAATAAGTCGGCGCACCCATAACACGCATCTCCATTCCCACACTCGTAAGAACAAGCGAACGGCTCATATATCGATAATCCCGAAGCCCGTGTGTAATAAAACGTTCTGCTCCGGCTGCACATGCACCTCTGGCAAACAGATTGTTTCCATAAAACACCTTACGTTTCTGATAGCAGAGAAGTTTGACTGACTTCTTTGCCCATTCCTGATCAAATCCATCTCCGTTTATCTGAATACTGGAGTAAAGCTCTTTACTCAGTGTATTCTGCACAAAAGCATAAAAATCTGCATCTCTCTGCGTCATATTCTCACTGAGATCTGTCTCCACCGGTGTTTCCAGCATAACAGGAACCGGTTTGTTTCCGCCATTCATAACCATTCTGCGGAATGTCACATGTCGGTCATGGAAACTGTACCAGCCAACGCTCCTGTTCCATGTTTCCATTTTCTGTGTCATCACGTAATAATAGAAGCTTTCCTCGTAATCCTGAAGAATACAGTGTTCTTTCGGGATCCCCAGAAATCCGCATGCTTTCTGCAGATTATCCACTTGTACAGCATCCAGCGTTTCCATAGAAATTACCAGTGCACGGATGTTTTTTTCCACATCGGCAACGCCGAGAAGTTTCATCATCCCGCGAATATAGTATGCCAGCAGCTCCCACGGTTCCTTTTGTTCTTCCGCTACAATGATTCTCTCTCTGCTCTTTGAAACCGCATAGAGATCACTGATCAGAAATCCGCCTTTTTCTCTGGCAAAGTACTCTGCTTCCAGACCAACGCAATAATCCTTCTGCTCCAGTCGCCTGCAGAGACTGGTTGGCATCTCAAACTGACTGCTGCCCACCTTTACCGGAAGTGAGCGCGGTTCATCTGCCTTACGGTCATAGTAACAGATCTGGGAATATTCTTTTCCAAAATCAATTCCGATTATCAAATCTTTTGTCTCGTTCATTTCTCATTTTCCTTTTTGATGGTGAACATGTTCTGTACGTATTGTTCCTGCCTCATAAACCGTTTCAGTTCTTTTTCCGCCTCATTTTTTTTGCCGAGCTTTCTTGCAGAAAGTATCTGATTCAGGATCTGATATCTGCTTCCCGGTGTTCCTTCGATCTTTTTCATTGTAAGAACCCGTTCCACGGTTTTCTGCACTTTCTTTCCATCATCAATTTTGAAATAATACCGCAGTGACTCCCCATAAAACAAGGTAAAGGCACGTACAAAAATACCCTGGTACATTTCTTTCAGCGGCTCACATTTGTATTCCCTGTCATTTCCGATTCCGGTATCCAGACTGTAAAACAACGTTACTTTCGCGCCCGGCGCCGCATGACATTCTACAAAAGTCTTATCATCCAGCTGATACGGACTCAAAAGCTCCGGTGACATTCTTCGGAAAAAGCCGAACATCAGATGTTCCTTCGCACATTCTTTCAGTATTCCCTGCTGAATACCGACATATTCCGGTTTTGGATTCTGCTCCCTGGAAATCTCTTTCAGAAGTGCCAGTCTGCAGATCCGGTTCACCGGCCATTTGTTAAGATAAGCATATTCCAGACGTCCACGCACAAACGCGCTCATCGTGTATTCTTTTACAAATACCCCATATGCCACCTGTGTCAGATAAGCTCCGATAATCCGTTCTTTTCCCGACTGACTGACATAAGATTCCAGCACTGCTTCGCCTTCTTTACGGTAATCCGAAGTAAAGATCAGAAGGCTTAAAATACGTTCTTCCAGATCATATGTTTCCATCTCAAACCCTCTGGCACTCTTCCAGATAGAAAGAAGCTCGTCCATCGGCCCGAAGCGATATTTCATCAGGTAATATAAAATAACTTCATCGTATTTTCCATTTCGATATACTTCAGATGCAAGTGCAAGAAGTTCTTCATCCTCTGCCATGTTACTCTTCAGTATCATACGGCTTGTAAGCTTCAGAAGGCTTGTAAGCTCCAGCCCTTCATATCCGAATTCTTCTACAATTCCCATTGCCTGGCGGAACAGTCTGCGGGAGATCAGAACCTCCAGAAGTGTTGTGCGGTCAACCAGTGCATACTGACGATAATCCATTCTTTCAAGATATTTGTCAAGATCCTGTCCATGTACATTCTGTGCATAAAATTCCAGAATTTTTTTCCGTATGGATCTGCGGTATGTTTCCGTGCAGGAAGAAAGTTCTGCAAGGCGCTGAAAATATGCAAGATTTTCTCTGCTCATTTGGGCTGTCTCACAATAATGAAGCAAAAGCCCCGGCTCTTCGACACCCAGTTTCAGTAATTCCGGGATTACTTTCTCCTCATCCGTCAGTTTTTTCAGATTATATGGTATCGTTGCCGCATAGCGACGCTGTTTACCATCCTGAAAAAGAATTGCAGCATCCTCTGTATAGAGCCGAATATATGCCACCCCCTGAGTGCACGGATATACTTCTTCCTCCTGAAACTGTTTATGGCGAACGATTATCTGCCGCACCTTGTCATCGTCGCAATACAGTCTGTGCGTAAACAGCTTCGGTGCAAGACGCTCGCCCTCTTCCCTGCTGAACGGTTCAAACAGGAATTCCTGATAAAGTGTCGCATAATTTTCATCCAGCTGCCCGTCACAGAGTTTCCGATATGCGAAACGTTCCATACTTTCTTTATAATTTTCATATGTATGAGGATCTGTGTCTTTCGCAGCGATCACACTTGCATAAACATATGCTTTCCGTGCATCTCCGAGAGAATTATCATTGTAGGCAAAATACATCAGAAGTGCCTTCGGAAGCTGTCTTCGATAAGAAATCTCCATCGTCTCCACATAATATTCATAGAGTCTGGTAATTCGAAGCCCCTGCTCAACCGCCAGTGAAAACCACTGGAAATACTTTTGTTTCCGTGGTTCACCCTTCATTATATATTTGCAGATTGCCTCCAGAACATCGTCCGAAGGAAACTTCTCATAACCGGCCGCCAGTGTCTGATACAGACTGCCATAAAATTTCTTTTCGTAGCCGGAAAGATATGCAAGGCGCATCACAAGTTCTTCCGTGAGCAGTCCATGCTTTCCTGCAAAACAGAACACCTGCATCCAAAATGGGCTCAGACGGTGCAGCAGGGAAACATCCTCACTTATGAGTTTCCATGCTTCCACATAAAGCAGCGGACTAAAGCAGCCCTTTTCGTAAAGTTCTTCCAGCATAAACAACACTTTCGATGGTGTCGTTCTATATGTACTGTCCAGCTGAAGAAGCAGCCACAAAAGTATAAAGCTGTCTTCTTTCTGACGAAAGAAATTCTGCAGCCGCCAAACAGCCTGTCCTTTATCCCGATATAAACCGCATACTGTGCAAAGATACAGATAAATGCCAGCCTGCTCCAGTTCCTCTCTTGTAAACTCCTTGAGCTGATATTGTTTCAGCAGGGATGCTGCGGTCTGATCATCGCCTTTTATATGTGCAATATATGCCTGATAAAAATGATATTCCGGATATTCACATCCCGAAACCTTCAGCCGGTCCAGTATCCGTTCCGTATGTGAAATCCATGTCTCACAGTCTGTATGTCCGATACGATACTCTATATAATCATGTATAAGCTCTGCTTTGTGCTTCTTTTCTTCTCTGCGAATGTCAATACGGATCTGCGGACTCTTTGACGCAGTCACCTGATATCTCAGTTCCTGATACGGGCTTCTTACAATGATCTCACCAATCTGGTTACCGGATTTTAACTGATCTGCATGAATGACATAGTTCAGTTTCAGACAGCTTCCGATGAATTCTTCATCCGTAACGACCTTACGTTCCGACTCAAGGAATCCCCCCTTGCTTTCTATATCCAGGCGAAGATGTCCCCAGCCGCTCCTCTGGATCTCAAAGGATTCCTGTATGGTTTCTTTGACATTATAAAACTCTGTTTCTGTAGTTTTAAGTGAAATCGAAACAGCCGCTTTTTGTTTCGTGGCAACCAGAAATTCTTCCAGATTCTGCCATGTTACAGGCTGCTTTGAAAGGCCTGCGTAAAGCGCCTTCTGTTTCGGATCTGCCTCTGCAATCACAGTGGCAAAATTTTTGTCTGTAAAAATCCTGTAAGCCTCTCTGAAATCCTTATGTGCAATCTCCGTAAGAGCTTTCAAATCCCTGACTTCACTTCCAAAGCTTCGCATTTCTTCTTTTACGGCCTGAATCCGAAACGGAACCTTGTACTCACCTGTACTTGAAGTCACGCACAGCCAGCCGGTACATACCTCTCCCGGTTGCATACCTGAACCGTCTATTCCATAAGGCATCCGCACTGTCGTGCCGGAGAAACGACTGCTGCCCGGTACAAATCTGCGGTTCGAAGACGTCACATATCCCTGAATCCGGTCATTGTTTTCTGTTCCAAAGTAGAGTTCGCCCTGCGCTGTGCTTCCGGCTTCCAGCGTAATCTCCAGCCGGTCCTTCGAGAAAAGGAGTTCCGGCTGCTCATATTCAAATTTTCCGTTCAGTATCTGTTCTATCTTTTTTTTCAATCTGGTTCACCTGATCATCCTTGAAATCGTATTTTTCGTATTGAAATTATTATACACTACATCGAGGTGAGAAGCAAGGAAACGCCTAATGCCAGTATTTTTTTCATTATTTTCTGGGAAAAGCACAGGAAACTTGTCTTGAACATAAACTATATAGAAATCCCGCTTGAGGTGGACACTTGAAAACATTCTTAAAACCTTTGACTTCCGCAGAGGAAAAACTCTGCCTCAAACGCTGCCGAAAAGGGGATTCTGAAGCAAAACGTATTCTTATTGAGCATAACCTGCGTCTGGTTGCCCACGTTGCAAAAAAATATCAAAATACCGGTGAAGACCTTGAGGATCTGATTTCCATCGGGACGATCGGACTGATCAAGGCTATTTCTACTTTTGATGTTGACCGGTCTGCCAGACTTTCCACTTATGCTGCGCGATGTATTGACAATGAGCTTCTGATGATGCTCCGTTCACGCAAAAAATGTTCCAGAGAAGTCTCTCTGTATGAACCGATTGGAACAGACAAAGAAGGAAATGAGATCAGTCTGCTTGATATCATCGAAAGCCCTCCGGTGGATATCGTTGAGAATTACTCCACACAACAGGACATTCTTCATCTCCTTTCGTCTATAAAGAGCATTCTTTCTCCAAAGGAATATCAGGTCATCTGCTACCGATACGGCATCTTTAATGAACCTGAGCTGACCCAGCGCGAGATTGCCGCCCGCCTTGATATCAGCCGCTCCTATGTCTCACGCATCGAAAAAAATGCTCTAAAAAAATTACGTACTCTATTCCATTGATTTTCTCAGAGAAATCTTCTAAAATCATAAATGGATCAATCTATGATCGGAAGGAGAATACCATTTATGAGAAATACTAATCGTAACCCATTTCTTTCATGCATACGTAAATTTTCCGTGGTTATTTTTACTCTGTTGTTGTGTATAACTTTATATAGTTCACTGACAGAGCCTGTTCAGGTGGAGGCAGCGACAAATCCTGTTTCTATCACTTCATGCAGACTGAACGGAACAAAAAAAATACGTATCACAGCCACTGTTTCAAACATGCGAAGGATAGGCGGTTCCAGATGCTATCTTTTTGCACTGACTCCGGGAAGCAGCCGGATTTCTTCATCCGCCAGACCTGTTGCATCTGCACGCAAAGCAAACAAGATGACATTTTCCTGTCCTTCTACTTTAAACAATACCAGTCTTCTTTATCATGGTTTTGCAATCGCTTCGAGAAACAGCAGAGGCAAATACACCCAAATCAGTACAAAACGATATATTTCAAATCCCGGTGCACTTGCCAGATACCGCTACCGCTTCCCGAAAGCAGTTTCCAAAAAGGGGCTGCAGATCAACGCTGATATGCTTGAAGACGCCGAGGAGCTGAATGTACATAACTCTGTCATCAATATTGATTTCAGTCAGCTCCTTGCACCACCAGTCCTTAGAAATTCCAGATATTCTTATGCCTGGAAGTATAATGGTAAAACTTATTGGTTCGTAAAAGACTCTGTTTCTTATTATGACCGACAGCTGCAATCATTAAAATCCACCTCTTCGGTCAACAGCGCTGTCCTTCTTTTAAGCTGGCGCGATGATCTTAGGGGACTGATTTATCCGCAGGGGCGTTATAAAGGGCACAGTTTTTATGCCTGGAACACTGCCAACCCTGCTGCAAGAAATTATCTGCAGGCAACGCTTAATTTTCTTGCCAACCGTTACAGTACTACCAATGGAAAATACGGACGAATCGTAAACTGGATCGTCGGAAACGAAGTCAACAATTACTGGACATATAATTATGCGGGTTCCAAGAACTTAAATCAGTATGCAAAAGTCTATGCCGACCAGTTCCGTCTGGCATATAATGTGCTGACAAGCGTCTATTCAAATGCAAGAGTTTACATTTCACTGGATCATCTGTGGAATACTAACAATGTGAGTGGTACTTTTGCTTCGCGCAAAATGCTGGACGCATTTGCTACAAGACTTCGTGCTGATGGAAACATCGCATGGAACCTTGCTTACCACCCTTACAGTTCGCCACTGACAGAGCCACGCTTCTGGGCCAACACAAACGGGCAGATCAGAAATTCGCTTTCTTCTCCTGTAATCAATATGGGAAATATCCAGATTCTGACTCGTTACATCCGCCAGAAATACGGTTCCCGAACAAGGATCATTCTTTCTGAACAGGGGTATACTTCTATCCAGAACGGAAAAAATGTTGAAAAACTTCAGGCCGCCGCGATTGCATATTCGTACCTGATTTCTGAATCAGACAACATGATCGACTCTCTCATCATTCACCGTCAGGTCGATCACACAGCTGAGATCAGTCAGGGATTAAACCTCGGATTATGGACAACTTCCGCAAGTTCTTCCTCACCCGAGAATGCCAGATCAAAAAAATTATCCTGGAATATCTATAAATACATGGACACCAGCCTTTCCAATTTCGCAACAAGTTCACTGGTATCTTCAATTGGTGGTGCCAGAAGCTGGAGACAGCTTATTCCTTCTTACAGCAACAGACTTTACAACAAAGTTTCCTGTACAATTGGAAGACTAACCCCGGTAAGTGGTTATAAAAAGACAGGTTCTGTTTCCAAAAGCTGGACAGCCTACGGTGCTTCCAGAAGTTTCAATAAAAAAGGCGATAATTTTACTATATACCGGAACACCTCCCGCAATCAGAATATTTCATGGGGATATACGCAAAGTTTTAAGAAAAACCTTAATGTTTCTTCTTCTCCACGTTTCTGCACTACTCTCCGTGTAACAGGGGCAACCAAAACTTCTGTCCAGATTAAAATACGCTTCTTTTGCGGAAAACAATATTTTGAATGTGCACGAAATATCCCTACCCGCAGGACTGTTCATTTGTCTACTACTCTTGCCAACTGGAAATATCGCAAGAATATCACCAAAATCCAGATCCTTGCCCAACCGGTAAGCGGTGCTTCCTGGAAATCCGGAGCAAGATTTGAACTGACTGCGCCGGTGTTGTGCCGTTAAGCCTCTCTATGATAGTCACTTCCTATGCAAAAAAGATCAGGTACCTGAAATGGGTATCTGATCTTTTTTATTATAGCTGTAATTTAATTTTCTGATGCTTCTGCTCTTCTTAAGAGATCGTATTTCTCTATCCCTGTTCCAAGGTCTACAGCAAGTTTCTGCTGCGGATGCGGCGCACTCTCAACAGATTCACCATTTTCATTGTAGATTGCCTTAACCGTCACAGACAAGTTTCTTCCGTCCGGCTTCATGATTTCGATAGTCTCACCGACACAGAATTTATTTCTCTGGGTAATATGTGCAAATCCTTTCTCATCAATTTCTTCCGCATATCCCAGATAAGTATATTCTTTTACGTAAGTATTGTTGTCATAGATCTGTGTATTCTGATCTGGTTTTCCATAGAAAAATCCCGTCGTAAACTGTCTGTATGTGCAGTTTGAAATCTGTTCCTGATACCATGGCATGTTCGCTTTATATTTCTCAGGAGATTCCAGATAGTCATCGATTGCCTTACGGTATGTTCTCGCGACTGTTGCTACATAAAGTGCAGTTTTCATACGTCCCTCGATCTTCAGGCTGTCGATCCCACTGTTCAGGACATCATCCATATGCTCAATCATACAGAGATCCTTGGAGTTAAAAATATAAGTGCCCCTCTCATTTTCATAAACCGGCATGTATTCGCCCGGACGCGTTTCCTCAACTACAGAATATTTCCAACGGCATGGATGTGTACATGCGCCCTGATTGGCATCTCTTCCTACAAGATAATTGCTCAGCAGGCATCTTCCTGAATAGGAAATGCACATTGCTCCATGTATAAATGTTTCAATTTCCATATCATCCGGAATATTGGCACGGATCTCACGAATCTCTTTCAGAGACAGTTCACGTGCAGTTACAACACGTTTGGCTCCGAGACGGTACCAGAATCGATAAGTCTCATAATTGGTATTATTTGCCTGCGTACTGATGTGGCATTCGATCTCAGGGCAGATTTCACGGGCATAAGTAAAGATTCCCGGGTCTGCAATGATCAGTGCATCTGGTTTTAATTCCTTGAGTTCCTGCAGATATTCACGTACTCCCGGAAGGTCATCGTTATGCGCAAGAATGTTTACTGTCACATAGACTTTTACACCATGTTCATGTGCAAAAGCGATTCCTTCTGCCATATCTTCTTTTGAAAAGTTCTTCGCCTTCGCACGAAGCCCAAATGCTTCACCACCGATATAAACGGCATCTGCGCCAAATACAACGGCGATCTTAAGAACTTCCAGACTGCTTGCCGGAACCAGCAATTCAATTTTTCTCATAATTCCTCCTTAACACTCACAGAAACACCGTCGCCCAATGGAATGATACTCGTCGTAAGCTGTGGGTGATGCTTCAGTTCAAAAAGATAATCTCTCATTCGTTTATAAATCGTACGGTTTCTGCGTTCCACAAGGTAGTGAGACTCGATCAGTTCCCCCTCCTGCAGAACATTATCCGACATCAGGATTCCGCCCGGTGCAAGAAGTCTTACAACATCTGGAAGCCAGTGAATATACTGACCTTTGGCTGCATCCATAAAGATCAGATCATAAGAGTCTTTAAGTTCTTTCAGGATTTCTCCTGCATCTCCCTCCAGAAATGTAATCTGTTTTTCTCTTCCTGCTTTTTTGAAATTCTCTTTTGCGAGCGGAATTCGTTTTTCGTAATTTTCAATCGTTGTTATATGCAGATCCGGTCTGCCGTATTCACACATAAGAAGTGTGGAGAAGCCAACGGCTGTCCCCACTTCCAGAATTTTCTGCGGTTTTGCAAGCGCCAGCAGAGTTTTGATGAAACTCTGCATCTCCTTACGGATTATCGGAACTCCCTCAGAAAGAGCAGAACACTCCAGTTCATCAAGAAATGGAGTGTTGCCTGTATCAAGAGAATTTATAAATGTTCGCATTCTTTCTTCTACGATCACGAAGTTACTCCCTCCTGCTCCGCATCTCCCGCAAGAATACCCATGATTCTGGTCGGTGTATATGCAGTGCTGAGAAGATAAGTTCCCGGTCTCATTTTGCCGCTGTAATTGGAAAGCTTTTCCTGTATAACAAATACCAGTGTATCTTCGATCAGGCCTTTGCTTTTCAGTGTTTTGGCAATATCATAAGCCGTTGCGTCTTCTTTGATCACAACCGTTACTTCCTGTCCCTCTCCCGGACTCATTGCCTGCTGGTTAAATATGTTGTATCCAAACTGGTATGTGACTTTTCCGATCCAGATAACAAGAACAGCCACACATACATACAGAGCTATTTTGAAAAAACCTCCCGCAACGATGACTCCTGCTGCGCCTACCCGGTCTTTTGTATCTCCCATATCGGCTCCTTTCTGTCTGTAAAAGCTTCGTGTCTTATGCTTCCATGATGATCGGCAGGATCATCGGACTTCTCTTTGTTCTCTTCCATAGGAAATCACTGAGTGCATCTTTCACTACATTTTTGATCTTGCCCCAGTCTGTGATGTTGCGGTCCAGGCAGGAATCAAGTGCATTCTCAACAACTTCTTTTGCATGTTCCATCAGATCCTCAGATTCTCTTACATATACGAAACCTCTGGATACGATATCCGGTCCTGCAAGAACAACGTTGCTGTGTCGCTCCAGTGTCATGACAACGATCATAATGCCGTCTTCTGCAAGGTGCTGACGGTCACGAAGGACAATGTTTCCGACATCACCGACACCAAGACCGTCTACAAGAATTGCTCCTGTCTGAACGGATCCTGTTACCTGAGCACTGTTTTCATCCATTTCAAGAACGTTGCCGGATGCAAGGATAAAGATATTTTCTTTCGGGATACCGAGATCCTCAACCACATGTTTCTGTGCGGTCAGATGGCGGTATTCACCATGAACCGGAATTGCATATTTCGGTCTTACCAGTGAATAGATCAGCTTGATTTCTTCCTGGCATGCATGTCCTGATACATGAACATCCTGGAAAATAACTTTTGCCCCTTTCATAGACAGTTCGTTGATAACCTTTGACACGGCTTTTTCGTTTCCTGGAATCGGGTTGGAACTGAAAATGATCGTATCGTTTGGTTTAATTGTAATTTTCTTGTGGATGTCTGCTGCCATTCTGGAAAGTGCTGCCATAGACTCTCCCTGGCTTCCTGTCGTGATCAGAACTACTTTTTCATCCGGATAGTTCTTAACCTGATCGATCTCAATCAGCGTATTTTCCGGAATTCGGAGATAACCAAGCTCTGATGCAACAGAAATGATATTGACCATACTACGGCCTTCGACTGCAACCTTACGTCCGAAACGGTATGCAGTATCAATGATCTGCTGCACACGGTCAACGTTTGAAGCAAAAGTCGCAATAATGATTCGTGCGTTTTTGTGTTCGTTAAACAGATTGTCAAAGACGCGTCCCACGGTACGTTCGGACATGGTGAATCCCGGACGTTCTGCATTGGTACTGTCACACATCAGTGCAAGTACACCTTTCTTACCAATCTCGGCAAAACGCTGAAGATCGATTGCGTCACCAAATACCGGTGTGTAATCCACCTTAAAGTCGCCGGTATGAACTACGATACCTGCCGGTGAATAGATTGCAAGGGCAGACGCATCCTGAATACTGTGGTTTGTCTTGATAAATTCGATGGAAAAATCACCCAGATTGATAACCTGTCCGTGTTTGACTTCTTTTAACTTTGTAGAACGAACAAGATTATGCTCTTTCAGTTTGTTGGTGATCAGTCCAAGTGTCAGTTTCGTAGAATAAATCGGTACATTTACTTCCTTTAAAATGTACGGAAGTGCACCAATATGGTCTTCATGACCATGTGTGATCACGAAACCTTTGACTTTGGAAATATTTTCCTTCAGATAGGTCACATCCGGAATGACAAGGTCGATACCAAGCATATCGTCTTCCGGGAAGGAAAGCCCGCAGTCAACGACTACAATACTGTCTTCGTATTCAAATGCTGTGATGTTCATTCCGATCTGCTCAAGTCCGCCAAGCGGAATGACTTTCAGCTTGGATGTGCCGCGGCGGCCCTTACGTAATCCTGTGCGAAGCTGCTGTTTCTGAACATTCTTAACTGCAGGCTTGCTGCCAGTTTTCTGCTGTGGTTTCTGCTGCTGTTTATATTTGAAATTTTTCTGTTTCGGGTTCTGTTTTTTTGCGTTATTATCAGCAGATTTCCTGTCATGGTTATTGTATCTTCTCGGTTTGAATCTGCTGTCTCTTGGCATACTTTCTCTCTGTGGTGTATGCGCTTTATTTTCGTTCATATTATTTTCTATACTCAATCAAGCACCTCCATAATGCTTCGTGTGCAATCACATTTCAAGGTCTACGTCCTCAAGCATCTGCTCAAAAACTTTATATACTGCCTGCAGTTCGTTCTCATCTTCAACCATTTCATAGCAGGCTTCGGAATCTGTATCTTCTGATACGTCTTTTAAAATATAGGCATTTGCTTCGTCATCCATTGAATCAGAAACAAGGAGGTACGCCACCCCTCCGATTCTTGTCTGCTCCTCAATGTAGAAATCTTCTACTGTTCCATCAGGAGACTGAAATCTGATTTTTTCCATGTTGTCACCTTTGTCATACTGACAGGGAATCCAAATATCCCTGCAAAATAAATACTGCCGCAATGCCGTCCAGATACTGTTTGCGGTTTTCTCTGCGCACACCGGCCTCTATCAGTGTCCGATCTGCCTCTACTGTTGTCAGTCGCTCATCCCACATAATAACTTCAAGCCCTGTCCGCTTTTTCAGCATTTCACCAAATTCAAGAGCTTTTTCCGCGCGCTCACCAACCGTATTGTTCATATTCTTCGGAAAGCCCAACACGATTTTCTCTACTTCATATTCTGCGATGAGTTCTTCAATTCTTGCAAGAGTACGCCGCAGCTTGTTTTCCTGTTTGCGCCATATTGTCTCTACCTTCTGCGCAGTCAGACCAAGTGGATCACTGACGGCTACTCCTACTGTTTTTGATCCGTAATCTAATCCGAGAATCCGCATATTCCTAGCGTTCCCAGGATTTGTTCTTAATATATTCATTAAGTAATTCTTCTACCAGCTCATCTCTCTCGACTTTCATGATCATGCTTCTCGCGCCTTTGTGGCTGGTAATATAAGTCGGATCTCCGGACATAATATAACCGACTATCTGGTTTACCGGATTATATCCTTTCTCATCCATTGCATTGTAGACCAGATCAAGTACTTCTTTAACTTCAAGATCCTGATCTGGTTTTGTTCTGAAATATTGTGTGTTTCCTAAACTGTTTTCTGCCATTTTTCTCACGTCCTTAATAAGATTTCCTTTTTATTTTAATATAATTCTTATCAAAATACAAGAACCCTTTTTTTGTTGAAATTTATATCGAAAATCTGTGCGGCATCCTGCAGATTATTCTGCACGTAAAAGATGGTCTGTCAGAAATCCGGTCACTTTCGCCTCAACAAGATCATTTACCTGATGCACATCCGTCTTTTTGATAACAGCACGTACATATTCACGGCTGTGGCCTACATACCAGTTCTTTCCATCTTCTTCGATTTCCTCTTCAAGAAGAAGTTCGATTGTCTTTCCGATCATCGCCTCTTCGTATTCCTTTGCACGGATATCATGCAATGCCAGGAATTTTTCACTTCGCTGTGCTTTTACCGCCTCTGTGAGCTGGCCGTCCATGGCTGCCGCTTTTGTCCCATGTCTTCTGGAATATTTGAAAATGTGTGTCTCATAAAAATGAATGTTTTTTACGAATTCATAAGATTCTTCAAAATCTTCCTCTGTTTCCATCGGAAATCCTACAATTACATCCGTCGTAAGGGCTGGTGCCGGATAATATCTGCGGATCAGATCACACTTTTCCGCATATTCCTGTGCGCTGTAACGGCGGTTCATATTTTTCAGTGTTTTATTGCATCCACTCTGAAGAGACAGATGGAAATGCGGGCAGACCTTTCCTGTCGCAACGATTCCTTTCAGAAATTCTTCGGTAATAATCCTCGGTTCAAGAGAACCAAGACGGATTCTCTGAATTCCCGCTACTTTACTTACCGCCTGAATCAGAGAAAGAAGGCTCTCTCTTTCTTCTTTCGGAAAATCTACGCCGTAGGAACTTAAGTGGATGCCGGTAAGTACGACTTCTTTATAACCTTTGGACGCAAGTGTCTCAACTTCTCTTAATACATCCGCAATTTTTCTGCTTCGCACACGTCCCCTCGCAAACGGAATAATGCAGTAAGTACAGAACTGGTTGCATCCGTCCTGTACTTTGATGTACGCGCGAACATGTTCCGCTGTCTGTTCGATAGAAAGCTCCTCGTACTCTTTTGTGTGGTTGATCTCGATCACCTGTACCTGTTTGGAATGTTCTTTTTCATATTCTTCCAGCACTTCTACAATCTGTGTCTTCTGATTATTTCCGAGAATCAGGTCAACCGCATTATCTTCTTTTAATTTTTCTGTGTCTGCCTGTGCATAACATCCGGCAGCTACCACGATCGCATCCGGGTTCATTTTTTTTGCCTTATGCAGCATCTGTCGGGATTTACGGTCTGCAATATTCGTAACCGTACAGGTATTGATCAGATATATGTCCGCTCCTTCCGTAAAAGGTACGATCTCATATCCTGCTTTTTCCAGAAGCTGCTGCATTGCTTCTACTTCGTATGCATTTACTTTACAGCCCAGATTATGAAGGGCAACCTTTTTTTTCATATTTTTAACCTCATATATATTTTCTGATATTTTCACTTTGTATTCCGATTTTATTGTTTTTATAACTGTTCAGTACCTTCACAGTTACCTGCTGAATAGTTGCATTTTTTGTATATACAGACGAATATTTTACCATAATTTCATCTGATTTTCCCTTGACTTTTCAGAGGCGTACGGGTAAGATTAATCACATAACAACACTAAATAGGGAGGTTCTCAAAATGAAAACATTAAAAATCTCGCTGAATTCTATCGATAAAGTGAAAGCATTTGTTAACGAGATCAGTAAATTTGACTGTGACTTTGACTTAGTATCCGGAAGATATGTGATCGATGCAAAATCCATCATGGGCATCTTCAGTTTAGACTTATCCAAACCGATCAATCTGAATATCCATGCTGAAGGCAGCACTCTTGATACTATTCTGACAATCGTACAGCCGTATGTAATTGAGTGATCTGTATAATCTCCTTAAGGAGATCATGAATGTAAGACAGTTTTAAAACAGCTTCTGTGCATATGCATGAGAAGCTGTTTTTTTCTTACTGTTTACTGAATTTCGATTACTTCTGTAGATGCCAGCGCTTCTTCTACAAGCTGGTCAATCTTCTCGTTTAATTTCTCTTCTGATCTGTGAATCACCTTGAGATTCGGTTTTGTTACCGGATGTTTTGCCACGAAAATCGTACAGCAGTCTTCAAATGGCTGGATTGAAGTCTCAAATGTATTGATCTTTCTGGAAATCTGAACGATTTCTTCTTTGTCAAATCCAATGACCGGACGATATACCGGGAGTTCACACACTTCATCTGTTGCTGCAAGACTCTGTAATGTCTGGCTTGCAACCTGTCCGATACTCTCTCCTGTAATCAGTCCGAGACACTTATCTTTACGTGCAAAATGCTCTGCAATACGCATCATATAACGACGCATGATGATTGTAAGCTCTTCATGTGGGCACTGATCATAGATATAAAGCTGAATATCCGTAAAGTTTACAACGTGCAGACGGATCGGACCACTGTAGCGTGCAACCAGTTTTGCAAGGTCTACAACTTTCTGTTTTGCACGTTCGCTTGTGTACGGCGGGGCATGGAAATACACTGCCTCGATCTTGACTCCACGTTTTGCGATCATATAACCTGCTACTGGACTGTCAATACCACCAGAAAGGAGAAGCATGGCTTTTCCGTTTGTTCCGATCGGCATCCCTCCCGGTCCCGGAATAGTCTCGGAATATACATAAATCTTGTCACGGATTTCTACGGAAAGTGTCATTTCCGGATTGTGTACATCAACAGATGCCTCCGGGAACGCATCGAGGATTTTTTCACCTATTGCTGCGCTGACTTCCATAGAGGTAATCGGGTAAGATTTTTTTGCTCTTCTTGTGTATACCTTGAAGGAACCTTTGTATTCCGGATATCTTGCTTTCATGTAGGCAACGACATCCTCTGCCATCTGATCAAAGCCCTGATCTTCATAAATGACAACCGGGCTGATACCAACGATACCAAACACTCGTTGTAATGCTTCTACAGCCTCGTCAAAATCATATTTTTCCGGACAGAACACATATACACGGCCCTGTTCTTTCGTTACGGTAAATTCGCCTTCTACCGGCTCGAGAGCCAGTTTCATCTGTTTTACAAGTGCATCCTCAAACAGATATCTGTTTTTGCCCTTGATGGCGATCTCTGCATATTTTATCAAAAATGCATGAAATATCATATCTGGTATTTCCTCCTGAATTTTCTGTCAGTGTTTTCCGACACTGGTTGTTTATTTTCTTGAGTATCTGCGGAGCATCGGAACAAGCTCTTTCATAGTCTGTAAGAAATAATCAGCTTCTTCCATCGTGTTTTCTTCACAGAAACTTAAACGTACTGTACTTTCTATCTGGTCTTTCGACATTCCCATTGCAGAAAGCGTCGCGCTCGGTTTTCTCTTGTGACTGGAGCATGCACTTCCGGCAGAAATGTAGATTCCTTTATCTTCAAGTGCATGAAGCAGGACTTCGCTGCGCACACCCATAACGCTGATGCTCAAAATCTGTGGCGCACCTTCGCGAAGCGGCATACCATTGATACGGATATCCTCAATCTCAGATAAGCCCTCTGCAATATGCTCTTTCAGCTGGTACATATGCTCTACATTTTCGTCGAGATTTTCATAAATCTGCGCAGCTGCCACACCGAGTCCTGCGATTCCAGGCACATTGTCTGTACCGGAGCGCATTCCGCTCTGCTGTCCGCCACCAAGGATCTGCGGAATGATCTTTACTTTTTCATTGATATACAAAAATCCGATACCCTTTGGTCCGTGGATCTTGTGTCCGCTGACTGCAAGAAGATCGATGCCCATCTTTTTCGGGTAAATGCGGTATTTACCAAATCCCTGGATGGCATCTACATGATAAAGAGCCTTCGGGCTTTTTTCGTGAACCATCTTCGCAATTTCTTCTACCGGCATCACGGCACCGACTTCGTTATTTACAAGCATGGTAGAAACCATAATCGTATCCGGGCGCAGAACTGCTTCCAGCGCACTCATCTTTATTTTGCCTTCGTGATCTACCGGAAGATAGGTGATTTCAAATCCCTGTTCCTGCAAAAAAGATGCCGGCTGGCTGACTGCTGCATGTTCTACCGATGTAATAATAATGTGATTTCCGTTTCTCTTGTTTGCCAGTGCACCACCGATCAGTGCAAGGTTATCAGATTCTGTACCACCTGAGGTGAACAGAATCTCTTTTTCCTGCACTTTCAGAATACCTGCAATCGTCTTTGCTGATTCTTTTACGTATTTTTCTGCATCTACGCCTTTTAAATGCATGGCAGACGGATTTCCGAAATCCTCTGTCATCGTCTTCACTACGATATCTTTTACAGAATCATAGCATCTGGTCGTTGCAGAATTATCAAAATAAACTTCCATAACACTCCTCTTTTATCTATTGCTCAAGCTGAAACATCAGGACTGACAAAATGGCAAGTCCGGCTGTCTCTGTACGAAGGATACGTTTACCCAGAGTAATCGGTTTCGCACCTTCGCTGATTGCTGTTTCTACTTCTTTTTCTTCAAATCCGCCTTCCGGTCCGATAAAAATTCCGATAGACTGTCCCGGCTGGATATCGGCAAGAATCTCCTTTGTCTCCTGCATTCCTTTTGCAAGTTCATACGGAATCAGGCGGACATCCATGGATTCTGCATATTTTAACGCTTCTTTAAATGTCAGTACTTCATGTACATTCGGGATCAGCATACGTTTTGACTGCTTTGCAGCACTTTCTGCGATTTGTTTCCAGCGCTCAACCTTTTTTGCTGCTTTTTTGCCGTCCAGTTTCACGACACAACGCTTTGTCTCTACCGGAATCACTTCGTATGCACCGAGCTCAACTGCCTTCTGTATGATCAGTTCCATTTTATCTGCCTTCGGAAGTCCCTGAAACAGATAGATACGGCTCTGAAGCTCATAATCCGGTTCCTGTGCATAAATAATGTGAAGAAGGACTTCGTCCGGGCTGAATTCCTCGATGGTACATCGGTATTCCTTTTTACCTCCGTCGCTGATCCAGAGTTCCTCGCCCTGTTTCATGCGCAGGACATTTGAAATATGATTGACATCACTTCCGAGGATATGAATCTGATGTGCTCCCTCATCAATCTGATGTGGCTCTACAAAAAACCTCTGCATCGTCTCAGTCCTTTCTTGCGGTCACGCAGACCCATTCACCCTGTCTGGTCACTTCCACAAGTGTCAGACCTGCTTTTGCAACAGCTTCTCTGACTACTTCTTCTTTGACATCAAGAATACCGGAGGTGATGTAATAAGCGCCTTTTTTCATCTGATGAACAATCACTGGTGTCAGCGGTACTAGCACATCCGCAAGAATATTTGCAGCTACGATGTCATATTTCTCATAGCCCACCTGATCCTGCACTTCTTTGTCATCGATGATGTTTCCGATCATCATATCGAATGTTTCATCTACGATTTCATTGGCTTCTTTATTATCCTGTACTGCCGGAACAGCACATGGATCCAGGTCAGTTCCTACCACATGACCGGCGCCTAGTTTGAGTGCTGTAATTCCTAAGATTCCGCTTCCGGTTCCGACATCGAGAAGTTCGATGCCCGGTTTTACGTATTTCTTTAACTGACGGATAACAAGCTGTGTTGTCTCATGCATACCGGTTCCGAATGCAGTCCCCGGATCGATATGAAGAATCATCTTGTCCTTGTCTTCTTCTTTTACCTCTTCCCAGGATGGAACGATCAGAATATCGTCCACATAGAACTGATGGAAAAACTCTTTCCAGTTGTTGATCCAGTCTTTGTCCTCAGTCTGGGATTCTTCAATCGTCGCCTCACCGATATCCATAAAGGTACGAAGTTCTTCCAGTGCATTTCTGACATCACGAAGAATGTTTTCTTTATCTGCATCTTCTTCAAGATAAAAATTCAGATAAGCAATGCCGTCATCCGCCGGTCCTTCCGGCATGATGTCAACAAACATCTGTGCTTTATCTTCCTCGGTCAGTGGCTGGTGATCCTGAATCTCCACACCTTCCACACCGATTTCTGCAAGTGTGCAAATGATCATGTCTTCTGCTTCTGTTTTTGTCTTAATGGTAAAACGGTTCCATTTCATATATTGTAATCTCCTGTCTTGTTCTGTGCGACCACTTTACGATATCTGCAAACTGTGTCTGCAATTTTGCCTTATTTTTTATAATACATGATAGTGCAAAAAAAGAAAAGAGGTTTCCCTCTTTTCCTGAAAAGTTTCTTTTGTTTTAGCGAATTTAGTCCTCAAAAGTCTCTTTGAGTTTATCCATAAAACTCTTTTTCTTCTTTTCTGATTTCTCAGATCCGCCTTTTGCCTCAGAACCAGGCTTGTTACCACAGGCCTCATCAAACTTACGAAGAGCTTCTTTCGCTTCTTCATTCAGTTTAGTCGGAACCTGAACGACTAGTGTTACATAATGGTCACCACGGATGTTTTTGTTTCTGAGAGAAGGAACGCCCTTGCCTTTCAGACGGATACGGGTATCTGTCTGGGTTCCCGGCTTCACTTCGTATACAACATCTCCGTCCACAGTGTTGATGTGAATCTCACCACCCAATGCAGCCTGTGCATAGGTCAGCGGTGCTGTTGAAAAGATGTTCATGTCCTGTCTCTGGAAGATCGGATGATTCGCAACATTTACTTCTACAAGCAGGTCACCTCTTGGGCCACCGTTCGTTCCCGGCTCACCTTTGTCACGGATACGGATGCTCTGTCCATTGTCAATACCTGCCGGAATGGAAACCTGTATCTTCTTTCTTGAAGATGTGTAACCTGTTCCACGACAGGAAGTACATTTTTCTTTAATGATCTTACCGCTTCCGTTACAATCCGGACAGGTCTGTACATTTCGAACCATACCAAACATAGACTGCTGTGTATAGACAATCTGACCTTCTCCATGACATTTCGGACAGGTAGTTGGCTGTGTTCCCGGTTTTGCACCGGTTCCGTGACAGGTCGTACATTCATCTTTCAGAACGATTTCGAGTTCTTTGTCACATCCAAACACAGCTTCTTCAAAGGTAATATTTACACGGGCACGTAAGTTGGCACCCTTCATCGGTCCGTTGTTGGTACGGCGTCTTCCGCCGCCTCCAAACAGATCTCCAAAAATGTCACCGAAAATATCACCCATGTCTGCACCGTTGAAGTCAAAGCCGCCGAATCCGCCGGCTCCGCCACCGCCCTGTTCAAAGGCAGCATGCCCAAACTGGTCATACTGTCTTCTCTTTTCTGCATCACTCAGTACACTGTATGCTTCTGTTGCTTCTTTGAACTTCGCTTCCGCTTCTTTGTCTCCCGGATTTACGTCCGGATGATATTTCTTGGCTAATTTTCGATATGCACTTTTTAATTCTGAATCACTGGCTGTCTTGCTGACACCCAGGACCTCGTAGTAATCTCTTTTATCAGCCATCTTTTCTCTTTCCTATATTTTATATTTGCATTGTTGCTCTTTGCAGCTATCCGCCACACCAAAACATTATTATAATCCCCCAATGCCATCCATGCAAGCATGAATGGCATCTGAGGTTTTAGATTTTATTTATATGATTTATATATATTATACTTCTTTATAATCAGCGTCTACAACATCATCGCCATAGCCAGCTTCATTTCCGCCCTGAGCTGCACCTGCGCCTGCTCCCGGGTTCGGACCTGCCTGACCGCCGGCCTGCTGTGTCTGCTCATACATTTTTGCGAAAAGTTTCTGAGCACTTTCCATCATTTTTTCCTGAGCTGCTTTGATATCTGCAATCTGAGCATCTGTCATTTCTGCATTTGCTGTCTGAGCAAGAAGATCTTTCAGTGCATTCAGGTCTGTCTCAACTGCTGCTTTGTCGTTGGCATCAATCTTGTCTCCGGCTTCTTTCAGTGCATTCTCAACCTGGAATACCATGGAATCTGCATTGTTTCTTGTATCGATTCCCTCTTTACGTTTCTTATCCTGAGCTTCGAATTCAGCAGCTTCTTTGACTGCTTTGTCAATTTCAGAATCAGACATGTTGGAACCGGCTGTGATTGTGATGTGCTGTTCTTTTCCTGTACCAAGATCCTTAGCAGATACGTTTACAATACCGTTGGCATCAATATCAAATGTAACTTCGATCTGCGGAACGCCACGACGTGCCGGCGGAATTCCGTCCAGACGGAACTGACCAAGGGATTTGTTGTCTTTCGCGAACTGACGCTCACCCTGTACTACATTGATATCTACAGCTGTCTGGTTATCTGCTGCTGTGGAGAAGATCTGGCTCTTCTTGGTCGGGATTGTTGTATTTCTCTCGATCAGACGAGTTGCGATACCACCCATTGTCTCGATAGACAGTGACAGCGGAGTAACATCCAGAAGAAGGATATCACCGGCACCTGCATCACCTGCAAGTTTACCACCCTGTACAGAAGCACCAAGTGCTACACACTCATCCGGGTTCAGGGATTTGCTTGGCTCTTTACCTGTAAGCTGTTTTACTTTGTCCTGTACAGCCGGGATACGTGTAGATCCACCGACCAGAAGTACCTGACCAAGTTCGGAAGCTGTGATTCCTGCGTCAGACAGTGCACGGCGAACCGGCTCTGCTGTCTTTTCTACGAGGTCATGTGTCAGCTCATCAAATTTAGCTCTTGTAAGGTTCATATCGAAATGCTTCGGTCCTTCTGCTGTTGCAGTGATGAACGGAAGGTTGATGTTTGTTGTTGTTGCGGAAGAAAGTTCTTTTTTAGCTTTCTCTGCTGCTTCTTTCAGTCTCTGAAGAGCCATCTTATCATTGCTTAAGTCTACGCCTTCTGCTTTCTTGAATTCTTCGATCATCCAGTCTGTAACTTTCTGGTCAAAGTCATCACCACCAAGACGGTTGTTACCTGCTGTGGAAAGAACTTCGATAACACCATCACCGATTTCGATAATAGATACATCGAATGTACCACCACCTAAGTCGTAAACCATGATCTTCTGTTCTTTCTCATTGTCAAGTCCGTATGCAAGAGCTGCTGCTGTAGGCTCGTTGATGATACGTTTTACATCAAGACCAGCGATCTTACCTGCATCTTTGGTTGCCTGACGCTGAGCATCGTTGAAGTATGCCGGAACTGTAATAACTGCTTCTGAAACAGTTTCTCCAAGATATCCTTCTGCATCTTTTTTCAGTTTCTGAAGGATCATAGCGGAGATTTCCTGAGGAGAATATTTCTTCTCATCGATTGTTACACGATAATCTGTACCCATCTCTCTCTTGATGGAAGAGATTGTTCTGTCTGCATTTGTTACGGCCTGACGTTTTGCAGGTTCACCTACAAGACGCTCACCTGTCTTTGTGAAAGCGACTACAGATGGTGTAGTTCTAGCTCCTTCTGTATTTGCGATAACGGTTGGCTGTCCACCTTCCATTACAGCTACACAACTGTTTGTTGTACCTAAGTCAATACCAATAATTTTTCCCATGATAATATTCCTCCTGTTTAATATCTGAAATTTAAAAATTAGTTTGCAACCTTAACCATGCTGTGGCGGACTACAAATCCTTTATAGGTGTATCCTTTCTGAAGTTCTTCCACAACAATGTTGTCTCCAACGGATTCGTCTTCTACATGCATTACTGCATTGTGAAGATCCGGATTGAATTCTTTATCAACAGCTTCGATCGGCTCTACTCCCAGACTCTCCAGTGTGGTGGTGAGCTGTTTGTAGATTTTTTCCATGCCCTCAGCAAACGGATCACCTTCCGTTGCCTGTGCAAGACCTCTTTCAAAGTTATCTACCACCGGAAGGATTTTCTCAATGATATCCTTCGCTCCGATGATATACATGCTGGATTTTTCTTTTTCCGTGCGTTTACGGAAGTTATCAAACTCAGCCATATTTCGTTTTAAACGGTCTGTCAGATCTTCGATCTGCTGTTCCAATTTATTATCTTTTTTCTTTTTGCCAAAGAAAGATGTCTTTCCTTTTGCTTCTTTCTCGTCTGTGGCTTCCGCTTCTTTTTCTCCTTTCGGATTCTCTCCTGCGGTTGCCTCCGGCGATTCTTCGACTGGTTCTGTTACAGGTTCTTCAGTCTCCGGAACTTCTTTCTCTGCTTCGTCCTGCACACCAGTTGTTTTTGTTGTTTCTGACACGTTTCTTCTACCGCCTTTCCATTTTGACAGTTAACTGTCTTGGTTACTTTTATTTTTTTTGAATACCTCATCGAGTTCGACCTTGAGGGTCTTCAGACTATTTACTACATTTTCATAATCCATTCGCTTCGGTCCTACGATACCGATTGTTCCATGCATGCCTTCGCCCAGTTCATAAGTAGCAGTAACAACACTGCAGTCTTTCATGGTCGAAATCGGAAGTTCATCTCCGATGTACACCTGAACTCCGGTATTATCATCCGCCATCCGTTCTTTGACCAGATCAACCAGCTGCTGCTTTTCTTCGAAAGTAGAAATCAGTTCGGTTGCCTTAGTCTTGTCAGACAGTTCCGGATATTTAAAGAAGTTCGTCGCACCTGACGTATAGATTTCCAGATCATCTTCATCAACATGAATCGTAGCTGCAACTGCGTCCAGCACTCTTGCAACCAGTCCGCTGTGGATGCCTGCCTGTTCTTTCAGTCTGGCGATCATGCCAAGATTGATATCCTGAATCGGCAGTCCATTCAGATTGGTATTAAGAAGCAGATTCAGCTTCAGGAGTGTCTCATCATCCATCTCTTCATCCAGATCAATGATCTGGTTGCGGATGACGTTTCCCTCGCATACAACCACTGCTACAAGCTGCATTTCATTAACACGGGATAACTGAATGAATTTCAGTTTATTTCCGCTGTACTGGGGAACCGAAACCATCGTCGCGTAATTTGTATTAGAAGCAAGAACTCGTGCTACATTCTTAAGCACCTTTTCCATCTTGTCTGTCTTCTCAATCATCAGATTACGGATCTCTTCGATCTCGTCTTCCTTTTCCTTCATAAGCTCATCCACATAAAGACGATAGCCCTTGTCAGAAGGAATTCTTCCTGCCGACGTATGTGGCTGTACGATGTAGCCCATATCTGTCAAATCAGACATCTCATTTCGGATCGTTGCTGAGCTGACATTCAGATCTGCATCCTTCGAGATCGTCCTCGAACCAACCGGCTCGCCTGTCGCCATGTATGTCTTGATAATCGCTTTCAGGATCCGTTTCTTACGATCCGTCAATTGTTCATCCATGCTCTCAGTTCCTTTCCGTTTCATTTGTTAGCACTCAATAATGAGGAGTGCTAACATCTATACTGTTAAGATAGCACTGTCATTATTGTTTGTCAACAGATAATTATTAATTTTTTTAAAAATCAAAAAAAATCACAGTACAGACACAAATCGGGAAAATCTGCTTTTCCACTTTGTTACTTTGTGTCAGATGTACTGCGATTATGTAAGATTCTGTTCTTAATTTATTGTAAATAAATCTTTCTGCAGATATGTGCTGCTTTCTCAGATTCCGCTTCTGCGGATTGCCTCTACCACCTCGCGGATCTTATCCGGCGGCAGTACAAGCGCAAAACGCACATATCCTTCTCCATGTGGTCCGAAACTTGCACCAGGAGTTACGATAACACCAGCTTTTTCCATCAGTTCCATACAGAATGCCATACTATCAGTACGTCCACCAGGGATTCTCGCCCAGACAAACATGGTTCCCTTTCCATTCGGAAGATCCCAGCCGATTTCACGAAGACCATTGCAAAGTGCATCACGTCTTTCCTGATACATATCGCACTGCTCCTGTACACTTTCCAGCGGACCGTTCAGTGCCGCAATCGCTGCTTTCTGAATCGGAAGAAACATACCAAAATCAATCTGACTTCTTAATTTACGAAGTGCTGCAATCACATCCGGACGACCTACCAGAAAACTGATTCTCGCGCCGGTTACATTAAAGGATTTTGAAAGGCTGAAGAATTCTACACCAACTTCCCGCGCTCCTTCTGTAGAAAGGAAGCTTCCGCCATGCGCTCCGTCAAAGATAATATCACTGTATGCGTTATCATGAATGATAAGAATATCATACTTACGCGCAAACTCTACAATTTCTTCGTACAGCCCCGGTGTTGCAATGCTTCCAACCGGATTGGACGGCAGGGAAACAACCATGTATCTGGCTTTCTTTGCCACCTCTTCCGGGATATCCTTTACATATGGAAGAAACTCATGCTCAGCCACCAATGGATAATAGTACGGCTTCGCGCCTGCCATCAGGCTCCCTGCGGCAAATACCGGATAACATGGATCCGGAAGCAGTACCACATCGCCTTCATCACAAAGCGCCATCCCCAGATGTCCCATACCTTCCTGACTTCCGTAAACAGTCATTACCATATCCGGTGTCAGCTCCACATCAAATCGTTTCTTATAATAAGTACAGACTGCCTCGAGCAGTTCCGGAAGATCACGAAGACTGTATTTCCAGTTATTGTCATCCATTGCTGCTTCTGCAAGTGCTTTTTTGATGTGCTCCGGTGTCTTAAAATCCGGTGTTCCCACACTCATATTATAAATTTTCATTCCCTGCTGTTCCAGCTCCATACGTCGATTATTCAGGGCTGCAAAAATTTCCTCTCCAAATCTGTCTAATCTTTTGGAAAACTGCATATTTCTATCCTTCTTTCGTGTCGTGCTCGTTCCATTTTAGCACGCTCACCATCACTGTACAAGCGTAAAGTGAAAATTAATCACAAGCTACTCTTATGCACTTTGACATTTTCTCTCCATATCTCAGGAATCCATCTCGTCCAGATTTTTCTTAAGCTCGATCATCTTGTCACGCAGCTCTGCCGCCTGTTCGAAGTTCAGATCTGCGGCCGCCGCGCGCATCTGCTTTTCCACCTGTCCAATCAGTTTTGTCAGTTCTTTCCTTGTCATGGATTCCGGATCTTTCTTCAGTTTATCTTCTGTCTCAGCAACAGCCCTGGAAACAGTAATCAGATCGCGCACCGCTTTTTTGATCGTGGTCGGTGTAATTCCATGTTCTTTATTGTATGCCTCCTGAATACTTCTTCTTCGCTCAGTCTCCTGAATTGCCTTTCGCATGGAATCCGTCATCACATCAGCATACATAATGACATGACCTTCGCTGTTACGTGCTGCACGTCCGATCGTCTGAATAAGTGAAACCTCTGAACGCAGAAATCCTTCTTTATCCGCATCCAGGATGGCTACCAGCGTGATTTCCGGAATGTCCAGACCTTCTCGCAAAAGGTTGATTCCAACCAGTACATCAAAAACGTCCAGGCGCATATCCCTGATGATCTCCGCTCGCTCAAGGGTATCAATATCTGAGTGGAGATAACGTACACGAATGCCGACATCTTTCATATAATCCGTCAGATCTTCCGCCATACGTTTTGTCAGTGTCGTGATCAGAATCTTATTGCCCTTTTCTACTTCTTTATTGACTTCTCCGATCAGGTCATCGATCTGCCCTTCCACCGGACGCACCTCAACCTTCGGATCCAGAAGTCCGGTCGGACGGATAATCTGCTCTGCACGAAGAAGCTCATGATCCGCCTCATACTGTCCCGGTGTCGCAGAAACAAACATAACCTGATCCAGTTTGTTTTCGAATTCCTCAAAACTCAACGGACGGTTGTCCTTCGCAGACGGCAGACGGAAACCATAATCCACCAGTGTCTGTTTACGGCTCTGGTCACCGGCATACATGCCGCCAACCTGTGAGACGGTTTTGTGAGACTCATCTATAATAAGAAGAAAGTCATCTTTAAAATAGTCCATCAATGTATATGGCGGCTGCCCCGGTGCCAGTCCTGTAAGATGTCGTGAGTAATTCTCTATACCGGAACAGAAGCCTGTTTCTTTCATCATTTCTACATCGAAATTCGTTCTCTCGGCAATACGCTGTGCCTCAATCAGCTTATCCTCACCTTTAAAATAGGCAACCTGTTCTTTCATTTCTTCGAGGATGGCATCTGCTGCTCTCTGGATCTGGCTCTGTGGCACAACATAATGGGATGCCGGGAAAATCGCGGCATGTTTCAGTTCACTGCGGATCTCGCCTGTCAGGACATCCACTTCTGTAATACGATCGATCTCGTCCCCAAAAAACTCTACACGAATCACACGGTCAGAATAGTTGGCAGGAAAAATTTCCAATACATCACCACGCACCCGGAATGTACCTCGATGAAAATCCATTTCATTACGGTTGTACTGAATGTCGATCAGTTCTTTGATCACATCATCTCTGTCTTTCTCCATTCCCGGACGAAGTGAGATCATCATATCAAAAAATTCTTCCGGTGCACCCAGACCATAAATACATGAAACAGAGGATACAACAATTACATCCCTGCGCTCACAGAGAGCCGCCGTTGCAGATAATCGTAACTTATCGATTTCATCATTTGTGGAGGCATCTTTTGCAATATAAGTGTCCGTAGACGGCACATACGCCTCCGGCTGGTAATAATCATAGTAGGAGACAAAATATTCGACTGCGTTCTCAGGAAAAAATTCCTTCATCTCACCGTAAAGCTGTGCTGCCAGTGTTTTATTATGCGCAAGTACCAAAGTTGGCTTATTTAACCGGGCGATAACATTCGCCATTGTGAAGGTCTTACCTGATCCGGTAACACCCAGTAAGGTCTCGAACTGATTGCCTTCCTTGAATCCTTTGA
>NZ_QRXT01000005.1:84289-291054 GCF_003460065.1 Ruminococcus sp. AF17-22AC
AACTGATTGCCTTCCTTGAATCCTTTGACCAGCTTTTCAATGGCCTGGGGCTGGTCGCCGGTGGGCTTATATGGGGCTTTTAATTTGAACTCATTCATGGTAAATCCCTCCATTTGTGACTTTTACTATGATCATTATCAGCCAAAAATTCGTATCCAGATTCGTAACGAAAAGCTTATTTTATGGTGAATAGATGTCCTTTTCACCTCGTTACGAATAAAAGTCACAAAACTGATTTTTGCGGATAAAACAGCACTCGGAAATACCTGATGATACCAGGCTCCGGTTCTGTCATATTTTTACTGTTTGTTCTTGTAACAGTCCCTATTATATCAGACATTTTTTTGAAAGTATATAGATGAAGGTAAGAAAAAAGTACAAATGTTCGATTCTTATTTGTACTTTTCTCTCTTACTACTATTCTATTTTTTATCATGCTGCGTTGAAATATTCCTCCAGGATTAAGTCTATTTCAATCACTTCTGAATAATCATAATACTGATCTTTCCGCTCTTTTGGAATAACTTCTTCAATAAATGGTTCCAATACATCCAGACATTCTTCTATGATTTCCTGCGTATCTCCATAGATATCTACTGATATGATTTCCTTGGCATGTCCCAATAAATGCGAAACACCTTTTGAATTAAAGCTATTCTTCAGCAAAATAGTTGCATAGGTATTTCTCAACTGGTGAAAATGAATATCAGGCAAATCCAAGGATTTCAATAAGTCTTTATAGTATTTCTGATGAAAACCTTTACTCTTTGGATTCCCATATGTCGAACAACAAATATAATTCCAGTCCCGGAACTCTTTTGGTCTGCGTCTGCGGTTCTTCTCATAAGTTTTCCGTTCTTCCAGAATTGCTTCAAATACATAATCCGGTATTGGAAGTTCACGCACACCAGCAGATGTTTTTGTTTTAATTTCCTGCTTTGTCAGCATCTTAGGTGTACAGTCTTCTGCTTTACTGTTTGGCTTCTTTCCCAACTGACGCTCTACTCTCAACATCCTGTGAATGTAATCGACATCACTGTATTTCAGAACATTTATTTCACTTCTTCTGAGTCCCATCAATACCGCAAACAGAATTTGCATATGAATCGGTGTCTCCTTGCTTGCCTCAATCAACCGAAGCACCTGCGGAAGTGTCAATGTTTTCTTCTCGTCAATTTTCAGTACATGATACTCTGTCTTTTTTATTTTCTTCGGTAAATTGATTCCCTTCGCTGGGTTTATTACCAGTACATTTTTGTTAAATGCATACTCCAATGATTTTTTCATGATCGTCCTGACATTTTTCGCAACTGATTCATATTTCTCTGCAACTGCATTATATAATTTTCTGATATACCCCTGATTTAGTGTAGACATATACATCTTTCCAATCTGTGGAACAATGTAATTCTTAATGGCACCTTTGTAAGTTGTATAAGTGTCGTCTGTTATTCGGGGACGCATAATATCTTACAACCAGAAGATCATAAACTCCTCTACCCGGATTTTTCCATACACAATATAGGTTCCGGTATGTAGCTGTCCGATTACTTCATCACGAAATGCATTAGCTTCTCTTTTGGTTGTGAATCCCGCATAGCCGACAGATCTTCGATATTTTCATGAGGCATTTCCTGTAACATTCGTTTGTTTGCCTGGGTGTTTACAAGCATCACTGCAAGCAATTCAACCGCCTCTAAAAAACTGTATTCTTTTACTTTGATCAAATAATCCAGTGCTGATCTGCCACCGATTCCTCTGCTCCACCACATCCTGCATATTGCGAAGCTAAACGGCCGGATTTGCGGAGCAAAACGGTCGCATTCCGTTTCTGAACAGCCGAATTGCTACCAGTCTGTGTAATCTAATCCTTATAATGATAGTAGCCATCTCAGGGATGGTGAATACATCATTTTAAGGAGGATAATGTATGCAGTTGGATTACAAGGACATCATTATCAAACACTACGCGCTATCAATGTCCGGTAGCGAAATAGCTCGTCAGACTGGTTTCAGCAAGTCTGGCGTTAATGACTTCTTGAGAGCATTCAAGAAGTGCGAAGATCTGAGCTATCCATTACCAGCAGGCATCACTAACTATGGTATTGCCCTGAAGGTGTATGGATCTGTACCTGGATCAGGAGGTCGAAATGAGAACATCGAGTTACCTGATTATGAAGAGGCTGCCAAGCTTATGGCTACCCGTAAAAACATGACACTCATGTTTCTTTGGAACCGCTATAAGAAAAAGTGCGAAGAAGAAGGCACTCGTTTCTATCAATACAGCCAGTATTGTGAGCTCTACAACAAGTAGTGTGAAGAGAATTATGAGACCGCCCACTTTGATGCTGTTGTCGCGCAAAAGATGGAAGTTGACTTTGCTGGACAGACGTTCTCCATGACAGATCCTCTTACCGGTGAGATTATGACCATCGTCGTTTTTGTAGCTATCCTGCCTTATTCACAGTATATCTATGCAGAAGGAATGCTCTCAACGAAGGAGCCACAGTGGATTGATAGCTACTACTACAAGAATGCTTATTGCAACATACAACATATTAACTTTTTCCTGAAGTATATTCAGTTTTTTACTCAAAAATTTTATTACCTTTCTTATTTTTTTCATATGCCTATTTTCCATCATCTTTCCGAATTTCATCAATTATCCGACCTATATTACAAGTAATCTGTCCTTTACACTGATGAATATCTTCATTGATTTTCTTTTCCTGCTCAATAGCAATCTCTACTTTCTCTGCCAACTCTCCAATTGCAGAATTCTTCTTCGGATTGATTCCTGTTCTGGCAAGTAACAACTTATAGATAAACGTCTGATGTCCATCTTTTTCGTTCTGGATAATCTGCTCTGCATTTGGCTCAATATCATCTTCATATGAATTTTCATAATGTAACAACAAAAACAGTTCAAATGCCGGATTGCTAACCGCTAATATGTTGTTCTTTTCGCCTTCTGCTACTAATTCATCATAATCAAGCACCTTCTCTTCAAAAATATCTCCATCAAAAACAATGATCATCTTATCCCGTTCTTTATCAAATGATATTTCCGGATTTTCTTTCTGGTCTTCCGCAAATTTAATCAAACGTCTTGGAAATGAAATATCTCTGTCTCTCTCTGTTTTTTCAAGCAAACGGATATCAATCAACGGATGAATATTTAATTCTTTTCGTATATCAATTAACTTTTTGAAATACCATGTTTCTGTATTAGCACCTTCACATATGAAGAAATATTTACGATAAGGCTCAATCTGTTCTTCATCATCTGTAGTTCTGCTATTCCAATTCGTATAACTTCTTACTGGAGCCAAGGCTACTCCTCCTCTCTAGGTGCAGAAATCCTTTCTGCACTGTCGCGGCAGTCGTCAGGTGTCTGTGCAAGCACATCCGTCTGACTCGTTGCTCGCGCAAAGTCGAATGTTGAAAATACCGGTATCGCACCATATCTTCCTTCCAGATATGCCTTGCTCAACACCTTATCATACCTCTCCTTGAAACGATCTAAGGAATAAATAGAGCTTGCATTTTCTGCATTACGTTCTACAAACCAGATTTCATCCCTTCTAAAAATAGCCTGATCCATAATGGATGATTCATGTGTAGTGAACAATAGCTGCATACGCTGCTCATCATGTAGCTGCATAAACAATTGCAAAAATCGTTCTGTCAATTTCGGATGTAAGCTTCTCTCCAATTCATCCACAACATAAAGAACATCTTCTCGTTTATTCAACAGCATATCCATCAAATCGAATAATCTTCTTGTTCCATCAGACTCTTCATCAAAACCGAACTCATAAAATGACTTATTATGATGCAATCGGATTGTTGTGACCTTCGGTTCAGAATGTCCTTCAACTTCGATATTAAAGAAAGTTTCCTTCGACCTCATTGTCATTCTGAATGATGGTTCTTCCTGCTCTTCCATTCTATTTTTTACATGCTGCATCATCTTATCAAATACTGATTTCGGCAATGCATTTGATAACTCATCCAATGTAATTTCTTCAATTTTTACCTGGCTGATACCCGTATCAAATGTTTTGATCAATTTGTTAATCAGCTTCAGCGAATTATCATCATAATAATATTCCAAATCAATCAATGGCGTATCCGGTGTGATAATCGAAATATGATTCTGAATCCAATCATATACATCCCGGAAGAACAATAATTTAGATCGTGTGCTATATTTTTTTCCACGATTCATTTCTGTCAGGAACAAAGATGTTTCATTTCCTTCAAAATCATCTGCATAGGTTTCAAATTTATTTTTTTCTGTGTTTATCAGCGTAATACCATCATTTAACACCGGACGTTTGCTTCCTTCTCGTTCAAAGAGACTTTTTGCTGAACCATTCTGATATAATTCATATAACCATTCTCCGGTTACTTTTCGTCTGCTTAAAACTGCGGAAAAACCATAGGCATAAAATTTGTCACCTACAGTAATCTGAATTTCAAAACTACTTTCTCGTTCCTTATTCTCCTTCCGATTCTTACAAAACATCTGTGTAGCTTCTATCGGAATACCATTGCAGACACTATCTTTAAAAAATTTAAAGAACAATGCCAGATTGGTCTTTCCAGATGCATTTGCTCCATAAACGACTGCATATTTTAATAACTGGGTACTTTTTATCTTTAACCTGTGATTTGCATTTGTTCGTATTTTATTTGAGGAAATCATTGTCAGCTCTGCTGCTTTATCAAAAGATTTAAAATTTTCAACACTTACTTTTACTAACATTCTTATACACCTCCACCTTTATTATATGTTTTACTCTTCTCTCAGTCAATATAAATTTTCTTATTTAGAGATTTTTTCGTTATATATTGTTTCTTTTTCTATTTTTAACAATTTTATTTTGAGTTATGCATATAATATCAATGTATAAGTCAGCTTTTTGTAGCGACACTATTTTACTAATGCCGCTACATGAAATATTACAATAAATAAAAACTTCTAATTCTTTTTTCTTCTATCTCTCCCAATCCATCCTTCCTGTCACATTCAACATCTTTTCTTCTCGGAAGCTGAGCATCTTTCCATTAGTTCCACCGACAATGATATGATCCAGCAATTCTATCCCCAATAGCTGTCCGCACTTCTGCAGCTTTCTCGTAACAATCATATCCTCTTTTGATGGTTTCACATTACCACTGGGATGATTATGAAGTCCAATGATTGCAGAAGCATTTGCCAGAATACTGCTCTTAAAAACTTCTCTGGGAATTACCAAAGATGCATTGATTTTTCCAACACTGACCAGATTCATATTGATTACCGGTCCATTATTTTTCATATTCAGGATACAAAATACTTCTCTGTCATATTTGGATAACTCCTTCGCCATCAATTCTACAACAGCCTGTGGACTATCCAATATCTGCTCACTATAAAGAGATGGTTCTCTTGTGTTTCTAATGTAATCGGAAGACTGTCTGCAGTCGTCCAAACCAATGCAGTCGTTAAGTCTCCCTGCGGATCAGCATCAACCAATAATACTTTTCGCCCCTGATGTGCAAGACCAATTCCAAGATTTAAGGTCGTTGTGGTCTTAGCAGTTCCTCCCTTCTGATTTGCAAGAGCGATAACTTTACACTTGCTCATATTGTTACCTCCTTCCTCGAAAAATTTAATAGCCAATCCGTTTTACGGGACTGGCTATGTATAAAAATAAGCATGAAAAAACCGATTGGCTCTTGGTGAACCAATCGGCTATGTACTATTAGCAGACAATTTTTTTATTTTTAGGAATAACGGCCTCTGATAATGTTGCACTATTATTTTTTACATCTGTTACAGCCCCATCTGCAGATTCATGAGTTTCTAACCATAGTTTTTCCTCTAATTTTAAATGTTCCATCAAAAAGTCATGTCGCTTAGAATAATCATCAAAAATTTCGCTCCATTTCAGTACATATATTTTAGTCAAACCGTCATCCTGACAATGAACTAAATGTTGCTCTCCTAAATGCTTATGACTTTCTAATTCTCCCGAAATATAATGACTTTTATCAAATTCATTTCCAACCAAATAAAACGTCCATTTAACATTACCTGCATTAAATCTTGGAGTGTCTTTTATTACTCGCATATATTTTTTTACTTGTGATAATTCTTTTTCTCCTAATTTTATTTTAGGTCTTTTTAATTCAACAACAACATTTTCTGTTACTTTACCCTGACGATCTTGACGTAACATATATATATCCATTTCTTTATTTTTATCAGGATGCTCTATATGTATCTCTTCTTCCATTCCAGTTTCCGCTTTTATCATTCCCTTTAATGCTAATTCAAAATCAGGTTCAGCTGATGTAATTAAATTGTATTGTTCTCCAAAAATCCAATAATGATTTTCTACTAATTCTTGTACATGTGTTACTTCATATGAATTAAACTCTTTATTAAACACAATTTCTTTTAATGCCTGAATAACTTTCTGCCTATCACATAATAATTTTATTGTTTTTGTTATATTACTTAATGAACTGTATTCAAGTATACCAGATAATTCCTTCCGTTCCTCTTCATCCAGCTCAATTACACCTTGTAATATTTTAAACAACTCTGGTTTGTTTCCATTATCCATAATAAGCCTTAATAATTGTAATGTGATTTTTTTATTATCATTACTTAAGCCTGTGAAAATTTTAGGCTGTGCAGCATATAAAGCACCTACAAGACTATCTAGTTCTTTCTTTTGATACGCCTGTATAAAATTCGTCGTATCAAATTCCGGATACAATTTATCATCTATCAGTTTTGAAATATAAGCATCTGAAGCTTCTTTCAAATACCTACTTCTATATTTAATAAGAAATGTATTAATTCCATTTATTAAAATTTTGTATTCATCATCACACTTATTAGGAAATAAGTCCCCTTGACCTTCTATCTCCTCATTTGTAAAATGAAAATCATCAAAATAACTACTTTTTATATACACGCTATGAAAAAAATGGTCTGCCCTTTTGTTCAATTTTGTAGTTTCTTTATATCTTTCTTTATTATCTGAACCAAGATAATATATTCGCGAATATTCATTCCCCAATTTTTGCTTCCATTGAACAAAACGAACATCATACGTCTCCTTACACCCATATTTAGAAACATCCATATTTTCAGTATGCTCAACAAAATCTGAATAATCTATGCATTCTTTATCAACGATAATTTTATAGTCATTTTCTTTATTCAATTCCAAAAACCAAAAAAATTCTTCTTTGATTTTATTGATAATATCTTCTTTTTCCATGGATTCTAATTGTGTAAAACTTACCTTTGTTCCCGTCAATTTTTCTACTTTACACGGAAGTTTTTCACCATTATCATCATATTGATTTAGAGAATCTTTATTCATAGAGATGTAATACTCATATGTATCCCCATCTTTCCGATATACAGTATCCCACCTTGCCGTCTGAGAAAATGCAAAAAATGTCAGACGACCAATCCCTTTTCTCCCATGAGGTAACGTATGATTTGTTTTCTGAGACGCATTTGCTTTTTTAGAATCATTAAATGGTTGAAATTTATATTTCAATTCATCATAATTAATTCCACATCCATTATCACGTATTGTAATCATATTGATGAGTCCCATTTTATTTCGATTTAACTCAACTTCTACTTGTGTTGCAAATGCATCAAATCCATTCCAAATATATTCACAAATAGCATCTAACGGCTTTATATTTTTCAAATTTTTTTGTATGCCTTCTGGTGTAATAAGAACACTTTTCATCTTTTCACTCTTTTCTATTGTAATTTATAAAACTATATAATACTTTTCAATATCTATAAATAGAATGTATTACCTTTGGATTTTTCAATCATACATTAACTCCTTTTTCTCTCACATAATCGGTAATATCTTCTACCAAATATTCCTTTCCCTGTGTATGAAGAACATCGTAACATTTAATAATATAGTTATCCAAAATTCCGGTTGAATTTAATATTTTATACACTTTGGCTGGAGACATCTTCCATTTATCCGCAAGACTATACAACATGAATATTGAAAAGCTCAATTCTTTTTTCTCACACATAATCACTACCAACCTTTCTGTCATATTCATATTTAGATTATAACAAGTATTTTATGTTCATACACTATATTTTTTAATTATTATCCAAAAAAGCAGGCAATGAAAAGTCACAAAACCTCTTCATCCACCCGCTTTTCACCTATACTCTCACCACTACCACTTCCACAACATCTGGATGTTCAACCACCTACATACCACAAAATACCACCTGTTTTTTGACTTTCTCATGCTAGGAGACAAAATATTCGACTGCGTTCTCAGGAAAAAATTCCTTCATCTCACCGTAAAGCTGTGCTGCCAGTGTTTTATTATGCGCAAGTACCAAAGTTGGCTTATTTAACCGGGCGATAACATTCGCCATTGTGAAGGTCTTACCTGATCCGGTAACACCCAGTAAGGTCTCGAACTGATTGCCTTCCTTGAATCCTTTGACCAGCTTTTCAATGGCCTGGGGCTGGTCGCCAGTGGGCTGGTATTCAGAGTGTAATTCAAAATGATCCATAGTATTCTCCTGTTTTAAACAAATTTCATTTATTAAAAACTTACCTGTCAGACTTCCACTTCAAATGGCAGCCTGTCCAATATATCTTTCTGCATATCCACTCCCGGATATACTTCAATCAGTTTTAACCCTTTCGGGGTCAGGCGGAAAACACAGCGTTCTGTTACATAAAGGACTTTCTGTCCATTCTCGATCGCACGTTTTGCCGAAAAGCTGACACTTGATACCTTCTCTACGAATTTGGAAATTTCTCCTTCTTTGCGGATCGTCACAACGCCTTTTTCCTGGGTAACTTCCAGCCCTTTTGCATTAAATGTCATGCAGAAAACCACAGTCGGCGTTTTGGCGGTAATATTTGCAAAACCGCCGATACCAGCAAATGCTCCCGTGCCACGGTGTGCATTGATATTTCCATGGCAGTCAACTTCCAGAGCTCCCATAAAACAAACATCCAGACCACCGTTATCATACAGATCAAACTGGTTTGCCATATCATAAACAGAAGCGGCTCCGATCATCGCTCCGAATGCCTCTCCCGAAACAGGAAAACCGCCGATTCCACCGGATTCTACGGTCAGCGTGATCATATCCAGCATTCCACTCTTTCGTGCATATCTGGAAACCGTCTCCGGAATCCCGATTCCAATGTTTACAATATCATCCACACGCAGTTCCCTGGCTGCCCTTTTTCCGATAATGTTCGCAGGAATGTTATTTTTGCGTTGTTTCTGAGAAAGCTCATGAATTTTTTCATTCCATGTATGCCATTCTTTATACGGGATCTCAAAACTTCCGGTCAGGGCCGTGTATGCTTCATTTCGCTCTTCCGGCTCTGCCACAACGATTGCATCGACCAGGCATCCCGGAATGATAGCATTACGCGGACGGGACGGTGCATCTACCAGCCGGTCCACCTGTACAATCACTTTTCCACGATTCGCCTTGACTGCCTGACAGATAGATAATGCATCTCCGGACATGTACATATCATCAAAGGTAATATTTCCCTTCCGATCAGCCGCTGTACCTTTTATGAGTGCAATCGTAATCTTCGGAAGTTTATAATAAAGAAACTCCTCTCCATCCACTACCACATATTTGACCAGAGAATCATCAATCGAAATACGGTTGATTCCCGGTCCTTCTCTTCGCGGGTCAACAAAAATATCCAGTCCAACCTTTGACAGTGCTCCCGGAAGGCCTCCCGCCTGTGCACGTATCGCGTGAGAGATACATCCCAGCGGCAGATTATAAGCTTCAAACCGGTCTTCAAGCACCAGTTTCTTCGTGCTCATCATAGCCCCGAAATGACCGCAGATCAGCTTGTCTACCGCGCCCTCGCGAATATATCCTTCTGCATTATGTTCCTCATCCCAGACTCCGAAGCCGGCACTCGATACGATCGTCAGATGCGTCGGTGACTGCATTTTCTGGTATCTCCGATACAATGCCTCATGAAGTTCCATCGGGTTTTCGATTCCTACAAATGAATTGACACAGATACAGTCTCCATCCCGGATCAGACGGATTGCCTCATCTGCATTCATGATCTCATACATATATTGTTCTCACTTTCAAATTTTGCTTTCGCATACAGTCTTTTCATATCTGTCTGTTATAAGAGAGCTTTTGTCTCAGTATACCATATTTTGACATTCATATCTATCTCAGCACACTACTTTAAATCAAAATAAAAAAGGAGACTGCGCCCGAAAGAGCTGACAATCTCCTTATTATCTGCTTATTTTATTTATATCACATTTTTCTCTCATACACGGTCCTGCCACCAAGTATGGTCATGTCCACTTTTGTAGTCTTGATCTCATTTGGATCAATCTTGTAGATATCTTTTTCAAGAATCACAAAGTCTGCATTTTTGCCAATTTCGATCGTTCCGTTTTCGTCTTCAGTATAAGACGCATATGCAGCATCTTTTGTAAAAAGTTTCACCGCTTCATCTACGCTTAAGCGTTCCGAAGGAATCCAGCCTTCTTCAGGCTCACCATAAATATTCTTTCTGGTTACGGCAAAATAGATATTTTCCATTGCATCAAAACTGTCGACCGGTGCATCGGAACCGCCGGATGCATGAATGCCCAGATCCAGCATACTTTTCCACGCATAGATTCCTTCCATACGATGTGCGCCGATCGCCGATTCTACTGTATTCATATCAAGGTCTACAAATACCGGCTGAATATATGCCAGAATGTCATGTTCTTTCATTTCCTTCAGAATCCGTGGATTTGTGATCTGACAGTGAACGATTCCGTGTCTGTTCTTTGCATTGTCCTTACGATATGGAGATTTCGCAATCGCTTCAATTACCATATCCATCGCACGGTCACCGATACAGTGTACCGCTGCCTGCATCTGATGCCGGTCAAAAAATGCAAACAGATCATCCAGTTCTTCCTGTGTGAATGTAATGATTCCGGTATTTCCCGGAGAATCCTCATATGGTTCATTCATCGCTGCTGTCCTTGCACCCAGAGATCCATCCTGAATCAGTTTCATCGGGCCGATCGTAAAGTGGTCTCCACGCTGACCGGTACGGTATCCTTCTTCAATAAATGCTTTCGCATCCTCTGCACGCTCAAACAGACACTGCTCATAATGTCGGACATTCAGCTCACCTCTCGCATCCAGCGCTTTATATGCATTCATGATGCGCTTCCAGTTCTTTCCCGGAAGAGATGCCAGATCATCCGACTGCACTCCGGTGAATCCGCATTCATTCAGTTTCTTCGCACTATATACAATGTAACTTTCCACCTCTTCCTGGGACGGAGCTTCCAACACAGAAGAATAAAACTGTACAGCATTTTCTTTCAGAAGTCCGGTCTCAAAATCTACATCTTTTGCTATCTCCGCAAATTGTGGGATTTTTTTCAGGCGTTCAAGCCCCGGTGTATTGCAGACTGCCACATGTCCGCATACACGGACCATGATGATTGGAATTTCTTTTGACAGCGCATCCAGTTCCTCTTTCAGAGGATAACGCGGTTCGTCAAAATGTTCTTCATTCCAGCCGCGACAGTACAGCCAGGTCAGTGGCTTTCCGGCATGTTCTTCCAGTCTTTTATGTGCTGCCTTCAGCGCTTCTTCGACGCTTTTGCAGTCAAACAGCTTGACCGAGCGTTCGACAAATGCATAATGCAGCATGTGAAGATGTGTATCCACAAACCCCGGAAGAAGCAGCCGCCCCTGCAGGTTTGTTTTTTCCTCACAGGTGATTTTCTGTGCTTCTTCATTTGTTCCAATAAAAGCAATTTTTCCATTTTCGATACCGACTGCTTCTGCAACACAGCCTGCATCATCTAATGTACGGATACATCCGTTAAAAAAAATCTTTTCCAATGCTTATTTTTCCTCTTTTGCTTTCTTGTCTTCATAGAAAAGAGCCATATCTTCGTCTACTTTTCCAATACCAAGGTAACGTGCCTTGTAGTCTTTTAACAGTTTGATAAAGGTTCCGCTTAAGATAAATAATGTTGCTACGTTTACAAATGTCGGGAATACCGTCGTAAAGTCGGCAATAACCCAGAGCTGTGCCGGAGTTCCGTTTCCGTAAAGTGTCAGTACGGTAACCAGAAGTCCCCATAATGGTGTTCCGAGAATAAATACTTTTTCTGCGATTTTGAACACTTTCTGATTGTTTTTCAGCCAATGTTTCAGGATAACACTGTAGTATGTAAACCAGCCTGTTGAAGTAGTCAGTCCAAACAGGAAGATACTGAGCGCAATCAGTGCACGTGCAACTGATCCCATACCGGATTCAAATGCGGTCAGTGTCAGTTCGGAACCCTGAAGTCCGGAATTCCAGTAACCGGTAACAATAACAACCAGACCTGTCATAGAGCAGACCACAATGGTATCTGCAAATACTTCGAACGCACCCATCAGTCCCTGTTTTACCGGATGATCTGTCTTTGCAGAAGCATGGATCATCGGAGAAGTACCCCATCCGGCTTCATTACTGTATACAGAACGCGCAAAACCAAGACGCATGGCAGTTGCCACTCCTGCTCCCAGGAATCCGCCGACAGCAGCCTGTGTAGTGAAAGCGCCCTTAAAGATCAGTACAAATGCTTCCGGAAGTCTCTCATAATTTGTAATCAGGATAAACAGAGAACCTACAATATAGAGCAGACACATAACCGGAGTCATATAGGAAGAAATGACACCGACTTTTTTTACACCGCCGATGATGATAACATAAATTGCAAGTACATATAAAAGTGACGGTACGATATATGGAAGTTTAAATGTACTTCCTACTGCCTCAGATACTGTATAATTCTGAAGTGTGATGAACCATGTCATAAAAATACATCCGCCGAATAATACGGCAAAAATTTTCCAGAACGGAAGTTTCTTTTCGTCTCCCAGGCCTTTCTGCATATAATAGGTCGGTCCGCCGAGGTATTCTCCGTTTGGCTGTTTTTCTCTGTAATATACAGCAAGTGTTACCTCAGTCATTTTGATGACCATGGCAAGCAATGCAGCTACCCACAGCCAGAACAATGCGCCCGGACCTCCTGTAGCGATCGCAGTGGCAACGCCGGACATATTGGATACGCCAACAGTTCCACCAATTGCGATGGAAATCGCCTGAAACGGTGTCAGGCTCTTGCCGTCGTCTCCGCCTTCCTCGCGACGTTCTTTGCTGAACATATTTTTTACGATATGTCCAAAATGACGGAACTGGAAAAAACCAGAACGAATCGTCAGATAAATTCCGGTCACAAGAATTGTGATCAGCAACGGCAACCCCCACAACCAGTTCGTTAAATTTTCGAATAATGCAAACATTCCCTCTCTCCTTTTCTTTTGTTTTGCATAAAAATGCACGCACCCTCTTTTTTATTCACTTTAGCATCATACCATATGTCCACTCCTATAGCCAGAAAAAAATCTTATTATCTAAATTTTTTTCAGTTTTATTTTTATGTAATAGGAACATTACGGAGTAATTTCCTATTACATAAAAAAATACAGGGCAGACGTTTCATCTGCTCTGTATTTGATGACTTTCTCTTTATTTTAGTTTTATTCTACTTCTTCCGGCTCCATGCTCAGTACATGATCTTCATTGTTTATGACATCATATTTCTGTCTGTATTCATTGAAGTATGTGTAATACTCCCAGCTGTCTGTCGGATAGATCTTGGAGTCATGAATATGCGGATCCGCATCTGTCTCGCCGCTCTTGAGAAGTGCTGTCATCGCACTTGCACTGTGCGCTGCGATACGTCCGAAACTGTTGAGGATATCATTAAATACCGTTCCCTCTTCCAGGCCGCAGTCACCCTTACTCAGACGCTCTACATGATGCATCTTGAGCTCATCACAGAGATTTGTAATAACAGCTCCCAGCGGAGCAACTCTCTGTGCAGCTTCCTTATCATCTTTCATAAAGGCATTGCAGGTTACATTGATTTCCTCACGGACAGCTTCCATGACAATATTTAACTCATCCCATGCTGCCTGCGAAAACTCTGTATGGTTGTCATGCATTTCATTTGCCATATGTGCAATATAAGAAGCATGATCTCCGATGCGCTCAAAGTCATTGATCGTATGCAGATACAGAGAAACCTGTGTGGTCTGTGCCGTATTCATCTCGCGCTTTGTAAGCTGGATCAGGTACTCACCCAGACGGCTCTCATATTTGTCGATCAGATCTTCCTTACGCTGAACCTTATCGTATTTATCCTGCTGATAATCATTCAGAAGATTCATCGCACGGTTAACGTTTTTACGGAGTTTCTTGGACATTCCGTTCATTGCACGGTGACACTGTGCGATTGCAAGCGCCGGATAATTGATCAGACGTTCCTCAAGAAGATCAAAATCCGCTTCATCTTCAAGCTCTTCTGCACTGTCCTTAACCAGATAGCAAACAAGCTTCTCGAGTTTCGGAATAAACGGGAACAGTACTACAACCGTTGCCACACGGAATACGGTATTCAGTGCTGCGATCGTTACCGGTGTCATGATCATATCCATAAATCCGAAATGTACAAATGCATTTACAGTATAGAAGATCACTGACCACATGATCAGACCGAATAAATCATTCATCAGATAGATCAGAGCTGTTCTCTTACCATTCTTATTGGCACCGATTGCGGAAATCAGAACCGGACAGGCTGCACCAACACCGATACCAAGAACGATCGGAAATGCACTGGCAAAGGTCAGGATTCCGGTTACAGAAAGTGCCTGCAGTACACCAACCGTTGCTGATGCACTCTGAAGGACTGCTGTAAATGCAATACCTACCAGAATGCCGGCGATCGGATTAGAAAACATAGTCAGCATATCGATAAATACTTCACTCTCACGAAGCGGTGCCACTGCACCACTCATGGTCTGCATACCTGTCATCAGAATTGCAAAACCGAGCATGATGTTTCCGATATTTTTGTGAACGGAACGCTTACAGAACATTCTTAAGATAATACCGATTACCGCGACTACTGCTGAAATAGTTGCCGTAGATAAAATACTGGCAATACCTCCGGATCCCTGAATATAGGAAAGGCAGAGTATCCAGCCGGTAATACTCGTTCCGATGTTTGCTCCCATGATGATACCGATTGCCTGTTTCAGTTTCATCATACCGGAGTTTACGAAACCAATAACCATAACGGTCGTTGCTGAAGAGGACTGAATTACACTCGTTACACCGGTTCCCAGTGCAACGCCCTTCAGCGGAGTGTTTGTCATTCGATACAGAAACGCTTCAAGTTTGTTGCCTGCGACCAGTTTCAGACCGTCTCCCATGAGTGACATTCCGAATAAAAATAATGCCACACCTGACAGCAACGATAAAACCATTGAAAAAATTGCCATAAAATTCTCCTCTGTTGTCTCTCTGTCCTTCTGTTACGGACCGACACCTTCTGTAAAATCTCGTATTTTTACATTCTTTTAACTTAGGTTTATCCTTTTTTTAACATTCCTTATCTATTATGCCATATCAAACGTATGATTACAATATTTGATTTTTTGAAATAAAAAATTATCTGTCTGCTTTTCGGAACGGTTTGCCTTCAAGCCACGGAAAACATTTCTTTACGACTGAGATCACACCACATTCCAGCAGGATAAGTTCTGCAAGAATACCTGTACATTCCACATAATATCGCGGGCCGGCAACCTCTGCCAGACCATATGTTGCTTTCCAGCCATTGATAAGCAATGCCTTAAATCCCAGCGTACCATGCGTTGCCATAATAATCAGAGAATTCCTTCCACAAAAGCTTAAGAACTCCATCTTCCACCATTGTTCTAAATATTCAAACAGCAGGATCGTGCCGGCTGATCCCAGAACGCCATTAAACCAGAACATGATCTGGCTTTTTCCCAGTCCCATCAGATTCAGATCTACACCGCCATTTCTCTGAGCAAGAAAATACGTAGCAATAAATGCCGCGATTCCGACAATCCCTTTTACATGTGGCTGTTTTACATGAAGCATTACAAAATAAAACATATATCCCAGTCCGACAAAACCGAATCCCACGATTCCCTTGCTGATTGCAAAGAGCGGAAACGCTACTAAAGTATAAGTATTCCCCTCCAACGTCTGTTTTAACATCGGGAACAGATATGCAGAAGCATACCATGCAAATACCACTGTACCAATTGCAGCCAGAATTTTGACTTCTTTTCTGCTTTTAATTACTAAAATAAATATTACCTGTGCCAGAAACAAAGTTGGCAAAAACCATAAGGCACTGATTCCACGCAGACATACCGTTGTATATGCCTGAAGTACAACCATCTTAATGACGTCAACTGCCGCTTTGCCTCGCATCATTCGTACAATCACATTATAAAGAATTACAAAGGCACTATACCCAAAATAAGGTATCAGAAGACTTTTGGCATGCTTCTTGATGTATTCTCCGGTCGACATCTTGCGAAAACTCTGCCGCATCGCCAGAAGATAACCCGAAACAAAATAAAATACTGCGAGTTTATATGCACCAAACCAGATATCAATTGGATTCCCGAGACTTGTAATATGTCCAAATACGACCATCAGGATTCCCCAGCCTTTTGCTGCATCCAGATACTTTTTTCTTTCTGTTATTCCAGTGGAACTACTCATATGTTTCTCCTTCTCTACTACAATTTACAAATACAGTATATCCAATCTGCTACAGCTTGGCAAGAAAATCCTCTGCACCCTCATGGTACAAAATCCTGTCCGTTTATGGTACAATAGCACCAGAAAGGAGGACTCACATGAATTTACAATTATTTCCCACTCTGAAAAATTATAACCTCCGCAATCTGCCGGGAGATATTTTCTCCGGAATCATCATTGCCGCCGTATCTATTCCTATTTCTATGGGATATGCACAGATTTCCGGCATTCCGGCGATCTACGGACTATACGGATCTGTTTTCCCGATCCTGTTTTTTGCTTTATTTTCCACCTCAAAACAATTCATTTTCGGTGTAGATGCCGCACCTGCCGCCATCGTCGGAAGCGCACTTGCCTCTCTTGGTATTGCTGCTGAATCCCCCGATGCACTTGCCTGTGTACCTGTGATCGCATTTTTCGCCGGACTGTGGCTTTTGCTTTTTTACTGTCTCCACGCAGACCGGATTGTTGATTTCATTTCCACTCCGGTTATGGGCGGTTTCATCAGTGGAATTTCCCTGACGATTATTTTCATGCAGATTCCAAAACTTATGGGAAGTGGTGCCGGCTCCGGAGAATTACCGGAACTTCTCCATCACATTTTTCTTGCCGTACACTCGATCAGTTTTCTTTCCCTTGCTATGGGAATCGGTGCCCTGTTTCTGATCCGTATTGGCAAAAAAATATTTCCGAAGCTTCCGATATCCATTGTGATCATGATACTCGGAGTTCTTTCCACCACCTGTTTTCATGTGCAGGATCATGGCGTAGTGCTTCTGCAGGCAGTTAAACCCGGACTTCCATCTTTCATCATCCCGAAATTCGGAGATGTTGCACTTACCCAGACAGTTGGCCGCGGACTGATGGTTGCTGTCGTTATCATGGCAGAAACACTTCTTGCAGAAAATAATTTTGCTTTCAAAAATGGCTATAAATTGAATGACCGTCAGGAAATCCTTGCCTGTGCCGCAGGTAATATTTCAGCCTCTTTCGTCGGATGCTGCCCGGTAAACGGAAGCATTTCCCGAACCTCTATGAATGAACAGTACGGCGGAACTTCTCAGCTTGTTTCCCTGATTGCAGGAATCTCCATGGCAGTGCTTCTCTTTGGTTTTACCGGATTTATCGGTTATCTGCCAGTCCCGGTTCTGACTGCCATCGTCATCTCTGCGTTGATGGATGTCGTAGAAGTGCATCTTGCGATTCGCCTTTATAAAGTCAGCCGAAATGAATTTTATATTTTCATGGCAGCCTGCATCAGTGTACTCTTCCTCGGAACGATCTATGGTGTATTGATCGGTATCCTGCTGTCGTTTGTGGCGGTAATCCTGAAGGCCACTGCCCCACCGCGTTCTTTCCGCGGTATCATTCCCGGCAAAGATGCCTATTATGACCTCGTTCGAAACCGGCATGCTTATCCGATACAGCATGTTGTCATCTACCGGTTTAATGAAAATCTATTCTTTGCAAATGCAAAGATTTTTCAGGAAGATCTCGAAAGCAGCCTGAAAGAGGATACAAAAGTTGTGATTGTCGATGCCTCTTCTATCAACTCCATCGACATCACCGCAGCTGACCGGCTTGAGGCGATTGCCGCCAATATGAAAAAACGTGATATCCAATTTTATATTACTGAACATTCTTCTTCACTCAATGATCAGATGCGAACTCTCGGTATCGGTCATCTAATTAGAGAAGGCTGTGTGCGAAGAACCATTCTCGCAGCACTTAACGATGCCGGTATACATAAGCCATATAACCTTGAGATACCGGAATCAGAAAAAAAACTGGCAGAGCTTCGAAGCCATTCCCATCTTCCTGCCGAGGAAGAAGATACTCTTGAAGAGTTTGCGTGGGCTTTCGGTGAAGAAACTGTTCAGGAACTGGAACAGGCAACTCATGCAATCATCGAGCACCTGCATCAGATGCCGGATATCGAGCGACTTTCTGATGAAGGTATCAAAGAACATTTCGAAAGCTGGCATACTCTTGGTGCACTGGATGAAGATGAAATTCTCCACCGTATCGAATTACATATCGATGAACTTCCTAAAGAAATGCACAAAGAGCACCGCCATATTGTAGAACTTATCGAGAAACGTCGATCCCGTATTCGCGAAAAAGTACTGGAAGAGCATCCGGAGCTTGCTGCCCGACTGGAACAGAACCGCATTCGCCTGGAAAAGCGTCTCGAAAAACAAAATCCGGAAGCCATGCGCAAATGGAAAGAATGGAAAAAGAGGGATTGATTTCCCTCTTTTTTATAATCATCTGATATAAATCCCATCCGAACCCATATACGCACCTTCCGGATATTTTTCTTTATCTGCTTTTTTTCTCATTTCAGCAACTGCTTTGTAATCTGAATCCATCAGTTTCTGTAAAAGTTCTCTTGACATTCCGATCTGAATTTTTCGTTCCTCGAACTGTTCCTGATTCTCTGAAAAATAAGGAACCGTAAATGTCACCTCTGCAAAAGAATCATACATCCTCAGACTGCTTTCTCTGTCAAAAAACAATTCACAGAGTGGACGGTAATATGCCTCAAAATAATCTTCAATATGAAACTGAACCGGCTCGCCGTACGTCTTACCGAAAGGTTCTCTTAAAATTCCACATAAATAGCTGTGATCGTAATATGTCATACACACGACTGCCGGGTCTGGACGCACACTATTGAGCGTACCGATAGCTTCAAGCTGCTGCACCCCCTTTTTCAGTGCCTGCTCACGACGGTTACTGCCGCCTTTTGCTTCCCAGACACTCCAGCAGTCTTCTGCCGGATTATATCCAACCATCTCCGGCCGCCATTCACTTGCAAAAAAGTCATTATACTCACTGTGATCTATCTTACGAACCAGATTCAGATGGGTAAGGTACTCATCTCCGTACAGTCTGTGGCTGATCAGCTTCGTAAAAAACATACCCATATAATAAGAAATCACACTCTTTTCCGAAGAATCCAGATAAGCTGTTTTTTTTGACTTTTTCAACCGGTCTCCCTCAGTATCCAGTGCTGTTTCCACCAGAAACATCTTATATAACATTTCCAGCCGCTTTTTTTCCGGATATGCTGCAGTCAGTCTCTGTACCGGCATCCCACAAGTAATAATTTCGTGAAGTAATTCTTTATTCGAAAACTCCAGTTCAATTGTGTTTCCTGTCAGTCCGTTTTCGCTGTCGTTTTCCTCTTTTTCAAGTGATATGGTATATGTTTTTTCTTCTGTTAAAATCATCGCTGTACTCCCCGCACTCTACAGAAGGGCAGTCTCCTGCCCCCCCTTCTGAGTTTTATTTCATATAAGTATTTAACCACCGATATACCTTTGCCTGTCTTGTCTTGTAGGTACCTACCTGGTTTCCGGTATCAGAAGCAAGTGCATTGTAGATATTTTTCAGATTATATGGTTTTCTTGTCTTTCTGAGCACTCGTGTAACAGCACCGTAACCACCCTGATGTTCAATATTGATTAACATTCCGACTGCCTGCACATCTGTAACACCTAATGCCCGAATTTCTTTTTCCATTTCTGCAATCTGCCGATACATCAATACATCCTGACACTTCTTGCCGATATCAGATTTGATAATATTTACAATACGATTTTTATATGTGGTACTTTTGTATGTAGACCAGTTTGCCTTCTGTACATCTGTCCAAAGTTTGTTATCTCTGTCATATCTTTTCCACTGGGCATCACCCATCGTCGTATGAATCAGTTTCAAAAGCCGCTGCGCTTCTGTCGCATACCACTGACCTGCACCGATGGTGATTGCATGTTCAGCACTGCTGTTTGTATATGCACGTGTAAAGTCTGCATAATCCTGGTTGCCATATACCTGTCCACCGGTTTCTACGGCATAAAGAATATTCTTCATGACAACCTTCTGAGAAGAGGTAAACCAGATTTGACTGATGTTTGTCGCCTTAGGTGTTATTACACTCCTGCTCGGTCTGACCGCTGCCGCATATTTCTCCCTGCCGCCTCTTTTATAGGCTCTGACAGTATATATATATTTTGTACCAGCACTTACTTTTTTATCAATATAAGCTGTAGTTTTTTTATTTACATCTGCAACCAGTGTCCACTTTCCCCCGGATGCTCTGCGATATATCCGATATCCGTCCAGTCTTGCAACTGGTTTCCATGTAAGCTTTACCTGTGAACTGGATAAAACTGTTGGGGTAACAGTTGTCGCATATGGACGTGTTGCCCCCGTCGCTGCAGTATACTTACTATACACATATTTGCTGTTCTGTCTGCTGTATGCCTTTACCGCATACTGGTACGGTTTTCCGGCTACGAGTTTACTGTCTGTATATGTTGTCGCAGAACTGCCCACTGTGGCAATTCTCTTATAAGCAACTCTCATGGACTCGCGGCGGTAAATCACATACCCATCTGCCTCTGAACACTTGTTCCATTGAATCTTCAATGCGGTATTACTGGATCCCGCAATCGTTGCCTTAACATTAGTTCTTCTTACGCCGGAAGCCGCACTGACTGAAATCGCTGATATAAAAACAGCCATTGTCAAAGCCAACATCAGCATCAGTCCTGTAATTGCTTTTTTGCTTTTATTCATAATATCGTTCCCTTCTCAAAATATAGAATATCCCTTTGTATATTTTAAAAAAGAACTGCATAAAAAGCAAGTGTTTTTTACATTTCTTTTAATTTTGTTAATTCTCTATTACATTCAATGCTTTCTGAAGCTGATTGTCCTCCTCATGTGTAATCTCGTCTTTATTCAAAAGTACGGATGCCAGCTTAACTTCCACATCCGGCTTGATTCCCACTTTATTGATGGAATTTCCATTTGGTGTATAGTAATTGGAAACGGTCAGTTTCACTGCACTTCCATCACTTAACTGGCGAAGTTCCTGTACCACACCCTTGCCATAAGTCGTTGTTCCGACAATAGTACCAACTCCATGATCCTGCACGGCTCCTGCAAAAATCTCAGATGCACTTGCACTGTTTTCATTCACCAATACAGCAAGCGGCATATCCAGCTTGTTTTTACCATCACAGGTCTCTTCTTCCCGGTTACCGTATTTATCTTCCGTATACACGATCAGTCCCTCGGGAAGAATCTCACGTAAAATATCACAGACTGAAGTCAGAAGTCCACCTGGATTATCGCGAAGGTCAATGACCAGACGTTCCATACCTTTATCTTTCAATTCGGCAAACGTATCCTTGTACTGCTGTGGTGTCACACCTGTAAACTGTGTGATCTGGATATAGCCCGTACTCTCATCAATCATTTCTCCAGACACAGACGGCAGTTCTACATCCGTCACATCCACACTGATTTCACGCGAACTATCTTCATTTTCACGAAGTACGGTCAGCACGATCGTTTTGTCTTTGTTCTCTCTGATCATAGAAACCACATCCGAAAGTTCCATATCCGTCACATCGGTATCATTGATCGCCGTAATTACATCGCCTGTCTGCAGCCCGGCTTCTGCGCCCGGTCCGCCTTCATAACACTCCGCGATCTGCACCCCTCCATTTTTATTTTTCTGGATAGAAACACCGATACCTGCATAGGCACCATCCGTCGAAGCTGTCTCCTGAGCATATTCATCAGCAGTATAATATCTGGAATAAACATCTCCAAGGCCGTAGACCAGACCAGCATAAACGCCCTCTGCCATCTCATCATTATCCACCTCGCCCAGATATTCCTGGTCAATCAGTTTCTCCAGATATTCTATTTTCTGTACATGTGAAGTATCTGAAAGGACTCCGTTGTATTGCCGCTGCTGCACGAATTTCACTCCGCCCACTGCAAGCGTTACGACCAAAACACCGGTCAGAACTCCCGCTGTATATTCTTTATGTTTCATTTATTCTGTCCTTCCTTAAGTCTGTCTGCTTATTAATATACCACAAACGGCATGGAACCAAAAGTCCCATGCCGTGTGATATTGATATTTTATTATACTCTTAAATGCTTTCTTGTAGTCCAGATACTTCCAATAAAGCCAATTCCGATTCCCAGAAGGAGTCCGATTGGAAGAAGCATCTGATAAATCTGCCATACCGGGATAAAATCAACCACTCCTGTCAATACATTAAACTTCGTCAGAATAAATTCAACTGCTGTATTGTACAGGAAATACAACGCCACAAGCGGAATTGCCGCACCGATCGCACCAAGGACCATACCTTCGAGAACAAACGGCGCACGTACAAATGCATCGGTCGCACCAATGTATTTCATGATTCCGATTTCTTCCTTACGTACAGAAATACCTACAGAAACGGTATTACTGATCAGGAAAACAGAAATCAGCAGAAGAATTGCAATGATGATAATGGATGCATAGGAAACCAGTTTGTTAAAGCTTCCAAGTGTATTGGCCGCCTGTTCAGACTGGTTAACTTCACGAACATGATCCAGACCCTGAATATAATTTACCAGTTCTGTCTGCTTTTCAATCTGATTCAGATAAACCTGATAGTTAGATGAGTTCACAAGCGGATTATCGTCTTTGAATCCATCTGCTGCGTCGGATCCCTGAAAATATTTATCCTTGAAATTCTGCCATGCCTGATCTCCTGATTCAAATTCGACACGTTCTACTTCCTGACGTGCCTGAATCAGATTTCCGACTTCCTGCATCTGCTCATCCGTCGTTCCTTCATCAAAGAAAACCGTAATAGGTACTTCCTGCTCTACTTTGTGTGCAATATTATCCACATTGGTCACAAGTGAATAAAAAACTCCGACCAGAAAAATACAGGCTGCCATTGTGATAATGGATGCAAGTGAAAACATCCAGTTTCTTTTTATATTTTTAATTCCCTGTTTGAGGGTATACCAGATCGTACTAGGCCTCATGATATTCTCCTTCCTTCTCGTCGCTGACGATCACACCGTCATGCATGGTAACCACTCGTTTTTTCATTGCATTAACGATTTCTTTATTATGGGTTACTACAAGAACTGTCGTACCACGCTCATTGATCTGCTCGAGAAGTTTCATGATTTCTTCTGAAGTCTTCGGATCAAGGTTACCGGTCGGCTCATCTGCCAGAAGGATATCCGGACGATTCACCAGTGCTCTCGCAAGTGCAACTCTCTGCTGCTCACCACCGGAAAGTTCATCCGGGAATGATTTGTATTTTTCTGCAAGTCCGACTTCCTGAAGCACTTCCGGAACACGTCTTCTGATCACACGTGTCGGTCTTCCGATGACACGCTGCGCAAATGCAACGTTTTCGTATACATTACGGTCTCTCAGCAGACGGAAATCCTGAAATACAACGCCAAGTTTACGGCGGTATTTTGCCACACGGCGGTGTTTCATTTTTTCCAGACGTTCTCCGCTGACAATCATCTGGCCGCTTGTGCTGTCGAGTTCTTTCATAAGAAGTTTAATCAGAGTTGTCTTACCGGATCCACTGCTTCCGACAACAAAGACGAATTCTCCTTTATCTACATGTAAGTTGGCATGGTTTACTGCCGGAAGGCCTTTTCCATACGATTTACTTACATCAATGATATCAATCATCGTTTCCATAATCTCCTCCTGTATATATACATAAAAAATGCTGCCAGCGTACCGGCAGCATCCCATTGCTTTCTGCGGTATAGTTTATTAACATTTCGTAACAATGTTGTAACATATTTCTATGCAGAATGCAACCCTTTTTATTGATTTCATGGATTTTTCATATTTGGCATTAATACTCCAAGGTTTCCATATACTTCATATATCTTACAACCATAAGTGCGATCTTGAAGGTAATCGCGTCTTCAAACACACGAAGATCCAGTCCTGTACTCTTCTGAAGCTTGTCCAGACGATAAACCAGTGTATTTCTGTGAATATAAAGCTGTCTGGATGTCTCAGAAACATTCAGACTGTTCTCGAAGAACTTATCGATTGTGACAAGTGTCTCCTCGTCGAAGTCATCCGGTGATTTGTTCTCAAAGATTTCTTTGATAAACATTTTGCACAGCGGAATCGGCAGCTGATAGATCAGACGTCCGATACCAAGTGAGCTGTATGCAATGACATCCTTCTCACCAAAAAAGATCTTACCGACATCGAGTGCCATGCGGGCTTCTTTATAAGAACGGGAAACTTCTTTCAGTTCGTTGACGATCGTACCATATGCAATATGTGTCTCTTCTGTCTGATTTAATCCAAGTGAATCAAGGATTGCATGTGCAAGCTTATCCATCTCCGGATAACCTTCACCCTCCTCGAGTTCTTTTACAATAATGATGCTCTTCTCATCTACTGCAGTAATGAAATCTTTGCTCTTACCGCCGAAAAAGCTCTTAACGCTTTCCATTGCACTGTGATCCTTCTCCTGCTGAAGTTCAAGAATCATAACTACACGACGGACATCCGCATCGATATGAAGTTTCTTCGCACGGTTATAAATATCAACCAGAAGCAGGTTATCAAGAAGAAGATTCTTGATAAAGCTGTCTTTGTCGAATCTTTCTTTATAGGCTACAATGAGGTTCTGAATCTGGAATGCAGCAAGTTTGCCAACCATGTAAGTATCCTCATCATCTCCATGCGCAACCAGCACATATTCCAGCTGATAATCATCGCAAACTTTAAAATACTGGAATCCCTTTACAAGCTGACTGTCTGCCTGGGATTCTACAAAAGCCTGTATATCTCCCGGCTGAATTGAAAAATCTGCAAACGTTGTTGCGAGTACCTTTCCCTCTGTGTCAATGATGCAAAATTCTGTTCTGGAAATTTCTTTAAGTCCTTCCAGCGTATTCTGAAGTACCTGATTTGATATCATCTGCTTACATCCCTTCTCGCTTACTGCGCGTTTTTCTCCTTTTTCCCCATAGGCTTGCTATACTAGATGTTATTTTAATACAAAATGACCAAAAATAAAAGACCAAAACTTAAATTTTTTACATTTTTTTGTGAATAATTCCTATTTTTCTATGAAACCTTCCCCATGAACCTCTCTTGCATCACCTACGATCACAAATGCATTCTCATCAATTTCGTCAATTTTTTCTTTTAAATGAACCAGCTCTTTCTTTCCGACTACGCAGAACAGCATCAGTTTATCCGTTCCGGAGTACATTCCCTTTGCTGAAATCCCTGTGATTCCACGATCAAGATCTTCCATGACCATCTTTGCCACTTCATCCGGCTTATCCGTAATAATGTAAACAGCTTTTGAGAATTTCAGTCCCTCAATGATTCCATCAGAAACTTTCGTCACAAGGAATACTGCAATAATTGCATACAGCGCACGCTCTACCCCAAATACATACATGCCGACTACAACTACTGCTCCATCTATAAACTGCATGATCTGCGCGATGGAATAATGATTCAGATATTTCTGGATGATAGCTGCCAGAAGATCCGTGCCCCCGGTCGTTCCGCCTCCGAGAAACACACATCCGATTCCGATCCCCTGCAGAAGTCCTCCATATAAGGCAACCAGAAGAAAATCGCCGGACAGCTTCCATGCCGGAAGGATTGCCAGCCAGATCGTCAGCGAAAGATCTCCCAGAAGTGCTTTTTTTACAAATTTGAAACCTTTTATTTTAGCGGCGAGAAGAAACAACGGAACGTTCAATACAAGGTTGGTGACCCAGAGCGGAATTCCATCTCCGTACAGCCCTTTTGTCCAGGATTTGACAAGAATCGCAATACCGGAAAATCCTCCTGTAACCATTCCTGCTGCATCAAAACAGGATGTGATTGCAGTTGCCATAAGTCCGGTTCCGACAATGATCAGAATATATTCCAGATACCACACTTTTTTTCCAGCAATTTTCATAAGTACTCCTTTCTCTGTTGCTATATCTCAGTAAAGTAACCCTCAACCTAAAAGAACGGGATACAGCGAAATGCTGTTTCCCGTTCTTAGTGTGCCCTACTTGGAAGGCTTATTTGCAAATTTAATAAAATGATAGCTCTCAACAATCTCGAAATATTTGATAATTCTCGGATACAGAGGTTCGGCTGCTTCTCCGAATTCACTCTTCACCAGTGCTGCGATATTGGATACGGTACGCTTTCCATCGATCAGCGGCCAGATAAAAGTGCCCTGTGCGTCAAGATGGACTTTTGTGTACTGAGGTTTGTTGAATACCTTCTGTGCAATTTTATTGAACAGTCCCGTATTCTCCACATCCAGTATCACACGTCCTTTTATGTCCTTATGCCAGTGAAGTTCTTCGGATCTTACCGGAATCAGATCAAGATAGTTGATATCCATATTTTGTTTTTTGCTTTTTTTATTCTGTTTTCTCATCAGGCTTTTTTCTTTTTCCATAAGGAGAATTTCAGCAGTGTCAGGATCATGATGATCATGAGAACAACACCACCGATGTTACCAAAGTTAACAACTCCGGATACATCCAGGCTGATACCTGCAACTGCAAGGATAGCAAGTGCGATACCTACAAGACCTTCGCCGGCGATCATACCTGCACAGTATAATGTACCGTCTGTAACCTGGTCGTTCTTTGTTTTTTCATCAACGTTCTTTCTGCCATCCATAAACATACGAACAACACCACCGATCATGATGGTTGCGTTCAGATAGATTGGAAGGTAAAGACCGATTGCAAAAGGCATTACCGGAATTCTTAAGATTTCCATACCAAGTGCAAGGAATACACCGATGAATACAAGTGCCCATGGAAGGTTTCCTCCCATGATACCCTCAACGATCATCTTCATAAGACCTGCCTGAGGAGCCGGAACTTCTGCTCCGCCATATCCCCATGCTGCATCCAGAAGATACAGAACACCACCGATTGCAAGACCGGAAGCAACAACACCGATCAGCTCACCGATCTGCTGTGTCTTAGGAGTTGCTCCAAGAAGGTATCCTGTCTTAAGGTCCTGAGAAGTATCACCAGCGATCGCTGCGATGACACAGATTACAGAACCGATTGCGATTGCTGCTTTCATACCATCGATTCCAGTCTGTCCGCTGCTCTTGATTACCATTGTGGAAATCAGAAGTGTAGCGATTGCCATACCTGAAACCGGGTTGTTGGAGCTACCGATCATACCTACCATACGGGAAGATACAGTTGCAAAGAAGAATCCGAAGATTACGATAAGAAGTGCTCCAAGCGGATTAACCGGGATAGCCGGTACTGCCCAGATAATAACTACCATTGCAACGATACCGATCAGGATGAAGTTCATCGGAAGATCTCTGTCTGTTCTTGCAGTTCCCTTTACAGATCCGCCCTTCATGCTCTTCATGGAATCACGGAATGTGCTGATGATCAGCGGCAGAGATTTGATCAGGGAAATAATACCACCTGTAGCGATGGCACCTGCTCCGATGTATTTCACATATTTGCTCCAGATTGCTGCTGCACCACCAGCCGCATACAGCTGTGAAATAGTCACTCCCGGATCAGCCGGATACAGCCAAGTATCTGGTCCGAACAGGCAGATCATCGGGATGATAACCAGCCATCCGACGATAGAACCTACGAACATGAATGATGCTACACGTGGTCCTACGATATAACCAACACCAAGAAGTGCCGGATATACTTCCATACCGATTTCACCCTTAAGGGATGTAAATGCTGCAGAAACGTCTGCCGGAATAACTTTCAGACCGTCAACAACAAATTTAAAGACTGCTGCAAGTCCCATACCGGAAAATACAGTAGAAGCGTTTGCACCGCCTTCTTCACCTGCAAGAAGTACGTCTGCACATGCAGTTCCTTCCGGATAAAGAAGTGTTGCATGCTCTTTAACAATAAGAGCGTTACGAAGCGGTACCATGAAAAGTACACCAAGGATACCACCGCAAAGTGCGATCAGAGTGATCTCTACCAGACTCGGTTTATCACAGAGACCTTCTTCTGCCCATAAGAAAAGAGCAGGCATTGTAAAAATAGCACCTGCTGCAAGTGACTCACCGGCGGAACCGATCGTCTGCACCAGATTGCTCTCCAGAATGGAGTTTTTCTTCATGATGACACGGATAACACCCATGGAAATAACTGCTGCCGGAATAGATGCGGAAACAGTCATACCGACACGAAGTCCGAGGTATGCGTTAGCTGCACCGAATACGATAGCAAGGATGACACCCATGAGCACAGATGTGACCGTCATTTCTGCTGTTACTTTTTCAGCAGGAATATACGGTTTGAACTCTTTGTTCTCGTTCATTGATTTCCTCTCCCTTGTTTTTTTGTTATGAACCTCTTATTATTATAACTGACTTTGTCAGTATTCGCAAGGGCGATTTTATGAACTTTTTATACTTTTGTTCGTTTTATTTAACATTTTTTGGAAATATTGCATATTTTTGTCTATCATTCATCAATCTCAAGCTGTTTTGTCAGATATTTCCCGACAATTCTCGAAAATTTCGTAATATCGCGGATATACGCAAAGTCTTTACCGAAAATCTTTTTCTCCGTATCCAGATCTTTTTCTTCCCCCGCAAAAACACCAAGAACGCTGACATCAAGATTTCGGAGACGCCGCACTTCCATCCCCGTGTCCATTACTGCTACTTTGCCACGATATGGCTGCGAATTTTTTGCATTCGGACGGTTTACGATCACATCATATGGTCTGCCATCACTTAAGATGATCATGATTTTCTTTTCTTCTTCCCGCTGGAGGAGATCATATCCGGCAGTCCGGATTGCAAGTCCGTCACGGTTATTGGAAGAAGTTACATAATTAAAGATGTTTTCATTTTCTGAACGCGGATCATCATATTTACGGAATCTGTGCAGTATCGTGTAATCCCAGAAAGTGCAGAAGCTCATCACTCTGTGCGGAATATCGACATTACTGAGGGCTTCGCTGATGATATAAGCCTGAATTGCCACTTCACCCTGACGGCTCATCTGCGAACCGCTTGCATCGATCAGCACATCCACAACAAAATCCGATGCATCTCCCTTCAGCTCCTGTTCAAAAATTCTTGCTTCTCTGCTTCGTCCCACCCTCCACAATCGAGACGGAACAACCTTTCCTCTGTCCGAAAAAACAGTCTGGCTCTCACTTCTGAGTACCAGTGATTTACGTAATGTTGCCGTCAGCTCTGATATATTCTGTTTCACAATCCTGTGCTTGTCATGATACAGCCAGATATTTTTGTTGCGGAGCCGTTTCGCATATTCATACTGATAATTTATTTTTGCAGGATTTTTCAGGATTCCTTCTGTGAAATACAGGCTGCAGTCACTGTGGATATCTCTGCACATCAGATAATTCATGCGTTTTTCTTCTGCTTCAGTCAGATACGTGATGCCATAATTCAGTTCCACATATGTGTGGGCTTTTTCCTGCATCTCCGGTGTAACCACTGTTACCTTTCGTCTTCTCTCACGTTTTTCTTCCATTTCTTCGGTAACGGCAGCGTTCTCAAGTCCGGCAACATTTGTTGTCAGCTTATCTACGTATGTTTCCAGAGCTTCCTCATACATTTCCTCCGAAAGATAATCCTCCCACGAAAATTCAGTCAGGTCTTCCAGTGTAACCGCAAGCACCTGTTCCAGAGTTCCATGATTACGCTCAAACTTCGGATCGATCAGCGAATTGTACAGCCGGTCAATAATCCTGATCAGTTCCATCGTATCTTTCGTACTGCCGGCTTCCTGTACCAATTCCATAAACGGCTGCATTTTCTGTTCGGTATGATACTCTCCTTCTGAAAGTCTGCGTCTTAGGACATTCACTTTAAGTCTGCCGGCAAGATCCGCCTGTGATGGCATCTTTTCGAATTCCTGATCCAGAATATCTTCAAAACACTGTCTCTGCATAGAGCGGATTCCCGGTCGTTCTTTACAGACTTTCTCACCGATTGCTTCCTCTATGCAAAGCTGTGCCACAAAAGTCAGCTCGTTTTCTCCTGCTTCCATAAATATCTTTTTGACAAGATAAAGCCCGAGCATATCCTTATCATAATATCTGGCAAGCGCTCCCTGTTTGATTCCATCATAGAGTGCAATTGCCTTTGATCTCAGAAAAAGTGACACGTCAGGCTTCATATCCAGTCCGTAATCACCGCTGACTGTCCACAAAAGATTTCGAATCCTGTTTTCCAGTTCCAGACGGTAATCATCAATTTCAACTGGTTCTGTATTATTCATAGACATCCTCTCTGGTCCATTCCAAAGGAATTCTGGTGTTTACGACATCTTCTACGATTTCTTTTTCAAAGATATCAAACGTTTTGTTGATCACTCCCATACGGATCGCTTTTGCCGGAGAAAGCCCCACTTCCACGATCTTCATTGCAGCAAGGAGTCCTCGAAGATCCAGTGCTTTCGTAGAGATTTCACTGTTTTGTGCTTTGAGCTGCAGATCAAGAAACACCCCGATAAACTGATCGATTGCATGTTCTTTTGCCGTCGGAAACATCTGATGAAAAATAAACTGCAGTGTCTCTTCTGTCTGTGCCGGCATATCAATTACCATAAATCTGGAAACCAGAGCTTCATTCAGTTCCTTTGTTCCGGCATATCCATAGTTCATCGTGCCGATAAAACGTGCCGCCGGATGCAGATCAATCTTATCATACCCGGGTACATCAATGGAACGGCGATGATCCAACGTTGCATGCAGTACTGAAACAGCATCATTCTTTGCCATATTGATCTCATCCAGCACTCCGAATCCGCCACATTCTGCACAACGATAAATACTTCCCTTACGAAGCTTAACCTGATCATCTTCAAAGGTATCGGTGCCGATCAGGTCACCGCTGTTTGTATTTACATGAAAAGATACATTATATGTCGGTCTGTTAAAAATATATGCCAGATTTTCTGCCAGAATATTTTTGCCGGTTGCCTTCGGACCTGCAAGAAGCAGATTCTGTCCCTGAAGCAGACCCGCAATCGCCATTTCCAGAATTTCTTTCCCATAAAAAGGGATGGCAGGCTTTGTGATCCTGCCTGCCGCTTCATCCGGAACCGGGTACATTTCCCGAAACTCCAGTACTTTTTTTATTAAACCGGAGGAGACATTCTGCTCCTCTAGAAATTTCAGTTCTTCCAATTCAATTCTCCCTGAAAATATAATCCCTTATTTTTAAACCTCAAAAATCAGATCTCCATAAGAAGGCATTGGCCACATGGACTTATCAACAAGCATTTCCAGCTCATCAACCGGAGTACGGAGTTCTGTCATTGCCTTGCAGACTATGTCTTTACAATATACTGCACGTTCTCTGCCTTCCGGAATCTCAGAAACTTTTGCAACAACATCTGAAAGATTCTTCATTGCACTGTTTGTCGTTTTCAGAAGTGCAGAACACTTTTTCAGAAGTTCGAGCTGCACGCTGACATCGATATCTCCGACTGCGCGGACAGTATTTACAGAGTCCGCAAGAACAGTTGTGTAACGGACAACAGCCGGAATGATCTGCTTCGTAGCAAGATCGATCATAGTCTTCGCTTCGATATTGACTGCTTTTGCATAGATTTCATACTGAATCTCTGCACGGGATTCCAGCTCAGTCTTTGTGAATACATGGAATTCTTCAAACAGTTTAACCGCCTTGTCTGTTGTCAGTGCCGGAATCGCATCCACCATAGACGGAAGATTCGGAAGGCCACGACGTTTTGCTTCTTCTGCCCATTCCGGTGCATAGCCGTTTCCATTAAAAACAATTCGCTGGTGATCAATTGCATATTCTTTGATCAGGTCATGAACTGCCATCTCGAAGTCATCTGCTTTTTCCAGACGGTCGCAGGCTTCTTTAAAAGCCTCGGCAGCGATCGTATTCAGTACGACATTACACTCAGAAATAGAATCTCTGGAACCGACCATACGGAATTCGAATTTGTTGCCGGTGAATGCAAACGGGGAAGTACGGTTACGGTCTGTCGCATCTTTCATGAAATCCGGAAGTGTCTTTACACCAGTCTCAAGAATCGTACCCTTTTTGCTGTGTGTCGCAGTTCCTGTGCTGATCAGCTGATCAAGAACATCCCCCAGCTGCTCACCGAGGAATACAGAAATAACAGCCGGCGGTGCTTCGTTACCACCAAGTCTCTGGTCGTTTCCTACATCTGCTGCGGACTCGCGAAGAAGATCTGCATGAGTATCTACAGCTTTCAGGATACAGGTCAGTACAAGGAGGAACTGAATATTTTCATGTGGTGTCTTTCCCGGATCCAGAAGATTGATTCCATCATCCGTTGTCAGAGACCAGTTGTTATGCTTACCGGAACCATTTACTCCTGCAAACGGTTTCTCGTGAAGCAGACAGCGCATACCATGACGACTTGCTACCTTCTTGAGAATACGCATCATGATCTGGTTGTGGTCTGCAGCGATATTTACCGGTGCATAGATCGGTGCCAGCTCATGCTGTGCCGGAGCAACTTCATTGTGCTGTGTCTTTGCCGTTACTCCCAGTTTCCAGCACTCTTCATTTACTTCTTTCATGTAGGCGGAAATTCTCTGACGGATCGTGCCAAGATAGTGGTCGTCCATCTCCTGTCCTTTCGGAGGCATTGCGCCAAAAAGAGTTCTGCCGGTATAGATCAGATCTTTTCTCTGAAGCCATTTTTCTTTATCTACAAGGAAGTATTCCTGTTCTGCACCTACAGATGGTGTTACTTTCTTAGATGTCGTATTTCCAAAAAGTCGGAGAAGTCGTAAAGACTGTGTATTAATAGCTTCCATAGAACGCAGAAGCGGTGTTTTCTGATCAAGTGCTTCTCCTGTATAAGAACAGAATGCGGTAGGAATGCAAAGCGTTCCGCCGGCCGCATCATGACGTACAAAAGCCGGTGACGTACAGTCCCACGCTGTATATCCTCTTGCCTCAAAAGTTGCTCGAAGCCCACCTGACGGGAATGAAGACGCATCGGATTCTCCCTTGATCAGTTCTTTACCTGAAAAGCTCATCAGAACCTTGCCGTTCTCTTTTGGTGCGGTGATAAACGCATCATGCTTTTCCGCAGTTACACCTGTCAGCGGCTGAAACCAGTGACTGTAATGAGTTGCACCCTTTTCAATTGCCCATTCTTTCATTTCATGAGCAACTACATCTGCCACTTCCAAAGAGAGTTCCTTTCCCTCTTCGATGGTTTTTTTCAGCTCTTTGTATACTTTTTTCGGAAGACGTTCTTCCATGACCGCGTCATTAAATACGTCACATCCGAAAATCTCTGTTACATTTACGTAATCTGACATTCTCTTTCTCCTTTTGGTTCTCGTTTGCATTATATGTCGTTTTTACTTTTTGCTGCTCTGAAGATAAAGATTCAGTGCCTTGTGTCTGTTTTCGATTTCTACATAACTGTGATTTCCGCCAAACTCTCCGTCCAGGGTCCACGGCACTTCCTCATCTGTTTCTATAGTAAGTTGTCTGGTTTTGAAGGAATAAATCATGTCCGTATTGTCTTCTGCCATCACAAGTGCTGTCATGATTTCCTGAAGCTGCAATGGGTTCTTCGGATGAACGATCAGCGTCACCTCAAAAAATCCATCATTCATATCTACGTTCTTGCCCGTAAGATTCTTAAACCCTCCTACAGATCTGGAATTGGTGATCATTCCGACAATAAAATCATCTTCCACCTGAACTTCCTCAGAGCTCACTTTCATATGATAAGATTTGATATCAAAGAGGCGTTTTACCCCTTCCAGAACATAGGCAACATGTCCCAGAACGTTTTTCAGATCCTGGTCTGTCTCATAAGACACATCTGTAAATAAGCCAAATGCAGCTACATAAGCAAAAGTCTTCTGATTGAATCTTCCGATATCACAATGATACAATTCTTCCGCCATAATCATCTCTGCTACTCTGATCATATTTTTCGGCATAAAAAGACTGTTTGCAAAATCATTCGTACTTCCTGCCGGAATATATCCAATCGGAACACTGCTGTCCACCTCCATAATGCCGGTAACAACTTCATCCAGCGTACCGTCACCACCGCTGCATACAATCAGATCAACGGAATCAGCATACTCCTTAGCTTTCTCATATGCATCTCTGGGAGCCTGCGTGGAACGGATAATAATCTCATAATTATGGCTGCTGAATATATCTACAATGTCCAGCAAATGCGTCTTGATCTTTCCTTTTCCTGCTTTTGGATTAAACACAAAAAGCATTTTTTTTGCCACGGTCTGATTTCCCCTTTCTTTTTTACTGACAGTGTATATCATACAACAAATCACGTCAAATTCCTAGATGCAAATTTTTTGTGTTAGTCCCCTCAAAAAATTTTGAAATCATTTCCCGTCAAAACAAAAATTTATCTACGTACAACAAAAAATCCTCTGAAATAAATCAGAGGACTTCATTCAATAGCGAGAGGGGGATTCGAACCCTCGACACCACGGGTATGAACCGTGTGCTCTAGCCAACTGAGCTATCTCGCCATATTCAGTTAGAGGCATAAAAAAGTAGCGAGAGGGGGATTCGAACCCTCGACACCACGGGTATGAACCGTGTGCTCTAGCCAACTGAGCTATCTCGCCATATTTAATGGGACCTATAGGGCTCGAACCTATGACCCTCTGCTTGTAAGGCAGATGCTCTCCCAGCTGAGCTAAGATCCCATTTGTATGCCTGTCATTATGCTTCCGCTTAACCGACTTCGTTAGTATACTATTTCCGAATCAATGTGTCAACACTTTTTTTATTTTTTTTAAATTTTATTTTTTTCATAAATTTCCGACAATTTTATCTTTCAGAATCGCAAGTATCTCCCTGGGAATATAAATGAGCAGTCTCCAGGAACAATACCTTGACGGAAGCGGATAAATTTTCTGACATCCACATTTCTTTCCAATCGCAACACCGCGAAATACATGAAAGTTATTTGTCACGATTCCAATGCTGTAGTCCGTACTGCCGATCAGACGCAGACTGAAATCCAGATTTTCTTTTGTATTGGTTGACCGTTCTTCTTTAATGAGACGTTCCGGTGAAATACCATGCTCTGTAAGATATCTGTACATAGCCTCTGCTTCGCTGATCCGCTCCCCGTCGCCCCGTCCTCCGGAAAGCACAGCCTTCGTACCCGGATTTTCTTCCAGATACAGCAAAGCCCTTCTGACTCGTTCCAGAAGGGCTAATGTAAGCTTTGTGCCATTTACATGTGCTCCAAGCACAATTATATAATCCAGATCAGATCTGGTTTTCATTATCTGCCGCAGCAGTGTTTGTATTTCTTGCCGCTTCCACACGGGCATGGATCGTTACGGCCGATTTTGTGCGGTTTTACAACTGTACCGGACTTTTTCTGCTCTTTGTAAAGTTCTTTACGTTTTTCTTCAGTAAAGATGTCGTTCCACTGTGGCAGTTCATACAGCCAGTCAGCCTTTGCATCTACCATGTTCTTATAAAGAAGTTCTTTATCAAAAGCAAGTGTAACTTTGGTATTTTCATCCATGGTCTCGATCGGATTCGGGATCTTAAGGCTGTCGTTGATACCGTCAAGGAAACCAACCATAGTCATAACATCCTGTCCATATTTCTCAGCCAGTTCTTTAACTGTACCGCTTACCACTTCATCCGGATTGGAAAGAAGCTGCTCATAAATGCCTTTTTCGATATTAAAATAGTTTGCCCAGAATCTCTGGAGCTGATTGCGGTCTGCCTGCTGATTGTAGGCAATCTCACGCCACTGCTCTAAGATTGTTTTATCGCTCATTTGTTTATCCTCTTTTCAAAAATTTTGCCTGTGGTTCATTATATCATCTTTTTTACTAAAAGACAAATCATATTGTAATAATTTTTGTGAAAATTCTGTATAAATACTCATATAACGGTCATACTATAAGTGTTCCAATAAGATTTCTTTGAAGAACACTGCAAAAGATAACATAAGAAATACTTATTTATATCCTCCCCTTACGAAAGGTCTCAGGACTGACGCCCATGCCGCGGTTTTGGGGCTTTTCTTTTGTTCTTGTACGAAAAAACGTCTTTTTTTATTTCACGCCGAGTGCTTCCAGTTCTGCTGCTGCCTGCTTGAAACTCTTGAAACAGATTGTATGGATTCCTGCTTTCTGTGCTCCCTCACAGTTCACCGGACGGTCGTCAATAAACACACACTCCTCTGCTTTCAGTCCAAACCGGTCAAGCAGTGTCTGATAAATGTCAGTTTCCGGCTTTAACTGCTTCACATCACAGGAAAATACGGTACCGTCCATGTATTTGAGAAACGGCATTTCTTTTTTCGTACGATCCAGCATATATCTGCTATAATTAGACAGTACATATAACTGATAACCCTGGCTTTTCAGATATTTGGTCCAGGTTTCTGCATATGGCATTCTGCGCACGGTCTTTGGTGTATCTCTCATCACTGCCGCAATATCTTTGGCATACTCCGGTGCCAGTTCCTGACACTGGCGCACATAATTCTCCTCGTCATAAAGACCTCTGTCTCTTTCATCCCAGACCGGGCTCTGGAATGTTGCCTTCGCGATACGCTCACGCTTTTCTTCGTCAAAACCAAAGCTGTCGAGATAATCCTGCCAGTTAAATTCCACAAGCACAAGACCTACATCAAAAATCACATTTTTAATCATACTGCTTTTCTCCTGACCATCTTTCTTTTTATTTAGATATTTGAACAACATCAGAATCACATAACACATGACCGCAACAAACATCACCGTAAAAAGTGATGCCATAAATTCCTTCTGGGAAAAGTCGCCCTTCAGTGCAAAATACATCGGAAGGCAGAAAATTACCAGCAGAGCGATTGCTGCGATGATCGCCGCATATTTTTTCCAGTTTTTCATATTTACCTCTTTATTAAACAAATGCGCCGGAGAGTTCCCCGGCGCGTTCTATGTTGCTGATTACTTATTTCTGTAAATAATGTCGTTTCTTCCTGGTCCGTTGGAAATCATAGTGATCGGGAAGCCAATCTGTTTCTCAACGAATTCTACATATTTACGGCAGTTTTCCGGAAGATCTTCATAATTTTTGATTCCACGGATGTCTGTTTTCCATCCCGGCAATACTTCAAGAACAGGTTTTGCCTTCTCGAGAAGAGTTGTGGTCGGGAAATCTGTAGTAACCTTTCCGTCGATCTCGTAACCTGTGCATACCGGTATCTCATCCAGATAGCCAAGCACATCAAGTACTGTAAAGGCAACATCGGTTGCTCCCTGCATACGGCATCCGTACTTGGAAGCAACACAGTCAAACCATCCCATACGTCTCGGACGTCCGGTTGTTGCGCCGTATTCTCCACCGTCTCCACCGCGTCTTCTAAGCTCATCAGCTTCTTCACCGAAGATTTCGGAAACAAAAGCACCTGCTCCTACTGCACTGGAGTAAGCTTTGCATACTGTGATGATTTTTTTGATTTCGTATGGTGGAACACCTGCTCCTATTGCACCGTAAGCTGCAAGTGTAGAGGAAGAGGTAACCATCGGATAAATTCCGTGATCCGGATCCTTCAGAGAACCAAGCTGTCCCTCAAGCAGGATCTCTTTACCTTCTTTTAATGCATTCCACAGGAAAAGGGAAACATCTCCTACATATGGAGCAACCATTTCTTTGTATTTCATGAGTTCTTCATAGATCTCGTTCGGATCAAGAAGTGGTTTGTGATACAGATGCTCCAGCATAATATTCTTTGTCTCGACAACATGTGCGATTTTTTCTTTGAGTGCATCGTCATCGAACAGCTCATGTACCTGGAAACCGATCTTTGCATATTTGTCTGAATAGAACGGAGCGATACCGGATTTGGTAGATCCGAAGGATTTACCACCCAGACGTTCTTCTTCGTACTGGTCAAACAGAATGTGATATGGCATAACGATCTGTGCTCTGTCGGAGATCATGATCTTCGGAGCCGGAACGCCTCTTTCAACTACTTCATTATATTCTTTGAAGAATACCGGAATGTTCAGTGCAACACCGTTTCCGATCACACTTGTTGTATGGTTATAAAATACACCGGACGGAAGTGTATGCAGTGCAAATTTACCGTAGTCATTTACGATTGTATGACCTGCATTTGCTCCTCCCTGAAATCTTACAATGATATCTGCTTCCTGAGCAAGCATATCGGTAATTTTACCTTTACCTTCATCTCCCCAGTTTGCGCCAACTACTGCTTTGATCATAACACTTTATCCTCCTCGTGTTTTAGACGTTTATTTCCGCGGTCATGCCGAGCATTTCTTTATGTGCATCCAGAACCGGCTGTACAGTCTTTGTAATAAATGCAGTTGTCTGTTCTTTCGCTCTGCCAACATATCTGGACGGATCCATAGATTTCTGAAGCTCTTCGATTGTCAGGTTGAATGCAGGGTCTGCTGCAATTCTCTCAAGAAGGTCATTGTCTTTACCTTCTACCTTAACGGTACGTCCTGCTTCCATGGAAAGCTCACGGATACGCTCATGCAGTTCCTGACGGTCTCCGCCGGCTTTTACTGCATCCATCATGATGTTCTCGGTAGCCATAAACGGAAGTTCTGCCATCATGTGTTTCTCGATAACTTTCGGATAAACAACCAGTCCGTCTACAACGTTCAGGCACAGATCCAGAATACCATCAATTGCAAGGAATCCTTCCGGAATGCTGAGACGTTTGTTTGCAGAGTCATCCAGTGTTCTCTCAAACCACTGTGTAGCGGAAGTGATTGCCGGATTCAGTGCATCTACCATTACGTATCTGGACAGAGATGCGATACGCTCGCTTCTCATCGGGTTACGCTTGTATGCCATCGCAGAAGAACCAATCTGTGATTTTTCGAATGGCTCTTCCACTTCTTTCAGGTGCTGCAGAAGGCGGATATCATTTGACATCTTGTGTGCACTTGCTGCGATTCCTGCCAGAATATTCAAAACTCTTGTGTCAACTTTACGAGAATAGGTCTGTCCGGATACCGGATAGCAGTTCTTGAATCCCATCTTCTCTGCGATCATCGGATCAATCTTATCGATGGTCTCCTGATCTCCTTCAAACAGTTCAAGGAAGCTTGCCTGTGTACCGGTCGTTCCCTTGGAACCGAGAAGTTTCAGAGTGCTCATCACATATTCCAGATCCTCGAGATCCATCAGGAATTCCTGTGTCCAGAGTGTCGCACGTTTACCAACAGTCGTCGGCTGTGCTGGCTGGAAATGTGTAAATGCCAGTGTCGGCTGTTCTTTGTATTTATCTGCAAATTTTGACAGTTCTGCAATGACGTTTACCAGTTTTTTCTGAACCAGTTTTAAAGCTTCGGACATCACAATAATGTCGGTATTGTCGCCTACATAGCAGGAAGTTGCACCCAGATGGATGATTCCTTTTGCTTTCGGGCACTGTACACCGTACGCGTACACATGGGACATAACGTCATGGCGTACCTGACGTTCTCTTTCCTTTGCCACATCATAGTTGATATCATCTTTGTGAGCTTTCAGTTCATCGATCTGCTCCTGAGTGATGTTCAGGCCAAGCTCTTTTTCTGTCTCAGCCAGAGCGATCCACAATCTTCTCCATGTGCGAAACTTCATATCCGGAGAAAAAATGTACTGCATTTCCTTACTGGCATAACGCTCCGAAAGGGGACTTACGTATCTGTCTGTACTCATGTAATTTACTCCTATCATCTCACTCGATTAACCGCAGGAGAAGTATCGCTGCGGTTAATCAGATTTCCTATCATTACGCAGAAATTATATAACATCGCATCATTAAAAGCAATCCCTTTATTCCTCTCCCTGATGAAATTTGCCAAGGAATTCTTTGATTCGTGTATTATTTGAAGAAAATACCTCCTGCGGAGTACCTTCCACAGCGATCACACCTTTATCCATAAAGATAACGCGGTCAGAAATATCACGGGCAAAATTCATCTCATGAGTGACGATCACCATTGTAATGTGAAGATCTGCGAGGGAACGGATCACGCGCAGCACCTCACCGGTCAGTTCCGGATCGAGTGCAGATGTCGGCTCATCAAAAAACAAAATCTTAGGATTCAGTGCAAGCGCTCTTGCTATTGCCACTCGCTGGCACTGGCCGCCGGAAAGCTGATATGGATAAGCGTTTTCTTTATCGGATAATCCCATCTTTGCAAGAAGCTCTCTTGCTTCTTTGTAAACCTCATCTTTATTTCTTTTCTGCACATGTATCGGTGCATCGGTAATATTTTTCATTACCGTATAATGTGGGAACAGGTTAAAATTCTGAAATACCAGACCGAAACATGACTGAATTTCTTTTAACTGTGCTTTGTTCGGCAGACAGACTTTTCCGTTTTCTGTCCAGGCTGTTTTCTTTCCCATGTAGCTGATCTCACCATCATCGAGCAGAGTCAGCAGTGTCGCGCAGCGAAGAAGTGTGGATTTACCGGAACCGGAGGAACCGATGATAGAAACGACCTCGCCTTCGTTTACATGAATTGACACGTCTTTCAAAACCTGAAGACCGTCAAATTCTTTTTTGATATGATTCATTTCCAGAAGACTTGTACTCAAAGCATTTCCTCCTAACGATAGTAATTCAGTTTCTTTTCAAACCATTCCATAACCCATGCAACTACAAAGTTGAAGATGTAGTAGAATACACCGGCGATTACAAACGGAATAACGGTGGTCTGTGCTGCCGCAATCTGTTTGGCAAGGGCAAACATTTCAATATAAGATACGGAATAAACAAGGGATGTGTCTTTTACAAGGGTAATAACCTCGTTTGTCACTGACGGAAGTACGATCTTAACCACCTGCGGAAGTACGATCTTGAAAAAAGTCTGGCTCTTGTTATAGCCAAGGAGCTGTGCGGCCTCATACTGACCTACCGGAATAGACTCGATTCCGGAACGGTAGATTTCTGCAAAGTATGCCGCATAGTTCAGAGAACATCCCAGAATGATCGCAGTAAACTTGTAGTTACCGATATTCATTCCCCAGAGGTAAAACGGTCCAAAATACCACAGCAGCAGCTGCAGCATCAAAGGTGTTCCACGCATAATAGAAATATAAGCTTTAATAATCCAACTCAGTGGCTTGAACTTGCTCACACGTCCGAAATATACCACCATACCAAGCGGCAGGGAAAATAACAGGGTCAGACAAAAGATCAGCAGTGTCTGCCCGAACCCTACGGTAAGCTGTTGTAACATTACCTGAAAACTCATGTACTCTCCTCCAAAAGCCTACAAGAGGGATGCCACCCGGAACCCGGGAAGCACCCCATTCTGTATTCTTATTGTTATTGCAACTGTTCAGTACCTTCACGGTTACGAGCCAAAACGCCTCGCGGGATACTACCTACTGAATAGTCACTTTTTATTAATTATTTCTCTTCTGCTGTATCATCTTTTGATGTGTCATCAGATGCTTTCAACGTTACCATATCAGAAATCTCATATTTCTCTGCAAGCTCTGCAACTGTACCGTCATCTGCAAGTTTCTGAAGGTCTGCATTTACGATATTGCAAAGTTCATCGTTGCCTTTCTTGAAGCCGATTGCATACTGTTCGGTATTCAATGTCTCATCAAGAATCTTGAATCCCTCTCCACGGGAATTCAGCTGATATTTTGCAACTCCGATATCAATTGCCAGTGCATCCAGTGCTCCGGCCTGCAGTTCTGTAAATGCTGTGTTGTAATCAGCAAATTCATTCAGAGAACCAAAGGTATCAGCCAATTCTTTCTGTCCGCCTTCTTCTTCACTCTGAAGAAGATCCAGTGCTGCAGAAGCTGCCTGTACACCAACAGTCTTTCCTGCAAGATCTGTCAGTTTGTCGATTCCTGAATCCTCTGCAACAACGATTACCTGACTGTTGTCTACGTATGGATCTGAGAATGTATAATCATCTTCTCTTCCGTTCATGGTAAATCCGTTCCAGATGCAGTCGATAGATCCGGAATTTAGTTCCATATCCTTAGAATCCCAGTTGATTGGTTTTTTCTCAAGTTCCCATCCTTCAAGATCACATACTGCCTGTGCCAGTTCAAGGTCAAATCCCGTATATTCCCCGTCATCGTCCATATAGCCATATGGCGGATATTCTGCATCAAATCCGACGATCAGTGTCTTGTCCTCGATTCCTGCCTGTACACTGACTGCGGATACCATTCCCATTGCCATTACTGCTGTCATCAAAACTGCAACTGTTTTTTTCTTCATATCTCTATCTCCTCTTAACATATTTTCATGTTTTAGCACATGGTCACTCTACCTCGTGAAAGTATTGATATCGTACCATACCGCCTGTGCCATGTCAATAGAATTTCATATTTTTAGACAGTAAAAAAGACAGCGGGATAAGCTGTCTTTTTTGGAGAAGGTATTTCTTCTTATGGGGTGTAGCAAAAACTATATAATGTATTGGGGGGTTTTTACGGTTATTATAGTACCACGCGTCCCCCGAAAAGTGTGCACAAACTTCACAAATTTCACCATTACTTTTTGTCTATTTTGTACACCTTCTTTTTAATCTTCTGCATTTTCCAATGTAAAAAGTGCCTCAAACTCATCACGCTGGATCTTTTCCTTCTCTAAAAGAAGTGCTGCACACTTATGCAGTACATCCATATGCTGGGAAACAATCTCTCTTGCTTTTGCATGGCATTCATCAATAATACCATGAACTTCCTGATCGATCTCTTTTGCAACTTCCTCGCTGTAGCTTCTTGTATGAGCCAGATCACGTCCGATAAATACTTCATCCCCGTCATCACCGTATGTGATCAGACCGAGTTTATCAGACATACCATACTGCATCACCATTGCACGCGCAGTACTTGTCGCACGCTTGATATCATTTGATGCACCGGTTGTGATATCGCCAAAGATGATCTCCTCAGCGACACGTCCTCCCAGAAGTGTCGTGATATCCTGAAGCATCTTGCCTTTTGTGTTGAATATTTCATCATTTTCCGGAAGCGGCATGGTATATCCGGCTGCTCCCATTCCTGTCGGGATAATGGAAATCGTATATACCGGATCCATATCCGGAAGTACATGAAACAGGATTGCATGACCAGCTTCATGATAAGCAGTGATCTTCTTTTCTTTTTCGGAGATGACTTTGCTGCGTTTCTCGGCTCCGATACCAACCTTGATAAAGGCATGCTTGATATCCGGCTGCGTAATATAGCTCCGTCCGGATCTTGCTGCCATGATTGCAGCTTCATTCAGAAGATTCTCAAGATCTGCTCCGGTAAATCCGGCTGTTGTCTGTGCGATCTGTGCAAGATTCACATCCTCGCCAAGTGGTTTGTCTTTCGCATGGACTTTAAGAATTTCTTCTCTGCCCTTTACATCCGGTCTGCCGACTGCAACCTTACGGTCAAAACGGCCCGGACGCAGGATTGCAGGATCAAGAATATCCACACGGTTAGTCGCTGCCATTACGATGATTCCTTCATTGACACCAAATCCATCCATCTCAACAAGGAGTTGGTTCAATGTCTGTTCTCTCTCATCGTGGCCACCGCCCATACCGGTACCACGCTGTCTTGCAACCGCATCGATCTCATCGATAAAAATGATACACGGTGCATGTTTCTTGCCTTCTTCAAAAAGATCGCGGACACGGGATGCACCTACACCGACAAACATTTCCACGAAATCTGAACCGGAAATAGAGAAGAATGGAACCCCCGCCTCTCCGGCTACTGCTTTTGCAAGAAGTGTCTTGCCCGTTCCGGGAGGGCCTACAAGGATCACTCCCTTCGGGATTCTCGCACCCACATTTGTGTATTTCTGCGGTGCCTTAAGGAAATCCACCACTTCTACCAAATCTTCCTTTTCTTCCTGAAGTCCGGCAACATTCTGGAAGGTAACTTTCTTGTCATCCGGAAGCATCATTCTTGCACGGCTCTTACCGAAATTCATCATCTTGGCATTTCCACCGCCGCCTGACATCTGACGGTTCATCATAAGAAAAAGAAAAATTACAAGTGCACCGGTAAGAAGTGTCGGAAGAAGTGTCGTCATAAATACACTCTCCTGCGGAACATCTGCAATCTCAGGATGAATATCATAACTCTCCAGAGTATCTTCCGCATCCTTTACATCAGTTACATATACACGTTTCTGGCCTTCACCCTCGATATCCGCAACAACAGATCCTGTCGGAACCTCTCTGTTCTGGTATATCTTCGCGGATGTGACCTTTCCGTCCTTGGCAGCCTGTTTCATGCTCTCCATGGAATAGCTGCTCTGTGATGTCACCTGATTATTCAGATAAAAATAACCGGCTACAAGCATCACGATCAATACAAGATACAGGCCAATTCTGCCTGACTGTCTGTTCACCTGCTGTTTTCTCCTTTCAAATCTGGTCTGTCACTGTGAACGTATTCACTAGTCTTCCTGGTCTAATTCAACCACTCCGATAAACGGAAGGTTTCTGTATTTCTGTGCATAATCCAGGCCATATCCGACCACAAACTCATCCGGAATGTTGAAGCAGCAATAATCTACTTTAACGTCTTTGACTCTGCGTTCCGGTTTGTCCAGAAGTGTGCACAGATGGATGCTGTTTGGATTTCTGCCTTTCAGGATATCGATCAGATAGCTTAAAGTTCTTCCTGAGTCAATAATATCCTCCACGATCAGAACATCCTTGCCGATCAGCGGCTGATCCAGATCCTTTACGATCTTTACGACGCCGCTTGATTTGGTATCATCACCATAACTGGAAACAGACATGAAATCAAGAGACACCGGAACGGTAATTCTCTTTGCCAGTTCACAGGTAAAAAATACGCCACCCTTCAGGACACAGATCATATGGATCTCTTTTCCTGCATAATCCTTGCTGATCTTTGCTGCAATCTGTCTGATTCTTGCATCCACTTCTTCTTCACTAAGTAAAACCCTGATTTTTTCGCTCATTCTATGCTTCCTCCTTGGTATGTAATTTCCAGCACCTTCTCTGTCTGAGAAGTAATCTTATACCGTTCGCTGATCCTGCCCCCTACGATCCAGAGTATTTCATCCTTTGCAGCCACAAGAGGGATTTCCTGCCGTATCTCGCCCGGAATCTTATCGTCGATCATACAGCGTGTCAGCTTTTTGCGTCCGCCCGACTGATTAACGGTCATATAATCTCCGCTTCTTCGCGTCCGGACAGACAGTTCGCAATTTATTTTATCACAATCAAACCATTTCGTATACTTTTTTTCTAAAATCTTCTCTCCCGAATATGGAAAAATACAGGTTCTGAAAGTTTCATTCTCCCAGATTGTATCTCCTTCCATGTTCAGTACCTGTGCTCCTTCCGTTCTCTCCGAAGCTTCTTCTGTTTTCTTTTGAAGTTTTACTCCTCCATAACAGCGCAGAGCCTCCACACCATAAGGAAGACTGATTTTTCTTCCGCTCTGATTTTCGTAAAGCTTCTGCACCTGTCGAATATGTCCCGCTGTAAGATCATTCCTGTGCCCGCTTAACCGCTCCAGAATTTCTCTTACCGCATAATTCTGGAGAATTGTTTCTTTTGTAAAAAACTCTTTGTCCAGAAGATACGTCCCGTCTTTTCCTGCACAGTTATCTGCCATTTCTTCCGCTTTTGTTTTAAAATACTCTTCTGCCTGCCGAAACAGCTCGGATGCTTCAGCCATATGTGAAACAGCTTTTGCATTTATTTCCTGCGTCATCAGCGGCAGAATATGATGCCGGATACGATTTCTCGTATAATCATCCTCAAAATTGCTGCTGTCCATTACCGACGGAATTCCTGTCTCTTTTATATAATCGACAATTTCATCCCGTTCTAAACAGATAACCGGACGGATAAATTCACCATTAACCGGTTTCAGAGCAGCCATTCCACGGATGCCGCTCCCTCTCGCAAGATGATGGAGCATTGTCTCGGCAACATCGTTTTTGTTATGTGCAAGTGCGATCCGTATGTCACCATCAGAAGATGTACATTTCTTTTTTTCCTCTTCGAATGCTGCCCTTCGGACCTTCCTGCCTGCTTCTTCGGTTCCCATCTTCCATTCTGCTGACAGACAGGGCACATCATAACTATATACGCAGCACGGGATTTTCCATTCTCTGCAGATCTTCTGCACCGTTTTCTGATCCCGCAGTGCTTCCTTTCCACGAATGCCGTGATTTACGTGCACTACACGCAGAAAAAAATTATATTCTTTCTGAATTCTCCGAAGGATATCCAGCATTACCATTGAATCGGGTCCACCAGAAACTCCTGCTATCACAGTGCATCCCTGCTTTATCATTTCTGTTTCTGCAATATACTGTTTTACTTTCTGTAGCACCTGTTCCTGCATTTACTCTTTTCTCCCGTGCTTTTATTTTCGAACTACACTGGCAACCAGAACCGTCATATCATCTCTTGCCCGGTAATCGCTGTATCCCAGCACACGTTCAAGTATCCCTCGGCTCACTTCGCGCGGTGTCTCATCCTGAATATCCATGATGATTTCTTTCATTGTTTCTTCTTCTCGCTCTGTCGGAAGAGCATCCAGTACCCCGTCCGTCATCATGATCAGATAATCTCCATGATAAAGTTTCCGCGAAGCCATATCAAAATCCATCCGCTGTACCAGTCCTGCCGCAAGGCTTTCTGATGAAATTGCCTCTACCCAGTGGTCACGTTTGATAAATGTGGATGCCGCTCCTGCTTTAAGGAACTCACAGATTCCCGTATAAAGATCGACTGCACAGATATCTACCGTAGAAAACATTCCCTCCTGCCCTTTCAACACAAGCGCCGAATTTACCATGCGGGCTGCCGCTTCCTGTGTAAAGCCGGATTCCAGAAACTGTTCCAGAAGCTCCACGACGATTTCACTTTCCCGGCAGGCATCCATGCCGGATCCCATCCCGTCAGAAAGGCACATCACAAACTTTCCGCCATCTTCCTGTCGGCAGATATAGTTGTCACCTGATACTTTTTCTTCTTCTCTTGTCAGTCTGGATATTCCATACAGCATCTGATAACTGACATCTTCCACAAAATGGACTGTGTGAAATTCACCATTTACAATACAACGGCTGCCGGCAGATGACGTCATCGGTGACTCACATATCTCAGAAAGCACCTGTGAAACATCCGTCACGGAAACACACTGACCGCTTCTGGCACGCATATTAAGAAAAATCTGCCGCCGTCCCTCTGCCTTATCCATCACCCATGCCTGTTTCAGGATCACGTGACGCCTGCGAAGCATCCTGCGCAGTTCTTCCTGAAATTCCGGCTCCGCAGGTGAAATATCATAAAGATCACTTGCCACCATCTCCATGATCCCGGCTATTTCTGTCAACTGCTGTGCGACGGCAAGTCTGCTCTCGATCATACGGTTTGTCCACACCAGATTCTGTTTTTCATTTCGAAAATTACGTCGTATTACATCCAGATACTGGTAGGTTTTCCCACATAGTTCCGACCACTGTGTACGGAGTTCGTCAAGTTTTTCTTCATTACCAGCTTCCATTGCCCGTACAATACTCTCCACACCTTTACACAATTCGGTCGAGCGGTTTCCCCAGCACAATTCCCGATGATAACAGTTCGCACATACCTGAGCGTTCGTCTCCACCAGAATATTATCGATCTGACCACTGCTTAAAAATTCTTTTTTATATGGCATTCCATAAAACGTATCTGCAAGCTTCTGAAACGAGGCTGCATAACGCTCCACCTTTTCTTTCTGGGGATGCTCTTCACACAAAGAAAACGCTTCTTCTTTTTTTGACATTCTCCCCGTCAAAATAGTTTTTGCCATGTCCCGCAATATCAAAAGTACACTGATCACGAGCATGGCAATTATCCATTCCTGCATATATTCCCCTCCCCTAATACTTTCCTAGAAAAATATTATAAGAAGGTTTCTTTAAAATATCTGTCAAACAAAGGCGGCTGTCAAGAAAAACTTTTCTGCAAAATCTGCTTTATTTCTTAGGTTACTTTTCTTCTTCAAAAACGATCTCGTTTCCCTTGACGAGACCAAGCTTATCTCTCGCAACTTCTGCGATGTATTCATCAGTCTGCATGTATTCCTTCTGCTCGTCGATTTCTTTCGTCCGGTCCTGCTCATCCTCAATGGATTGCTTAAGCGCTGCTGCCTTCGCATCATACACTGCAATACGGGCTTTCAGATTATTACTCTGCATCGTCAGCCCGACCAGAAGAATCAGAACAACGATAGCGATTGCAGCCATACCTAAATAGTTATTCGCTATTTTTTGATTGCTTCTTCTCTTTTTGGATTTTTTCAAAACGCCTGCCCCTTCTAAATTTCCTATTACGCTTCTTTAAATGCCTATGTATTAAAATACTACATCTTTTTACCGGAAATAGCAACCGATTTAACAAATAATTTGCAAAAAAAGCACCAATTAGCGCACCGGGCAATAAAAACAGTCGAAGTTCCCCGTAATTGCATCGAAACAACGCAAAAAACAGTAGAAATCCTGCTGCCAGCCAGTATAAAAAGTCTGTCACCGATCTGATTCCGCGTCTCCCGAAAAAGTGATATAAAAGGCCACAGAATATCCGATACGCGGCGCACAGCATCATGCCGCTCATAATCGCGCGAAGAAAAAGAGCAGTCTCAAATTTCATATAACTGCTCATTTCAACGGAACATCCTTTTCAAAATAGATTCGTCTTTTTTGTGTGCATTCCTGGTAAGGTACGAAAGACTGTCCACACGTCCCTCCACCTCGGCATCACCCTTTTCCAAGTTCAGTTTTCGTACGTGAAGCTGTTCGCCTTTCAGAAGTATTTTACCCGCTTCCGAAAGAAGAAGTACCTCATTTTCATTAAATGAATGAATTTCCTGTACTCCGGTGATCACTGCCTTCTTTCGGTTTTCCAGCAAAACGCGATGTACCCCGGCTGACTGTTTCTCTTCCATCATGATCATCCATTCAGAATTTCCTTACTGAAAATGTATGCACACTTCATGACAAATAGACGTCTTACGTATAAATCGTATCCTTTAGAGATAACGGAAAAGATTTTCTGCATCTTCTTTGCGCACGGTGTCTTTCACATCAAGAACTTCCACTTTTACATTTTTACTTCCAAACTGAATTTCAACTGTATCTCCTGCCTTCACCTGTACAGATGCCTTCGCCGGCTTATCATTGACCAGCACACGTCCTGCATCACAGGCTTCGTTGGCAACAGTTCTTCTCTTGATCAGTCTCGAAACCTTCAGATATTTATCAAGTCTCATGTCTGCCTCCCAAATATATTTATATATAAAAGAAAAAGGGGAACTGTACGTTCCCCCAAGATACATCTTTAATTATGCATTTACCATGTCTTTCAGAGCTTTACCAGCTTTGAATTTCGGTGCTTTAGAAGCAGCGATTGTCATAGTCTCGCCTGTCTGTGGGTTTCTTCCTTCTCTTGCAGCTCTTTCGCTTACTTCAAATGTGCCAAAGCCTACAAGCTGGATTTTTCCACCTTTTTTTAATTCATCTGCTACAACATCAGTAAAAGATTTTAATACAGCCTCTACGTCTTTCTTGGAAAGGTTTGTTTCTTTCGCCATAGCTGCTACTAATTCTGTTTTATTCATGGTGTTCCTCCTCTAAAAACCTCATTCTTATTTATTGCGTAATGCTACCCGGCATAAGCACGCTATCTACTATATATATACTCTTTTCGTCAAATTGTCAAGGCTTTTCCTATCACATCTGATTCTCATGTGCTCTTTTATTATTGTTGCTGTTGCTTTTTGCGGATTGTTCTTTTGCTTTCAGTGCTTCCCAGGAAAGTGAACACAGTTCGCTGTCCTCCGGTGCAAAAATCTTCGGATGCCGAAATTTCATCTTATCGGTGACTCCGGAAATAACATCCCCGACCGTAAAAAGCCCCTCTTCCTGAGCAATCAGGCTGTGAAGCGCAACCTGAAATAATACATCTCCAAGTTCCTCACAGAGATTGTCACTGTCTCCGGTTCTGTTCAGCCGGTCAATTCCATCCAGCACTTCCTGCGATTCTTCTACAAGATATTTCTTCAGGCTCTCATGCGTCTGTACGCTGTCCCACGGACATTTCTCACGTATCGTGCGGACGACTTCCATAAATCTGTCAAATTCCTGCATATACCTGTGTCCTGATTATTTCATGGAGTCAACCATGTCAAGAACTGCCTTACCCATAATTTCGGATTTTTTATCTGCATCAGCAAGAGAAGTTCCTTTAACACCATAGTAGAATTTTACCTTCGGCTCTGTTCCGGACGGACGAACGCATACCCATGCATCATCTGTCAGTTCATAATACAGAACATTGGAATTCGGAAGTCCTGTCGCTTTTACTTCACCTGTCGCAAGATCTTTGATGGTGTCTGCCTTGTAATCTCTTACAGCAACTACTTTGTGTCCTGCAAATTCTGCCGGCGGATTCTGACGCAGAGAATTCATGATCTCCTGAATCTTCTGAAGTCCTTCGATTCCCTTCATTGTTACAGACTGGATCGCATCTTTATAATAGCCAAACTGCTCATACATCTCGATCATTGCATCCCAAAGAGTCTTGCCCTGTGTTTTGTAGTATGCTGCTGCCTCGCAAAGTGCCATAGTCGCTACGATTGCGTCCTTGTCTCTTGCATATGTACCGATCAGGCAGCCATAGCTTTCCTCAAAGCCAAACAGGTAGGAACCTCTTCCACTCTTCTCAAAGCCGAGGATCTGCTGTCCGATAAACTTGAATCCGGTCAGTACTTCGATCAGTTTTACACCGTAGCCTTTTGCGATTGCATCGGCAAGGTTTGTAGTTACGATTGTCTTGATCAGCGCACCATCTTCCGGAAGGCTTCCGTTTACTGCCTTTCTCTGGCTGAGTTCATAGTTAGCAAGGAGACATCCTGACATGTTACCTGTCAGATCATGATATTCGCCATTTTTATCTTTGACACGTACACCAAGACGGTCTGCATCCGGGTCAGTTGCAAGAACGAGGTCTGCATCTACTTCTTTTGCAAGTTTCAGACCAAGCTCAAAAGCTTCTGCCGCTTCCGGATTCGGATAGCTGACAGTCGGGAAATCTCCGTCAGGAAGTTCCTGCTCTTTTACTACATAAACGTTCTCAAATCCGAGTTCTTTAAGGATTCTTCTTGCAGGGATATTTCCTGTTCCGTGAAGAGGTGTATAAACGATTTTGAGGTTCTTACCCTCTTTCTCGATTGCATCCATATGGATGACCTGTTTCTTAAGTTCTGACATGTAAGCATCGTCAACTTCTTTGCCGATTACCTGGAACAGACCTGCTTTTTCTGCTTCTGCCTTGTCCATGGTCTTAACGGTATTCCAGTCGGAGATAGACTTAACTTCTCCCATGATACCACTGTCATGCGGTGGTGTGATCTGTGCACCATCTTCCCAGTATACTTTATATCCGTTGTATTCCGGTGGGTTGTGGCTGGCTGTTACGTTGATACCTGCCACGCAGCCCAGATGACGCACTGCAAAAGAAAGTTCCGGTGTCGGTCTTAAAGATTCAAAGATATAAGCTTTGATTCCGTTTGCTGCCAGACAGAGTGCTGCTTCCTCGGCAAATTCCGGAGACATATGGCGGGAATCGTATGCGATTGCAACGCCCTGTGCTTTCTTGTCTACTTTTGCAATGTAGTTTGCAAGTCCCTGTGTAGCTCTTCTGACTACATAGATGTTCATGCGGTTGGTTCCTGCACCGATGATTCCACGCAGACCTGCGGTACCAAATTCCAGATCCATATAAAAACGTTCTTTTATTTCATTTTCGTCTTCTGAAATCCCTTTTAATTCCTCTTTTATTGCTTCATCGAAGTATGGGTTTGCAAGCCACTGTTCATAAATTTCTCTGTATTCCATACGGAAAATACCTCCCTGTACATTGTATTTCCGGTCATCTCTGACCGTTATTTATGATTTCTCATTATACACCTGTTGCCCTGAAAAAGGAAGTATAATTCACTTAAAACGGATAGCTTCCAAAGCATTTCCTGATAAAATATTCCCAGTTTTCTTTCTGTCTGACAAGATTCTGCAATTTCTCTGTATTTTTTCTGGAAACCAGTGTTTTTTTGTGTACATAATAATAGTTCGCAAGCTTCCAGTATTTCTCCGGATAGCTGAAACGAATGCGCAGATTTTCCCATTCAGATGTTGTGATCGGCTTCTTCTGGTGATAGGCACGCAGCATCTCCATTCCGATGCGCACATCCCAGCTGTATTTTTCGAGAATTTTTCTCATAAAGCGATACAGATCCGAAATCTGCACATCAAATCCCCAATGTTCAAAGTTTGTAACGGCAGTCCCCGGTTTCAGCATCAGCACATTATGCTGATTATACTCTCCATGACAGACTTTTCCCTGTTCAATTGCTTCTTTTCGAAGGCCGGCATAATCCGATTCTCTCAATTCCATAAGCGCCCTCTCTCCTGCTGTCAGAAAGCTTTCCACCGTAGCCAGATACAATTTTTCAAAAGAACAGACTGCACCTTTTTTACGGATAAAGCTGCGTATTTTTTTTAATTCCTGATTATGTCTCTGATATTCGTCCTCAAGGGAAGGTTCTACATAAAATTCTACCACGGGCATCTGCATTTTCGCATGAATCTGCGCAAGCATACGAATACTGCGAAAAATATCTTCTCTGGAACGTGTATCACACTCCCGTCCCTCGTACCACTGCTGAATAGTATACGGAATTCCGTCACGATCCTTCGCAACAAGCGCACCTTCCTGATTTGAAATATAACAGTCTACCAGACATTCCTGTTCCGACAATTTTTCAAGAAGTTCCTGCTGCTTCTGAAGTTTTTTCTCTGTCCCGCCAAATTCCCTTATGATGACCAGACCTTTTTCCGTCCTGCAAAGAAGCGCACCTCTCGTACGCGCGGAAGACTCTGCATTCAGTCCGTACTGCTCCAGTATGCTCAGTCCATAATCATACAAATAAAAATCCCCCTCCTGATTTGATACCTTCGTAACTGTTCAGTACCCTCGCGGAATACTACCTACTGAATAGTTACATTTTTTCTATCTTATGTCCCGGTCAGAGAAGAAATGCAAAAAGGAATTTCCTGAGGCAAAAAGCCTCTCGGAAATCCCTTCGCTATTGTTTCTATAAAATTATCGTTCTTTCAGAAGTGCCAGAAGTTTTTCTCTGTCATTGTCCTGTGGATATTCCAGAACGTGATCCAGCATTTTTTTCAGAATCTCACCCAGTTCCGGCCCCGGCTTATAACCTGCACTTATCAGATCACGTCCGGTCACTGCCAGTGTTTTCAGAGAAACACACTGCTTCTGCTTCAGAACCCTGTGATAACATTCTGTCACACCTTGCAGACGGGCCGCTTTTTCTTCACGGTGATACTCACTCTGCGCAAGCATATCCGCCTCCTGCACCTCAAGATACAATGGAAAAAGTTCCTCCCCGATCCGGTTTACCGCATGCCTTACTGAACGCATTTCCGGCATCGGACGATCATCATGATACCTGATCAGTCTGGTTACTTTACTGATCGTATCGTTATCAAATTTCAGGCGGCGCAGGATGGTTTTGGCCATCTTTTCACCTTCCGTTGCGTGCATCTTGAAATGATCGCGTCCATTTTCATCCGTCTTTCGCATGACTGGTTTCGCAATATCATGAAGCAGCATCGTCAGGCGAAGTACCTTATCAGGACGGATTAGCATCATACTGTTCAGAATATGCTCGCCCACCGTATAACAGTGATGCGGTGTATTCTGTTCCGTCTCCATACACCGGTCAAACTCCGGCAGAAACTCTTTCGTGATTCCGGTCTCATATGCCACCCGCAGATAATCCGGATGAGGCGAAGCCAGAAGTTTCACAAGTTCAGTCTGGATTCTTTCTGCGCTGACACACTTCAGATTTGGTGCCAGTGCACGAATACCGCTCTTTGTTTCTTTTTCAATCGTAAATCCCAACTGTGCAGAAAAACGTACCGCACGGAGAATGCGAAGCGCATCTTCACGGAAGCGTTCCATCGGATCTCCGACGCAGCGGATGATCTTCGCCTGCATGTCTTCCATTCCGTGAAAAAGATCGACCAGACCTCTTACCGGATGATACGCCATCGCATTGATCGTAAAATCACGTCGTTTCAGGTCTTCTTCAAGGCTCGAAGTAAACATCACCTGCTTCGGATGGCGGCCGTCTTCATAGTCACCATCCACGCGGTAAGTCGTCACTTCATAGCCTTCTTTGTCCATCAGTACAGTTACGGTGCCATGCTGCAGCCCGGTATCCACTGTGCGGTGAAAAAGCTCTTTTACCTGCTCCGGCGATGCCGAAGTCGTAATATCCCAGTCATCTGGTGTACGTCCCAGGATAGAATCCCGCACACAGCCGCCGACCACATAGGCTTCATAACCGTTTTCCTCTAAAATGTGCAGTATTTTTTCCGCATTGGAAGGAATCGTTAATTTCATATTAGTATGCTCTTCCCCAGTAAACCATCTTCTTCGCCGGTTTTCCGCAGCATACGCAGACATCACTTAAATGTTCCTGCTCAAATGGCATACATCTGGATGTTGCCTGTACATCTTCTTTGATCTTGTCTTCGCATTCGCGATTTCCACACCACATAGCTTTGACAAATCCCGGTTTGTTATTGATGGTATCTTTGAATTCTTCGTAATTTGTTGCAACATAAGTATGAGCGTCACGATGCGCACGTGCACGTTCCAGCATTTCTTTCTGCATGAGATCAAGAACTTCCTGAACTTTGGAAGCCAGCTCATCGAAGGAAACCACATATTTTTCTCTTGTATCACGACGGCAGATTACAGCCTGTCCGTTCTCGATATCCTTCGGTCCACATTCGATACGAATCGGAATACCACGCATTTCCTGCTCTGCAAATTTGAATCCCGGACTTCTGTCGGTATCGTCCACTTTAACACGGATGCCTGCTGCTTTCAGTGCTGCAAACAGTTCGTCTGCTTTTTCCAGGACTCCTTCTTTACGCTGCTGGATTGGGATGATCACTGCCTGTGTCGGAGCAATTCTCGGAGGCAGGACAAGTCCGCTGTTGTCACCATGAACCATGATGATCGCACCGATCATACGTGTTGTCATTCCCCATGATGTCTGGTGTACATATTTCAGAGTGTTATCCTTATCTGTGTACTGAATACCAAATGCTTTTGCAAATCCGTCACCGAAGTTATGGCTGGTACCGGACTGAAGTGCCTTACCGTCATGCATCAGGGATTCGATCGTATACGTAGCTACCGCACCTGCAAATTTTTCTTTGTCTGTTTTCTGGCCTTTGATAACCGGAATTGCAAGAACTTCTTCACAGAAATCGGCATACAGATTCAGCATCTGGATTGTTCTCTCTTCCGCTTCTTCTGCCGTTGCATGAGCAGTATGTCCTTCCTGCCACAGGAACTCTCTGGAACGAAGGAACGGACGTGTTGTTTTTTCCCAGCGCACTACGGAACACCACTGATTGTATACTTTCGGCAGATCTCTGTGGGACTGGATATCTTTCTGATAGAAATCACAGAACAGAGTTTCAGAAGTCGGACGTACACAGAGACGTTCCTGAAGTTCATTCAGTCCACCATGCGTTACCCATGCTACTTCCGGTGCAAAACCTTCTACGTGGTCTTTTTCTTTCTGCAGAAGAGATTCCGGAATAAACATCGGCATGTATACATTCTGTACACCTGTCTCTTTGAATCTGCGGTCAAGTTCATGCTGGATGTTTTCCCAGATTGCATAACCTGCCGGTTTAATTGCCATGCATCCTTTTACACTTGTGTAGCCGCACAGCTCTGCTTTTTTTACAACATCCGTATACCACTGTGCAAAATCTTCCTCCATGGAAGTGATGGCTTCTACTAATTTCTTTGCCATAGTTCTTTCTCCTTTTCTGAATGGTTCTTTTGTCAGATCAGAGGCAATAAAAAAAGTCCTCTGATCCCGGTAAAGGGACCGAAGGACTTCGGCGGTACCACCCTAATTAGCAATTAAAATAACAATTACTCTCTCAATATCCTTTAACGCCGGATCTACGCTGTACTTCAGTTGTACAGAGCTCCGAGGCCGGTTCCATGATTCACGCACAGGATCCTTCCACCATGCAGATCCCTCTCTGAGATTGCTCCTCATGTACTATTCTCATCATCGCCGGGTATGTGTGCCGAAACCTTAAGCCTGGCACATTTGCTATATATTTTATGCGAAATATCCGTCGATGTCAAGGGGCTGATTCGCAGAATCCTGCCGAAATGTTTTCAGACAGTAATATCAATCTTTCTTCCGGTTCTTTTGTATTTGTAATAACGCACACCTGCTGCGTCCATCATCCGCTTGGATGCGATCACAGACGGGGTATGTTCGTATTTGTCACAGTCATAGATCACCGTTTTGATTCCTGCCTGAATGATTGCTTTTGCACATTCGTTGCACGGAAACAGTGATACATAAAGCTTCGCACCTTCCAGGCTTCCCCCGCGGTAATTCAGAATCGCATTGAGTTCACTGTGAGTCACATACAGATACTTGGTGGCCAGTGGCTCACCTTCTCTCGCCCACGGAAATTCATCATCAGAACATCCCTTCGGAAATCCGTTGTACCCCATGGAAAGGATCTTATTGTCCTCACTGACAATGCACGCTCCTACCTGTGAATTCGGATCTTTTGAACGCATCCCGGAAAGCATTGCCACACCCATAAAGTATTCATCCCAGGAAATGTAATTCTCTCTTTTCTGTATATGTACTGCCATTATAAAATCCCCCTTACAGATACCGGCTTCCCACAAAATGCAGGAGGCCGGTATTTAAAATTCATATGTTTATTTAAATTTCCGGATATGCATCCGTAATATCTGTATCTTCCTCAATCTGTCCGATGCGACGAATATGACGCTCGTCCTCTGAGAACGGAGTGTTCAAAAATGTATCCACTATCTTAATTGCAAGTCCCGGGCCTACAACTCTTCCGCCCATTGCAAGAATGTTGGCATTGTTGTGAAGACGTGTTGCCTCTGCACTGAAGCAGTCTGAACAGAGTGCTGCACGGATTCCTTTGAATTTATTGGCAGTAATAGAAATACCAATACCGGTTCCACATACCAGGATTCCCTTTTCGCAGTCTCCATTCTGAATTGCAATTGCAACTCTCTTAGCATAGATCGGATAATCTGTGGAGTCTGTGCTGTCACATCCAAAGTCCTGATATTCTATATGGTTCTCCTCCAAATATTTGATAATTTCCTGTTTCAGTTCATAACCACCATGGTCACATCCTAATGCTATCATTTCTTTTCCTCCTGTGCATTTATAATTTTATGTCCTGCTGCCTTTAAAAGGCGGTTCATAATAGCCTGTCCCATTCTCGGCGTATAAAATGCCTCAGAATAGATCAGATCTACCCGGTCATCATCAAAGTTTCGAAGGACTTCATAAAGATGATGTGCGATCGTTTCTTCTTCTTCTCTGCTTCCGATACTGAATACATCAGCGTGTGCATAACGGTCTTTTGTTTCATTAGTTGCAATCACGCCGACTTTAAGACCTTTCTTCTCTGCTTCTGCACTCAGTCGGTTAATGCAGTCTATTACCTGCTCCTCTGTCCCTTCCACTATGGAAAGATCAGCTTTCGGTGCATAATGACGGTATTTCATGCCCGGTGCCTTCGGATGTACACTGTTATCCGTGATCAGAAGCCCCCGGTCCATACGGACATCCCCCAGCGTTTCTTTCAGCATTTCCAGCGAAATATATCCAGGTCTTAAAACTACCGGAACATCCTCGGTGAAATCTACGATCGTAGACTCCAGACCGATCCCCACCTGTCCTCCGTCAATGATCATATCAATCGCATCACCGAGATCTTCTTCTACGTGCTCTGCCATCGTCGGACTCGGCCTTCCTGATGTATTGGCACTCGGTGCCGCAACAAAACCACCGGCTGCTTTGATAAGTTCCTGTGCGATCCGGTCACTTGGGAAACGGACAGCCACACTGTCCAGTCCTCCGGTCGTCTCCTTCGGTACAATGTCCGCCTTCGGAAGGATCATTGTCAGTGGACCCGGCCAGTATTTCTCCGCCAGAATCTTTGCACCTTGTGGAATCTCTGTCGTAATCTTTGCAAGCTGATCAATCTCTGCAATATGAACGATCAGCGGGTTATCTGACGGTCTTCCCTTCGCTGCATATATTTTCATGGAAGCCTGTGGATCCAGCGCGTTTCCGCCGAGCCCGTAAACCGTCTCCGTCGGAAATGCCACAAGTCCGCCTGCTTTCAGGATGTCTCCTGCTCTTTTTATGGCATCCATATCCAAATTTTCACTGGTCATTGCCACAATCTGCGCTCTCATATCTTATGCTTCCTCTCATTTATCTGTATTGTTTTTCATTATAGTCTAAATCCGTTAATTCTACAAGTCAGTTTATCTTTACGATATAGGTCGGATATTCCGAATCCTGAAATACCACTTCGCCCAGACCTTTCAGCAGGTCATTATTCAGATCGGCGCCGTACTTATTCCGCTCGCACGAACCGACAAAAATATAAGAAACATTGTACTCGTCCAGTAACTCTTTTACTCTTGTCTCATCTGTCGAAGTATATATTTCTTTTATTTCTTCTATTTTCGCATTCAGATCTGCCAGATTGCCTCTCCACAGCCATTCATGTACATACCAGCCCATGATCGTCGGAAGTCCGGTCATTGCAGATACACGTTCATATTCGGAATAGCTGTCACCATTTGCTTCAAGAACAACAGGTGCATCCGAAATATTTTCTTTCAGCCAACGTATACCATTTACATCTTCCGGAAAATCTGTTTCAAGAAATGCCGTTGCATTCAGTCCCTTATACTGTGACGGTTTCCAGACTGTACCAAACCAGGAATGTACACTGTTTCCAAAGTAACCACAGGTCCACACGAATAAAAACAGTCCAATGAATGCCAGCACTTTCAGAATCTTGTTTTTGCCAATGACAAGCAGACGGAAGATGGCATATATCATCGTCATACCAAACATTATATATGCCTGATAAGTCAGTTTGAACATTGTATTTGCCCTGGCATTGCCATTCTCATAAATATCACGGACATATACCAGTTCAGGAATCAGGACAAGCCCAATCGCGCAAAGTCCCATAAGTACTGCGAAAAGATCCGGCAGCCTGATCGATGTAAGCAGATGATAAAGTGATTTCTGCTCTGCTCCTCGTAATTTCTCAATAAGCAGAGAAACTACAAACAGAATTGTCAAAATCCCCGGCAGTCCCCAGAGCACCAGAAGCTGATGTGGCAGAGAATGATGCTTCGCAAGTGCGATTCCCTGTACCATATTGCTGGTATCAAACTGCAACGTAAACGGCAGGATGATCACGGTTGCCAGTGTCATGATTTCCACAGCCTGCGCCGCAGTTACTCCAAGTACCCATCTGATTTTTCCCTTCTGCCCGATGATATTCATAAACAGCGTCGCTCCGCAGGTTACCACAAAATAGATTACAAAATCCCAGTAGTTCGTCCAGTGGAACATTCCAAGGAGTGCACCTGCTGCCAGAAGCTGCGGCATCAGAAGCTGTTTTTTCCAGAATCCCCTCCTGCTCATACTTTCTCCTGAAAGTTCCGTCGTCCTTACTTTCTTCATCCACGCATAGAGAAGCCCCAGAAGAAGTAACACAAACATGATATCGACCACATGTGCATGCAGATCTCCAAGTACGAAGGAATAGCATGGAAATTCATGGATTGTCTTATCCTCTACATCCGGGTTAAATCCGATATAACGTGTGGCATCCGGGAACCAGTAGCTGCTGACTTCCTCACCTTTTAATTTCTGGATAAACGGAATGATCTGTCCGTAAACCACATAATGCATATTGCCGGCTATGGAAACAGAGATTCCCGCCAGGATTCCGGTTACGGATGGCAGTGCCTTTTTCCATCCGGTTCTGATCCTTCCGAGACGGTCAGTTACCATCTGATGCACCAGCGAAAACGGCATTGCAAAAGCAAGACCAGCAACAAATGTCCTCATCAGATTGTAAGTGAGTTCTACTTTTGCGCCGGATAACTTCGTCAGAAATACAGCAAAATACTGTCCGCCATAATAGTAGTTTATTTTTCCCTGTGAATACCAGAGGTCTGTCGCCGGCAGTGTTTTGTTTCGCATCATGGCTTCCATGAAACCATAATCCATAAATTTTTCTGTACCATATGCTGCCGGATGAAATCCAGCAAAATACGTCCAGAGAAGAAATGCTGTAAAAAACAGAAGTTCTTCTGCATATACCAGATCAAGATGTGCAAACGGAATACATTCAAATCCGGCTTTTTGTTCCCTGCCATACAAAATAAGTGAAGCTGCCGCACAGACCAGCGTCACCACAATACAGGTGACTGTCGTAAATTTAATAATTTTTACCGCAACCAGAAACCAGGTAAGGAAACCACTTACGGCAATCGCCGTCACTTTTGAAAACATCCAGCCTCTGTCCTGAAATCTCCGGAACAGTCGCCCGGTCAGCGGCATAGCAGCCACACCAAGTACCAGTGCAAGCAAATACCATGTCCAGAATGTCCACACATCTCCCTGCAGAAGAAATGCTGACAGTGCGACCAGCAACAGTGCCGGTATTATTTTAAAAATCTGTTTGGTTATCGTTTCAGGTTTCATAAATCCTTATTCTCCCATCTTCTGATTCATAAACCAGCGTAAACGCACTGGCAATCGTATCTTCTCTGCAGGCTTCCTGCTCGTATTGCATTCCATCTTCATAAAGAATATATGTGATTTTTTCCTGTTTGACAAGCTTCTTTATTGCCGCCTCATCTGTTGAGCTGTAGATTTCTTTTGCTTTCGCCGCACGGTCATATGTATCATACCCTGCAGACCACGCATAATACGGCCAGCCCATATACATCATCACACCGGACATCGTCACTTCATTGATGCTGTACTCCGGTGTCAGGATCAAATCATTATGAGTCAGATGCTCTGCAAGCCACCCCGTCAGTTCACTCTTCTGATTCACAGTCACACGATGCCCGGAATCATTATCTTTTAAAATAACTATAAAATCATAAATTCCCGTAATGCTCAGCGAAACGGCAAGAAGTACCGCCACGATCTTGCAACAAAGTTGTCTTTTAAACAAATTAAGAACTGCAAGACTCCAGAAAATTGCAAGGAACGCATACGCGATCATAATGTATTTGTGGTTTACTGCAATGTCCGGAGTCAGTGACATACAGAATGCAAAGATCAGTGGAAAGAAAAAACTTACCAGTGCAGCCCTCTGCCTGCGTTCTCTCAGAAAAAACGCGATCAGCACAGCTCCCACAAAAAAGACTCCGCTCATCTGTATAAGATACCAGAGTACTCCTGTAATACTTTTATTTTCTGACAGGAATCCCCAGTAAAAGGACGGACTTACCGCGTCGCCCCAGATAAAGATCTTTGTCTGAAGCACCGAAAAAATCACTGCTGTCACCGCCAGGATCAGATAATCCAGCTTCCCATCGGAAAATACAGCAAATCCCATCAGAATCAGAAGACCGCCGATCACTGCTGCTCCGTTCCAGAAAGAAGTAAGACCCAGAATCATACCGGCAAGCAGTGCAGTTTCTGAATGCACACATAGCCATGCTTTCTTTGTAAAAATGCGTTTTTTTATCCAACGGATACCAGTCTCCGGAGCGCTGCATCCGACTTCGAGCCAGTCCATAAATAACCAGAGCACGATTGCAACGATCAGAAGTCCGAATGCCAGATGGCGCTGATTCAGATATACATTAAAGTTCCAGAGACCCCAGTTTTCATTTGTCGTATAACCGATAAATGTCGTATTATCTCTCAGTGTTTCCCAGAGGTCTCCTGCATTCAGATGTTCTATAACAAAGCGAAAAAAACTTAAAGAACTTCTGAAAAAGAAGAAAAACACTGTCAGTACTCCTGCCGCAAAACTTCCGGCAAGTCGCTTCGCCATATGATACAGAAAAATCAAAAATCCCAGAAGTGCCAGAACACTTACCACATTGTACGCAAAATCCAGACGCAGTCCCAGAAATTCAAGATTTCCCACAAAAAACTGGAACATAAAGTGATACTTTACATCCTGCCCGCCAAAATGCGGATACTGTGTCGGAAAATTGTTTCCCATAGAAAAAGACCGCATCATCGCTGTATGCGGTGCATAATCCCCGTAAACTGTATAACCACTGTACAGCACTCCGTCTTTGATAAAAAAGACATAAAACATGATCCAGGTCAGAAAGACCAGTAAAGCACCGAAAAACACTGCTTCTTTTCGAAACAGCCTGCGCTCCGTAATCATCCCTGTTTCCAAAATCCCCTTAAAAGACCCCGCCTTATGGTATCTTTTCCAGTAAAGGATCACCACTATCAATACCGCCACAGCCATGACAACTGCATTTGCATAGATCAGCGGATGGACTGCACCGGCCTCGCTTGCTGCCCATGCAGTCATATAGGTTGCCCATCCCATTATAAGTACGCCTGTGCCAAAAGCTGCTGCCAGAGTAAGCCAGATCTGATTATATCCTATTTTTTTTGAAAGCAGCAGTCCTGCCAGTTCTTTTCCAATGAGCATACACAGGATTAAATAAATAACACCTAACATCATACACCTCTTCTGTAAATCTCTGTATAAAATACTTTCCATTCATACAGCAACAGTATAGCAAAGGAATTTTCGTATGGCAAACAAACTTCCTTTATTTCGTAGAAGTTCACAATATCTACACGTTTTGCTCTTTACTGCACATTCAGATATGTACGGATTCCTTCCGTGACTGCACCGGCAACTTTTTGCTGATACTCCTTTGTCTGAAGCTTTTGTGCTTCCTCCGGATTGGTCAAAAAACCACATTCCACAATCACGAGCGGTCCGCTGCTTCTTTTCAACAGATAATAACTGGTATTTCCCTTCACTTCTCGCGGGCGGTCCACTTCCAGGTTCTGGTTCAAACTGTTCTGGACTGCCTCTGCAAGTTTTTTTCCTTCCACAGAACCTTCATAATAAAACACCTGCGGTCCATGCACCCCTGAATCCTGATAGCTGTTCTGGTGAATGCTGACAGAAAGCACCGGTGCATGTTCCTGAATCATTGTAACCCGACGCTGCATATCCTGTACTTTTTTATTCGCCGCCCCACTGTCATACAGGCCTTTGTCCTCTTCCCTTGTCATGATGACTGAATATCCGGATTTTTCAAGTGTATCCCGAAGGAACAGCGAAATTGAAAGATTGATACCTTTCTCTTCCAGTCCTCCCATGCCGATCATTCCCGGATCGCTTCCGCCATGTCCCGCATCAACAAGAATCAGCGGCCCGGCTTCCCCCTTCGTCGTTTCTGCCTGATTGACGGAAATAACAGCGGCCTGTCTGGATAACAGGTAAAAACATACCAGCAGCAGACAGGCCATTGTCAGTTCGATTCTGTATTTTTTCATGCAGTTACACCTCTGCATCTTTTATTTTTATGTATATGCACGGAGTTTTTCGCCTAACACCTTACTCGTATTTTACTATTTCTTTTTTCAGGCGTTTCATGATCCGCTTTTCCAGCCTCGAAATATATGACTGTGAGATTCCCAGAAGATCCGCAACCTCTTTCTGCGTTTTTTCCTTTCCTTCCGCATTATTCAGTCCAAATCGCAGACGGATGATTGTCTGTTCCCTCGGACTTAATTTATTGATTGCTTTTGCAAGCAGCGTAATCTCTACTTCGTCCTCCAGTCGTCTTGAAATCACATCTTCATCTGTTCCAAGAATGTCCGACAGAAGAAGTTCATTGCCATCCCAGTCTACATTCAGCGGTTCATCAATCGAAACCTCCATTCTTGTCTTACTGTTGCGTCGCAGGTACATAAGGATCTCGTTTTCTATACAACGTGAAGCATATGTCGCAAGTTTAATATTTTTGACCGGATTAAATGTATTGATTGCTTTGATAAGCCCGATCGTACCAATTGAGATCAAATCCTCAACTCCGACTCCCGTATTGTCAAATTTCTTCGCGATGTACACCACAAGCCTTAAGTTATGCTCGATCAGCAGGGATCTTGCCTCCTGTTCCTGTTCTGTTTTAAGCTTACTGATCACGTAAGCTTCTCTCTTGGGTTCCAGTGGTGCCGGTAAGACATCACTCCCTCCGATATAATACAGTCCCCTCGATCTTGAAAGAACTAATTTCTGAAAAACCTGAAACGGACTATAATCCATCCCTGCTGCCGATCTGCTCATATCCTGCCCCTCCTAATGCAATAATCTGGAATTCAGTAATACTTCGTATTCTTTTCCCAAAGCAAAAGGTTCCGGTGACAGTGCGACAACCGGCTCTTTTATATGAACCGTATTCCCTTGGATCTGAATACAAAGTTCCTCCAGTGTCACAGCCAGAAGCAGCCGCTCTCCCCGTCCCACGGTCCGGCAGGACAGATAGTGTGGCTTAAGCCCGGCTATCTCCGTACTTTTTATTTTCTCAGGCTTTTCCTGCAGGCCTGCAAGTCTTTCTGTCAGATCTTCCGAAAAAAGTATCTTCATACATTTCCACGATGCGACAGACACCGGTGTTCCACTTATCGGATCCAGGAGATGATTTCCTGTATCAAGAAATCCTTCTGTACTCATCTCCTTTCCCTGATATTTAAGCACTACCGGATAAGAGCCGCTTCGTATATGTTCTGCGCTGTCCAGGATTCGAATCAGAAGACTGATTCCCAGATAGGTTCCAAACGCACACAATACAAAAATCACTCCGGTCGTTCGGATATTTCCCATCACTTCCGTCCAGATCCCACCGCTCAAGAATGCAAGCACATAAAATATCAGAACCGCCATTGCAAGTCTTTTCCAGGACCGGATCCTGTATGCAAGTATCAGCATTCCTGCCGCACAGAAAATCTCTACAATGCCCCACATTCGTGGAATCTGTTCTGCCGGTATACAGAGACTGATACTTGAAAAAAGCGCTCCGCCTGCCGCTGCCATAAGACAACGGCATCTGTTCCTGCCTTCTCTTATAAAAAATCCGGTCAGTCGCAGAAGAATATAATCCATCAGAAAGTTTGCCGCAAATACAGCATCTATGTATACATTCTGATACATAAAAAAAGCCCCCTGCAGCCTATAAATCCTTCACTTTGGTAAGTGAACTCATTATAGGTGACAGGGGGTGCGGATTTTGTCAAAACCGCGTGTCGTATGGCAAGAATTTCTCGTGTCCGTTCGACAGATTATTTATTCTCTTCCTGTACCTCGATCTTACGAATCGTTTTGTTTTTGATTTCTTCTTTGATCGCGCTCATGAAATCTCCGAGGTCTTTCATTCCTTCATCACCGAGGTAACGGCTTCTTACGGAAACTTTGCCCTCTTCCTCTTCTTTTGCACCAACAACCAACATGTACGGTACTCTCTCAAGACGTGCTTCACGGATCTTGTAACCCATTTTTTCGGAACGTCTGTCAACAGAGCAGCGGATTCCTTCTTCTTTCATCTGTGCTTCTACCTTGTCAGCATAAGCATTGAACTTTTCGGAGATTGGAATCACACGTACCTGTTCCGGGCAGAGCCATGTCGGGAACATACCTGCATATTTTTCGATCAGCCATGCCAGAGTTCTCTCATAGCATCCCATAGACGTACGGTGAATGATGCACGGACGTTTCTTATCCCCGTTTTCATCGATATAATACATATCAAACTGTTCAGCAAGAAGTGCATCCCACTGAATTGTAATCATAGTATCTTCTTTTCCGTATACGTTCTTTGCGTTGATATCAACTTTCGGTCCGTAGAATGCAGCTTCTCCGACATCCTCTGTAAACGGGATGTTCAGTTCTTCGAGCATCTGACGGATATGTCGTTCTGTCTCTTCCCATACTTCCGGCTCACCGATATATTTTTCTCTGTTGTTCGGATCCCATTTGGAAAGATGATACGTTACATCTTCTTCGACACCCAGAACCTGCAGACAGTACTGTGCAAGTGCAATACAGTCTTTGAATTCTTTGACCATCTGGTCAGGTCTTACAATCAAATGTCCTTCGGAAATAGTAAACTGACGAACTCGTGTCAGACCATGCATCTCACCGGAATCCTCATTACGGAACAGTGTGGATGTCTCACCGTAACGCAGCGGCAGGTCACGGTAACTGTGCTGTTCTGCTTTGTATACATAATACTGGAACGGACATGTCATAGGACGAAGTGCAAATACCTCTTTGTCTGTCTCTTCATCACCCAGAACAAACATGCCGTCTTTGTAATGATCCCAGTGTCCGGAAATCTTGTACAGATCACTTTTTGCCATAAGAGGTGTCTTTGTTCTTACATAACCACGTTTTGTCTCTTCATCTTCGATCCATCTCTGCAGTTCCTGCATCATGATAACACCGTTTGGCATGATCAGAGGAAGGCCCTGTCCGATAACATCTACAGTTGTAAAGATTTTCATCTCACGGCCAAGTTTGTTATGGTCACGTTTCTTGGCTTCTTCCATCTGCTCCAGATGTTCTTTCAGTTCATCTTTTGTAGCATATGCTGTTCCGTAAATACGAGTCAGCATTGCATTCTTTTCGCTGCCTCTCCAGTAAGCACTGGAAGAAGAAAGAAGTTTAAATGCTTTTACACCTTTTACACTCATCAGGTGTGGTCCGGCACAGAGATCTGTCCAGTCTCCCTGTGAATAGAAGGAAATTTCTTCTCCTTCCGGAAGATCTTCGATCAGTTCTACTTTATAAGGTTCGTTTTTCTCTTTGAAATATGCAATCGCATCTTCTCTGGATTTTGTAAAGCGCTCGATCTTTGCACCTTTCTTGATGATCTTCTTCATTTCTTTTTCGATTGCATCAAGGTCTTCACGAGAGAATGGTTCGTGAGCAAAGTCATAATAAAATCCTGTATCAATAGACGGTCCGATAGCAACCTTTGCTTCCGGATATAAGTTCTGTACAGCCTGCGCAAGTACATGAGATGCTGTGTGACGAAGAACAGCAAGCCCTTTTTCATCTTTTGCTGTGAGAATGTTCAGTTCACAGTCACTGTCAAGTACTGTACGAAGATCTACAACTTCTCCGTTTACTTCTCCGGCACATGCAGCACGTGCAAGACCTTCGCTGATGTCATAAGCAATGTCGATTACGGATTTTGCTTCTGAATACTCTTTTTTTGATCCGTCTTTTAATGTGATGATCATAGTTTTGAACTCCTTTTGTGTTTGAATAAATTTGTAAGTTTTTCCACAGGGACGAATGGATTTCTTTATTTTATCAACGTTTTTGTGTAATAGGAACATTACGGAGTAATTTTCTATTACACAAAAAAGTCCCTTACAATACACTTTATGTACTGTAAGGGACGAATAATCTACTCGCGGTTCCACCCTGCTTGCTGCGTCTGTCATAAGGCAGATCCAGCCACTCTTATAAGATGATAACGGAATCACCGGACCGTATTAGGGTCACTCGGAGATGGTCTTCGACTGCTTCCTGTTAAAATACTCTCAGCATGCGTATCTCTCTCTGGAACATTCCACAGTTTACTCTTCTCTTCAACGTGTTTCTTTATTCTGTTACCCATTATATCCACATGCTTTCCATTTGTCAATGGGTGATTTCACTTTTTGGTCAGACCAATATTACATAATCTGACTATAGCTCACCTGCGATTATTTAAAGTACTCTACACCGGATTCAAAGATCTTAATATCCTGCTCTCCATAAATATTGACAGCCACTCCATCGCCACGACGCTCGCTGTGTGCCATCTTACCGAGGATACGTCCGTCAGGACTTGTGATACCTTCGATGTTCATGTAGGAACCATTGACATTCCATTCTTCGTCTGCACTTAAGTTTCCATTCGGAGTTACATACTGAGTTGCAACCTGTCCGTTGGCAAAGAGTTTTGCAAGCCATTCATCGTTGGCAACAAAACGTCCCTCTCCGTGGGATGCCGGGTTACAGTATACACCGCCGAGCTGTGCTTTCTGAAGCCATGGAGACTTGTTGCTTACAACCTTGGTGTAAACCATCTTTGAGATATGACGTCCGATGGTGTTGAAGGTCAGTGTCGGAGAATCCTCTTTCTGTCCGCAGATCTCACCATACGGTACAAGGCCAAGTTTGATGAGTGCCTGGAAACCATTACAGATACCAAGTGCAAGGCCGTCTCTCTCATTAATCAGTTTCATAACGGCTTCTTTGATCTTTGCATTCTGGAATGCAGTTGCAAAGAATTTTGCAGAACCATCCGGTTCATCACCTGCGGAGAATCCTCCTGGGAACATAATGATCTGTGCCTGATCAATTGCTTTCTCAAAGAGTTCTACAGAATCATGGATATCTTCTGCTGTCAGGTTCTTGAATACTTTGACATCCACTTCTGCGCCGGCTCTCTCAAATGCACGTGTGCTGTCGTATTCGCAGTTAGTTCCTGGGAATACCGGAATAAATACACGCGGTTTTGCAACTTTGTGTTTGCATACATAAATGTTTTCTGCATGGTACAGCTCATCTTTTGCCGGTTTTTCATTTTCTTCACCGGAAACTGTCTTGAAGACTCTTTCCAGAGTTCCTTTCCATGCTTCTACAGCTTCTGCCTCAGTGATCACGGTATCTCCGTAGGAGAATTTGCCATCCTCGGTAACTTCACCGATCAGTGTATAGGTAATGGAAAGTTCTCCAACTTTGTCTGCCGGAACTTCCATGATAATGTCACCAAATCCCGGAGCAAAGAAATCTCTCGGATCCAGATTATGCTCGATCTTTACACCAAATGCGTTACCAAATGCCATCTTGGAAACAGCTGCTGCAATACCGTGGCGATCCAGTGCATAGGCAGAAACAACTTTGCCGTTCTGGATATCGTTATGGAGTTTTTCGTACTGATCCATGATTCCTGCGTAATCCGGCAGATCATACTGATCACGCGGTGCACGGAGCCATACAAGTTTGTTTCCTGCTTTTTTGAGTTCAGGAGTGATCACATCCTGGATCTTAGCTACATCAACTGCAAAGGAAACAAGTGTCGGAGGTACATCAATCTCATTAAAGGTACCGGACATACTGTCTTTACCACCGATGGACGGAAGGCCAAATCCCATCTGTGCCGCATAAGCACCAAGGAGTGCAGAGAATGGCTGACTCCATCTCTTTGGATCTTCGGTCATACGACGGAAGTATTCCTGGAATGTGAAGCGGATCTTCTTGTAATCACCACCTGTAGCCACGATTCTTGCTACAGATTCTGTTACTGCATAAGCAGCTCCGTGATATGGACTCCAGGATGAGAGATATGGGTCAAAGCCGTAGCTCATCATGGTAACTGTATCAGTCTTTCCGTTCTGTACCGGAACTTTAGCAACCATACTCTGAGTCTCTGTAAGCTGATACTGACCGCCGTATGGCATAAATACGCTTCCTGCACCGATAGAACCGTCGAACATTTCGACAAGACCTTTCTGGGAGCATACATTGAGGTCAGCAAGTGTCTCCAGCCATTTTGCCTTAACATTGGCAACGTCTGGTCTTTCTTCGAAGAGGTTTCCTTCCTTGTTCGGAATCTCAACCTCTACTGTTGTTTCCTGATGTGCTCCATTAGTGTCAAGGAATGCACGGGAAATATTTACGATTTCTTTGCCTCTCCATGTAAGAACAAGGCGTGGCTCCTCGGTAACGACTGCAACCGGGATTGCTTCGAGGTTTTCTTCGTTTGCAAAGCCAAGGAATTTGTCAACATCTTTTGGATCTACGACAACTGCCATACGTTCCTGAGATTCAGAGATTGCAATCTCTGTACCATCAAGACCGGCATATTTTTTCGGAACTTTATCAAGATCTACACGAAGACCTGCTGCCAGTTCTCCGATGGCAACGGATACACCGCCGGCACCAAAGTCGTTACATTTCTTAATGATATGACTGACTTCTTCACGTCTGAACATACGCTGGATCTTACGTTCTGTCGGTGCATTACCTTTCTGTACTTCTGCACCGCAGACTTCGATAGATGCCTCTGTATGTACTTTTGAGGAACCGGTTGCACCACCAATACCATCACGGCCTGTACGTCCGCCGAGCAGGATAATAATATCTCCCGGATCGGAATTTTCACGGATAACAGCACGTCTCGGAGCTGCACCCATAACAGCACCGATCTCCATACGTTTTGCAACATAATCCGGATGATAGACTTCTTTTACATAACCGGTAGCAAGACCGATCTGGTTACCATAAGAGCTGTAGCCATGAGCTGCACCTCTGACCAGTTTTTTCTGCGGAAGTTTTCCTTTAAGAGTTTCTTTTACGGATACTGTCGGATCAGCTGCACCGGTCACACGCATTGCCTGATATACATAAGTACGTCCGGAAAGCGGGTCACGAATAGCACCACCAAGGCAGGTTGCCGCACCACCGAATGGTTCGATCTCGGTCGGATGGTTGTGTGTCTCATTCTTGAAGTTGATCAGCCACTCTTCTTCTTTGCCGTCCACATCAACCGGAACAACGATACTGCAGGCATTGATCTCATCAGATTCTTCCTGATCTGCAAGTTTCCCTTCAGATTTCAGTTTTTTCATTGCCATCAGGGCAAGATCCATCAGGCAGACAAATTTGTCATCACGATCTTTGTAAAGGACTTCTCTGTCTGCAAGATATTTTTCATAAGTCTTTACGATTGGTTCTTTGTAGTCGCCCTCATCAAACTTCACATCGGTAAGCTCTGTGGAGAATGTGGTATGGCGGCAGTGATCGGACCAGTATGTATCAAGTACACGGATCTCTGTCATAGACGGATCACGTTTTTCTTCGTTTTTAAAGTAATTCTGGATGTGCTGGAAATCCTTGAAAGTCATTGCAAGATTCAGAGAATCATACAGTGCTTTGAGTTCTTCTTCCGGCATATCTTTAAATCCGTCAAAGATCTTGACATCTTCCGGCTCCGGGAATACAGTAACCAGTGTCTCTGGTTTCTCGAGGCCTGTCTCACGGGAATCTACCGGGTTGATGCAGTGATGTTTGATGGCATCAAATTCTTCGGCTGTTATATGTCCTTCTATTACATAAGTAGTTGCAGAGCGGATGATCGGCTGTGCATCCCCTTCCAGGAACTGTACACACTGGACTGCAGAGTCAGCTCTCTGATCAAACTGGCCCGGAAGATATTCTACAGAAAAAATCTTTGCTTCTTCGGATGCCTCGAATTTCTCAAGATAAAGATCATCTACCGGCGGCTCTGCAAACACGGTTCTGCATGCTTTTTCAAAAACTTCATCTGAAATATTTTCTACGTCATAGCGAATCAGCACTCTGACATTTGATACGGATTTGATTCCGAGATAACTGCTGATCTCGTGTTTTAATTCTTTTGCCTGTACTGCATAGGCTGGTTTCTTTTCTACATAAACGCGTCTTACGTTACTCATAAGTAAGAAACTCCTTTCAGATATGTGTTTGTCTTATAGTTATATATTATTTGTGACGCAGACACACTTGTGCTGCTTCAAAATATATAGTATCATAACAAATATCATTAGTAAAATTAATATATCTTATATTTTTTATTACTCAATCTTATCAATCAGGAGGTTCCTATGGACATCAATCTTGAACTCTACAAAGTTTTTTATTATGTTGCCACTTCTTTAAGTTTTTCGGAGGCATCCCGTCAACTTTTTATTTCTCAGTCTGCCGTGAGCCAGTCGATCAAAACACTTGAAAAAAAACTGAATCACACACTTTTTATCCGAAGCACAAAAAAAGTCCTCCTCACACCGGAAGGAGAACTTCTTCTGCAGCATGTCAAACCGGCTTTGCAGATGCTCGTCGAGGGAGAATCCCTGCTTTCCGGTGACAATATGCTGAAGGGACAGCTCCGTATCGGTGCCAGTGACACGATCTGCCGTTATTATCTGATCAGTTACCTTCAGCAGTTTCATCAGGCATTCCCTGATGTCCGAATCAAAGTTACCAACAGCACTTCGATCGGCTGTGTGGAACTTCTGGAAAAAGGCCAGGTCGATCTGATCGTCTGCAATTTTCCGAATTCACGTCTCGGCAATCATATACAGATCCGTGTCTTAAAAGAATTTCAGGATATTTTTGTAGGAAATCCTGAATATTTTCCTTTAAATGACGTGCCCCGTGAGATGAATACTCTGCTTGAGTATCCGATTCTGATGCTGTCCGGCAAGAGTACGACCAGCGAATACCTTCATCAGGCGTTTGCCTCTCAGGGGTTAAACCTGCTGCCGGAAGTCGAACTCAACAGCAACGACCTTCTGATGGATCTCGCCCGCATCGGACTCGGCATTGCCTTTATTCCGGATTATATGCTCTCGCCCGATGATTCCCTAAAACCGATCTCACTTATCAGTGGCCTTTCCCCCAGACAGCTTGTACTTATCTACCATGACGGTCAGCCGCTTTCACAGGCAGCGGAAAGATTTCTTGAAATATTGTAACTTCCGGATGATTGCAGAATAATTTTTTATAATGTAAAAGGCCCGGCAGCCGACGGAGTTTATCTGAAATTCAGATTTTCTCCGCCTCTGTCGGGCATTTATTTACTCTGGCATTACTTCGACTGCCTTCGCGATATATTCGTTGTTGATCTGATCAAATGCTCCGCTGTCAGCCCTGGAAGCATAATCCATATCGATCGGCATCTTGCCTACAACCGGTACCTTCAGCTCTGCTGCAATCTCATCGATGTGACTTTCACCAAAGATCTTGATTGATTTACCACAGTCCGGACATTTTACATAGCTGTAGTTCTCAACAATTCCAAGCACCGGAATCTTCATCATTTCAGCCATGTTGTATGCTTTCTTTACGATCATCTTTACAAGATCCTGTGGGGAACTTACGATCACGATTCCGTCGATCGGAAGTGACTGAAATACTGTAAGCGGTACATCACCTGTTCCCGGAGGCATATCTACAAAGAGATAGTCAATCTTGTCCCATACAACATCGGTCCAGAACTGTTTGACCATGTTTGCAAGGACCGGTCCTCTCCAGATGACCGGAGTGTCTTCTGTAGGAAGAAGCAGGTTGATAGACATTACCTTAATACCGTTGGCAGTCTCCATCGGATAGATACCGTTGTCATCCGCCTGAGCCGCACCTGTAAGACCATACATCTTCGGGATGGACGGCCCGGTGATGTCTGCATCCAGAATACCTACTTTATAACCTTTTGCTGCCATTGCGTTTGCAAGGGAACCTGTCACGAAGGATTTACCTACGCCTCCCTTACCGCTGACAACACCGATCACATGTTTTATATCAGAAAAAATATTTGCCGGTGCAAGAAAATTCTGTGGCTCGCTCTTGCCTTTGCTTGCACATCCTTCGCAGCTTGATTTGCTGCATGAGCTGTTACTGCATTCTTTTGCCATTTTATTGTTACTCCTTTATTTCATAAATCTGTCGATTGCCCGTTCCAGTTCTTTGATTGCATCTCTGTCACCATGCTCCACTGCATCCACAATACAATGCTCAATATGATCCTGAAGGATGATCTTGCCGGTATTGTTGATTGCTGACTTCACAGCGGAAAGCTGGATCAGCACTTCCGAACAGTCCCTGCCGTCCTCTACCATCCGCTTAATAGACTCCAGATGTCCGATTGCTCTGGATAATCTGTTCAGAACTGCTTTCGTCTGTTCATGGCTGTGATGATGACCATGTGGACCGTGAGAATGCTCGATCACTGTCCCGTCCTCACGAACATGTACATGGGTTTCTTTTGTCTCACTCATGTTTTCTCCTTTTGCCTGATTTTCAGGCATTCCGGTATTTTATTGCGTAAATATTATTATACCATAAATACTAAATCTCTGTAAAGGAGCATCGTTGTTTTATCTGAGAAGTCACAATATCAAATACAATCGTACCGTCCGGCAGAACAGTCTTGTCATAACTCACATCTTTTCCCTGAAATTTGTGTCTGACATACTCTTCCGGATCTGCAATCTCTACCTCTTCGACAAACACATCTCGCATCTGATTTCTGGGACACTTATTAAAAATCTCCCAGATCACTTCATATTCTTTCATAGTTTTCCACTCTTTCCGGATTTCAGACATCCAGCATCCACTTTCCTTCGATTTCTTCTGCAAATTCATGTTCCACCAATGCAAGGCAGTCCTTTTCTTCCTGCAAAACCGCCCAGGAAAGGCCGCAGCTTGCCGAGATCTCGCGTGGTACCGGAATCAGTCTTCCGGGAATCTCATGTTCTTTGCAGAAACGCTCCACCGCGATTGCACCACTCGTATTAAAAAAGGTCAGAAGATATCTCGGTACTTTCTTTATCATGGTTTTACGACTTTGGATGCTTTCGCCATCGTTTCTACGATATCATACATATTGGTCACTTCGCCTACTTTGAGTTTCTCAGTCAGTCCGTAATAATTAAGACAGGTGCCGCAGGTCTTGATCGTCACGCCCTGTGCCTCCAGACTCTTTAAATCATCGAGCGAATCGGAGTCTTCTGTCGTAAGCGTCGCACCGCCATTATAAAACAGCATGGTTTTCGGAAGCTCATCAAGCTGTGTCACTGCAAAAAGGAATCCTTTCATCAGGACCTGACCGAGTTCATCATTGCCTCTTCCCATAGTCGCGGTATCCACAGCGATCACAAAATCACCCTTTACATCCGGAATGCAATTTATTTCTTCCGTTGTCTCGACTGAAGGCTTTCTGTCTTTTACACGAAGGGTCACATGAAATTCTCTGTCACTTGTTTTCTCTGCAAGAACCTCCGCTCCGGCATTTTTACCCATTCTTGTAAGATTCTGAACTGCAGTTTCATTATCTACAAGAACTGTAATCTCTGCATCTCCCTGCACACTGTCCAGAACCTTTTTTGTCTTTACAACCGGAATCGGGCACTGCTCGCCCATTGCATTTACTGTATATTTCTGTTCATCCATTTTATTACCTCCTGATGTCTGCTATTTTCTGAAATTAACCTCATTGTAGCAGACCTCTCTGACTTTTGCAACGCAGGTTACTGTTCACTCCGTTCACAGCAACTTGGTCAAAATCCATTCCAAATCACCTGCGGTGATGGGATTTTGCCCCGTATGTCTCGGGATTTTGCCATTGTTCATGGCAAAACACCTCGCGGAATACTACCTGTGAACAGTAACCAACGCAGGCTCCTTTTTAAAAATTTTGTCGAAAAGAATTGAACTTCTTCGAAGAATAGAGTATCATTATTATAATTTTATGAAAACGCTTAGAAATCAAAGGAGAGAAATCATGCAGCTTTTAAAGGACCGTATACTGAAAGATGGAATCGTAAAACCAGGAAATATTTTGAAGGTAGACAGTTTTTTGAATCATCAGATGGATATTACTCTCATCAACGAGATCGGCAAAGAGTTTAAAAGACGTTTCGCAGATTGTCCGATTACTAAAATCCTCACTATTGAGGCATCCGGCATCGGTATTGCCTGTATTACCGCACAATATTTTGATGTACCTGTCATTTTTGCAAAAAAAGCCCAGAGCCTGAATCTTGATGGTGAAATGTACTGTTCCAAAGTGGAATCTTTCACACATAAAAAAGTTTATGACGTTATCCTTTCCAAGAAGTTCCTCGGACCGGAAGACCATGTACTTTTGATCGATGACTTCCTTGCAAACGGATGTGCATTACTCGGACTCATCGATATTGTTAAAGAATCCGGTGCAACTCTTGAAGGTGCCGGCATTGTCATTGAGAAAGGTTTCCAGAACGGCGGGCAGAAAATCCGTGACATGGGTGTACGTCTGGAATCCCTCGCAATCGTAGATTCCATGACAGATGACTCCTTAACTTTCCGTGACTAATCTTAACTACGTAAAAGGAACCCCTGCTAGCTGACAGAGGTTCCTTTTTTGTTTGTCTTTTATATAATTCAATTATTTATTCTTTGTGGAACGTTTTAAAGTTATGCGTTCCTTTGGAGTTGGTGTCACCTTTTCCGTCGGTGTTGGAGTTGCAGTCTCCTCAGATTCTTCGGTAACCTCCGGAGTTATGGTTGCTTCCGGGCTTTCTGTTACCTCTGGCGTAGCAGTAACATCCGGTTCCTCAGTAATCTCCGGTGTCACAGTCGGCTCTGGTGTCGGTGTAGTTTCCGGTTTTACCTCATCTTCTGTATAATATCCGCTATCGATCAGAATCTCGTAATTATCTATATTGATAAGCTGTGGTTCGCACAGATAAGAAGCAATGATCTTTGTACCATTGTCATACTGTTCATAATCATTAACTTCCGGATCGTCTTCTCCATGCAGATATACATTTACCATATCTTCTGCCTGATCTGCCAGTACTCTGCGATCCATAAAGACGCTGCATGCAATTTCACTCTCTGCGATGTCCCTTACTGCATCCGCATCACATCCGACTCCTGTAATCATCGGCCAGTTTTCTCCCGGTGTCAGTCCGTTATTCTGAAGTGCATTCACCGCTCCTTCTGCCGCACCGTCAAAGCCTGTACAGATGATATCCGGTGCCTCTCCGTCCTGATAAGCTTCCTCCAGAATATCTTCTGCACGTGACTGTGCCTTGTCCATGCTCCATCTTAAGATACCGGTCTCTTCAAATGTAATCTGTCCGGATTTGCATACCAGTGTACCGTCATCCAGATACGGCTGCAGTTTTTCCATCAGTCCATTATAGAAAAACAGTGCCTGTGTATCATCCAGAGAGCCCATAAGAAACTCGATTGTCTTTGATTCTTTTGCCTCCTGAAGTTTCTCCAGTTCTTCCTTATCAATGATTTCCTGTCCGATCAGCTGTCCGATCTGACGTCCGCCAAAAGTCACATAATATTTTACTCCATCCGTATTCATAATCAGATCATCATATGCAATTACTGGAATTTCAGCCTCTTTTGCAGCTTTAAGTTCCTCACTTAAGCCATATGGATCTACCGGTGCGATCACCATTGCAGATACGCCTTCCTCTGTCATGTCACTGACCTGAGATGCCTGCTCATCTGCGTCATCCTGTGCATACATGATTACCGGCGCATAACCATCATCCGTAAACTTCGCCTCGAGTTCTTTGGCATCTCTGGTCCATTCATCTTCATTCGGAAGCAGAATCGCAATTTTCTCAGCGTCTGATGCGTCTGTTTCTTCCTCCTGTCCTTCCGCCTCTGTCGGCACCGATGTATCTGTGGCAGTCTCCTCTTTGACTGAAGAATCTTTATCAGAGGAAGTTGCTTTGTCTGAGGAATCTTGATCGGATTTTTTTTCTGTTTCAGTATCAGTCTCTACGTCTTCTCCTGCACCTTCTTTTTCGGTCTGCGCACTTTCACTGGCTGCCTCTGTTGCCTTGTTTTTGCCACAACCGGTGAACATGGTTCCGGTCAGCAATACTCCGAGTATGATACAAACTGCTCTTTTTTTCATGCTGATTTCCTTTCTGTCCTTTATACACCTTTGTACTCTTTTGCAAGAGTCTTGAGATAGTCACGGTATGCTGCTGCCGTCTTTTTGGGTTTCAGGATATGTACATCTTTCCCCATTGCCGTCAGCCAGCCAAAAAACTGCGGACCGCTGATCTGCGGTGCAGTAATCTGAATTTCATCATTTTCTTTTGCTTTGTATTCTGCCACTGTTCCAAAGAATGCCCGCATCTCTTTTTCTTTTGATTTCCGGCACACTAATTTCATTGGCTTCTCTGCTTCCTGAATTTCAGATTTACAAAAGCTCATAAAACCGGTCTCTGTTTCGCCAGAAGCTTTTGAATGGGCAGCTTTCGTCGTTTTATCTGCTGCCGGCTTTTCCTGAAGTGGCGGAACATTTCCATTTTTCAGATAATATCCGCCCGGTCTGCCTCTTTTGAACTCTATATCCAGCCCAAACTCTCGCAGGGCCTCCAGATCATCGTAAATACTTTTTCGTTCTGCTGTAATGTCATACTCTGCAAGTCTGTCAAGAATCTCCTGCATCGTCACGATCTGATCCCGGGATGTGCCTGCCAGAAGATGTTCAAGGATCAGTATTTTTGCTTTCTGATTGTGTGATTTTGCCATTTGTATCCCCTTATCTGTTTTGTATAAATCGATGAAAGATATAATCGTTTGCTTCTTTTTCCTGACGGTCATCAAGCCCTGTAAGTGTCGTCTGATCTCCATATTTGCGCTGAAGGGCTTTCAGGATCAGCCAGTCCGCAAGCTGTGGGTTCTTCGGCAGTAACGGTCCGTGAAGGTAAGTGCCTATTACATTTTTATAAACAACACCTTCATATCCGGTTCTGCCATCATTTCCCTTTCCATACAGGACTTTGCCCAGCGGCTTGTTGTCTTTAATGCAGGTCCTTCCGCCGTGATTCTCGAATCCCACTACCGGCATTTCAAAAAGATCGCTCTTCAGGACAATGTTGCTGATCAGACGGCCTTCTTCCTGTTCTGTATACATATCTACCAGACTCAGGCCATCGATCATACCCTGATCTGTCTTGTAGTAACTTCCAAGCAGCTGATATCCACCGCATATCGCAATAACAACGCCGTTATCCTCCACATATGCCTTAAAATCCTTCTGGATTTCTTTTAATTTCTCACAGACGATCATTTGCTCTCTGTCTGAACCACCGCCCAGAAGCACGATATCCAGTTTGGAAAAATCAATGGTATCGCCCATCTCAAATGCGATCGTCTCAGCTTCAATGCCGCGCCACTGGCATCTCTTCATCAGGCACTGGATGTTGCCTCTGTCACCATAAAGATTAAGAAGCTCCGGGTATAAATGTCCTATTGTTAATTTCATCAGTGTTCTCCCTCCAGCTTCTTAAGTATATTTCTTGTGCTGAAAAGTGCCGTATAGTTTACCAGAACATATAAGTTTCCAGTTCCGTCTGCTACCCGGTCACGGATTGCCTTCTCTACATCAGATTCCAGAATAGATGGAATATCCACATATTTCAATCGCAGGCGCATATCCTGACAGCGGATACCGCTGACGGTGATCGAACGAATACTTTCTTCTCCGAGGCGGTCAAAATCCACATCCCAGAGCCAGGAAATATCGATGCCGTCCTGTGCATTGTCGTTGATTGCAATGATCACGTCTTTCGGATTGGTATCCTGCATAACAGCAGAAATATTCTGGTTAAAACCAGCCGGATTCTTCGCAAGATTCAGAGTCACTCCTGCACCTTTGATGCGGAACTGCTCCATTCTGCCGTTCTCCGGATTAAAGTTTTTGAGCATATCCATAAAATGTTCTGATTTAAAACCTGCGGTGCGGATGCCTGCATAAGCTGCCAGAATATTATATACATTATAGAATCCACGATAATTTGCAACAATTCGATTTCCCTCTACAGAGAAACTGAGCTGATCGCTGACTTTTACATCTTCTGCATCATAATCCGGAACCGGTCGTTTAAAGCCGCATTTCGGACACTGATAATCTCCAAGTTGGCTGTAATGATAAAAGCTGTACTGCAGACGCTCTCCGCATTTCTTGCAAAAACGTCCTTCACGGATCTCATTTGTCTCATTTTTCATGACCGGACGGCTGATTCCATAATAAACGCATGGGTTGCCACTGTCCATTGCCATATATGCTGACAATGCATCATCACCGTTTACGATCAGTTTCATATCAGGGACGGTACGGATCATCTCTTCCAGAATATTCATCGTAATGTCGATCTCACCGTAACGGTCAAGCTGATCACGGAAAAGATTGGTCATCACCATGTAATTCGGTTTCATACGCGGAAAAATATGCCTGGTGGATGCTTCATCTACCTCGATACAGGCATAATCTGCATCAATATGACCGTTTAATCCTGCGCCAAGTGCAAACGCTGCAACAACACCGTTCAGCATATTGGAACCTGTATGATTGCAGACCACCTTCTGTCCCTCTGCTTCCAGAGCTGCACAGAGCATATTGTTTGTCGTTGTCTTACCATTCGTTCCACAGACTACGAATATACCCTTTCTGACTTCTTCTGACAACTCCGTAAGGATCTGCGGATATATCTTCAATGCAATCTTACCTGCCCATGTCACACCCTGACGTCCCATCATTTTGCAACCTGCACCTGCAGCTTTCGCTGCCCAGATTGCGAGTAGCTTTCTTATCTTCATCTTAATTAACCCTTTATTTTCTTCATACTGTTTTGTAACTGATTGTACGCTAAAATGCAGAAATTATCAACCTTAAGGATAAAGTTACAAAAAAAAGGCAGCTTTTTGATGCAAAAAAGGGATGCCTCCGCAGAGACATCCCTTTTAATCATCGCAAAGATTATACTAATTCAATAAGTACTTCCATTGCTGCATCACCTTTACGCGGTCCGATCTTAACGATTCTTGTGTAACCACCGTTACGGCCAGCATATTTCGGTGCGATTTCTTCGAACATTTTCTTTGTCATGTCGACATCTTTGGTATTTTTCTTTCTGCCGGCACCTTTTGCAGGTACTTCTTTAACAGAGTAGAAAACTTTAGCCATCTGACGACGAGCGTGCAGTCTGGACGGAGCATCTTTAGTGATTTCCTTCTGAACTTCATCGTATACGGTAACTTTCTTGCCGTCTACAACTTCTTTCACTCTCTTACCATCAGCATCTTTACGTGCAACTTTTGCAGTTACAGTAACTGTCTCAAAGTTGTCTTTTTCACGTACTGCCATAGCGATAAGACTTTCGGCGATCTTGCGAATTTCTTTTGCTTTTGCTTCAGTAGTAACAATTTTTCCGTGATACAGAAGATTTGTCACCTGGTTTCTTAACAGAGCTTTTCTCTGATCAGATGTTCTGCTTAATTTTCTATATTTTGCCATTTTATTTTCCTCCATCTGCGGGACATCAGAACATGCTTGTTCGGTCTTACTGTCCTGATGCTTAGGCATCCCCGCTACTATTAATCTAACGGTGGATTATTCTTCAGTTGGCTGAAGCTGTAATCCCAGTTCTTTCAGTTTTGCAAGTACTTCTTCCAGTGACTTACGACCAAGGTTACGAACCTTCATCATATCATCAGAAGTTTTGTTGCACAGTTCTTCAACAGTATTGATACCGGCTCTCTTCAGGCAGTTGTAAGAACGAACGGAAAGTTCAAGTTCATCAATGCTCATTTCGAGAACTTTTTCTTTTTCATTGTCTTCTTTTTCGATCATGACTTCTGCGGTCTTAGCGTTTTCGGAAAGATCAATGAAAAGACTGAGGTGTTCGCTCAGAACTTTTGCAGCAAGGCTGACAGCCTCATCCGGATCCAATGTTCCATTGGTATATACATCCAGTGTAAGTTTATCGAAATCAGTTACCTGACCAACACGGGTGTTCTCTACAACCATATTGACTCTGTCAACCGGTGTATAGATAGCATCAACTGCGAGCACACCGATTGGCATATCTTCAGATTTGCCTTTGTCAGCACTTACATAGCCACGTCCACGTGTAATTGTAAGTTCCATAGCCAGTCTGCAGTCTTTGCCACCGTTGAGGGTTGCAATGACCTGATCCGGATTCATGATTTCGATATCCTGATCTGCCTGAATATCAGCAGCAGTTACAACGCCCTTGCCTTCACACTCAATGTATGCAGTCTTCGGTTCATTGTCAGCGCTATTATTTTTGATGGCCAGGCTCTTAAGATTCATAATGATCTCAGAAACGTCTTCTTTTACGCCCGGAATAGAGCTGAATTCATGAAGAACGCCATCAATCTTAACTTGGCTAACTGCTGCTCCCGGGAGGGATGACAGCATAATTCTTCTGAGAGAATTACCAAGTGTAGTACCGTAACCTCTTTCGAGCGGCTCTACTACGAATCTGCCAAATTTTTTATCTTCGGATATTTCCGTAATTTCGATTTTTGGTTTATTAAAATCAAACACTATAAGTCCCTCCTTCTGGGTTTGTCAACATTTGAGGGTATTTAACGAGCTAGTATGCATTATTTGGAGTACAACTCGACGATAAGCATCTCGTTTACCGGAACATCAATTGCTTCTCTTCTTGGAAGTTCTTTTACAGTTCCGCTTAAAGCTTCCTGATTTACATCAAGCCATTCCGGAACAAGTCTTCCGCCTGTTACTTCCAGAATACCTTTGTATCTTTCAGAACCTTTGCATTTTTCTTTGATTTCAATTGTATCACCAGCTTTTACAAGGTAAGACGGAATGTTAACACATTTGCCGTTTACAAGTACATGCTTGTGATCAACGATCTGACGTGCTTCACGTCTTGTTCTTGCAAGACCCATACGGAATACAACGTTGTCAAGTCTGCTTTCAAGAAGAACCATAAGGTTTTCACCAGTCTGTCCCGGCATTCTGTCAGCTTTGTTGTAGTAGTTGTGGAAAGGTTTTTCCAGAACTCCGTAGATGAATTTTGCTTTCTGTTTTTCTCTTAACTGTAAACCGTACTCAGACATTTTTCTGTTTGCACGTTTTAACTGTCTTGTAGATTTTTTATCAATTCCTAAGTAAATCGGATCCAGGCCGAGGGATCTGCATCTTTTCAGAACAGGAACTCTATTTACTGCCATTTCAAGCTACCTCCTAAATTAGACTCTTCTGCGTTTTGGTGGACGGCATCCGTTATGCGGAACCGGTGTTACGTCACGGATACTTGTTACTTCAAGACCACATGCCTGAAGGGCACGGATTGCAGCTTCACGTCCGGAACCTGGTCCTTTAACCATAACATCAACAGTTTTTAAACCATGAATTAAAGCAGCTTTTGTTGCAGTCTCTGCTGCCATCTGTGCTGCATAAGGAGTAGATTTCCTTGAACCTCTAAATCCAAGACCACCAGCACTTGCCCATGAAAGAGCGTTTCCTTCGTTGTCTGTCAGAGTAACAATTGTATTGTTAAAAGAAGACTGGATATGTGCCTGTCCGTGTTCAACGTTTTTCTTTACACGACGTTTTGTAGTCGCTTTTCTGGTTGCTTTTGCCATTTTAAAACTAACCTACACTTTCCTTTGATTATAAATTAATAAGCTTCTTGTCTAAGGAAGTTCGATTCACTCAATTCAGCCTTCGTTATCACCCGGCTTCATTAAGTTTCTTCGAACAAAGTTCACACCAGCCTCAAGCTGCGATTATCAGCTTGCTTTCGCTAAGTGTTCTACTTTTTATTTTTTCTTATTAGCAACGGTTCTCTTAGGACCTTTGCGTGTTCTTGCGTTTGTTTTGGTCTTCTGGCCACGAACCGGAAGTCCTTTACGATGACGGATACCTCTGTAGCATCCGATTTCCTGCAGTCTCTTAATATTCAGAGCGATTTCACGACGAAGATCACCTTCTACCATCATTGTCTCATCAATGACAGCACTGATTTTCTTTACATCATCGTCTGTCAGGTCTCTGACACGAATGTCAGGATTTACACCTGCCTGAGCAAGGATTTTATCTGCGCTTGCTCTACCAATACCATAGATATAGGTAAGGCCGATTTCGATACGTTTTTCTCTTGGTAAGTCTACACCAGCTATACGAGCCATGTACTGTTTCCTCCATTTTCTTTTTGAAAGTATTCTGAACGGTACCACTTGCAGTCTCGCAAGGTGAAATGGGGCACTTCTTCAAAACCTTTCTGATTTTCTAGTTTCCTAATTGGGGTGCCTCGGTAAAACACCCAGTCGTCTTTGGCGAAAGAACGACCTTTCCGAAATTGTGTCCTCACGGACGCTGTTGCCTCTCGGTATTAGGCAATACATGCTTCTTTAATAAGATATTAAAACAGTTCGAACAACCCTTCCGGGTGTATCAAACTGCAGCCGCACGTTTCACAAACTGTCGGATTAACCCTGACGCTGTTTGTGTTTTGGATTTTCACAGATTACTCTGATAGATCCTTTTCTTTTGATGATCTTGCATTTTTCGCAGATCGGCTTTACAGATGATCTTACTTTCACTGGAAATCCTCCTTTTCCGTAATATAGGCTTGAATCTGCAGTTCATACACGCCTCAGCGCGTACATATGATATATTAACATTCGAAATTACAAATTGCAAGTATTATTTTACATTTTCTTTAATTTTTTTATTTCAGTTTTTCTTTAATTCTTTTCCATTCAGCCTCACTTCCACCAGCTTCTCTCCCTTATAAGACAGTTTCAGAGAAAAGAAAGGCTCTTCATCTTTAAGAAGCTTCAGAAAAATCTTATCACCCTCCCACAGACTCAGATCCATAAGATGCGATTTCGGAACCCACTCCATAATGCCTTCCTCACAGTCATGAAATTCTCCTTCAAACTCATCCGCAGTGTAGAGACACATATATTCTGTCCCGAAACCTTCCTGTGAAAATGTAACGATCCCACGAAATCTCCACGAAAGAAGTGTAAGCCCTGTCTCTTCCTTCACTTCCCGAAGAAGACAGTCCTCCGGACTCTCTCCCGTCTCGAAATGTCCCCCGACACCGATCCACTTGCCCGCATTCACATCATGCTTCTTTTTGATCCGGTGCATCATCAGATACGAATCATTTCTTTCTATATAACAAAGCGTTGTCATCGGACTTCGCATGAAAATTCCCCTTTCCTTCCGGCTCAACCTGCATATATCAGTAACCCAGAATACAGCCTATAGTCAACACCCTTCATGCTACCACAACCCAGAACTTCTCTTATTATTTCTTAATAAACAAAGCGGACAAGTCCGCTTCAAACTCCCTGAATCTCTTAATCTTTGAGGGACTTGTTACGCTTTGCGCGCCAGATGCAGTCTGCTTCAGCAGACATGTTCCTCATGCATCTGGTCGCATCCTCGCGGAGCGTTTTTATGTAATAGGAACATTACGGAGTAATTTCCTATTACACGAAAAAACTCCCCCTGCACAGGATGTGGCCAACAGGGGGAGTGTGAGGGGGACAGCGGCCTTCGTAACTCTGAGCCTGTCCCCCTCACGGTCTTACTTATCTCTCCAGATAATCCTTCCCTTGGAAAGGTCATATGGAGAAAGTTCAATTGTTACTTTATCTCCAGGAAGAATACGGATAAAGTTCATACGCAGCTTTCCGCTGATATGTGCCAGCACTACATGCTTGTTTTCAAGTTCAACTTTGAACATCGCATTAGGCAGCTTCTCTAATACAGTACCTTCCACTTCAATTACGTCTGCTTTTGACATTATAAACCTCCTGTGTCACCTGTCATTTTGTAAGAGTCAGAATTTCCGGTTCTCCATCCGTGATCAGAATGGTATTTTCATAATGTGCAGAAAGAGATCCGTCCATTGTTACAACTGTCCACTCATCATCCTCCCACGCAACATCTGCGCGTCCCAGATTGATCATTGGTTCAATTGCAAGTGTCATACCCGGCATCAGTTTGATGCCTCTTCGCTTCTGCGGGAAGTTCGGTATCTGCGGATCTTCATGGAGATGAGTTCCGATTCCATGACCAACCAGGTCACGAACGATACCATAGTTGAATTTCGCTGCATAAGCACCGATTGCCTTGGAAATATCATTCAGATGATTTCCTGCTTTTGCAAATTTTATACCCTCAAAGAAGCTCTGCTTTGTCACTTCCATGAGCTGTCTTGCTTCCGGTGAAACCTCACCTACTGCATAAGTACGGGCAGCATCTGAATGGTAACCCTTGTAGATCAGTCCGGCATCGATCTTGACAAGATCGCCTTCCTGAATGATTTTGTGTCTGGACGGGATCCCATGTACTACTTCATCATTCAGACTGATACAGAATGATGCTGGAAAGCCCTGATAATTTTTAAAGTTCGGAATACAACCCATGGAACGGATCATATCCTCACCGATGCGATCCAGTTCTTTTGTGCTGATTCCCGGCTTAATGTGAGAAGCCAGTTCATCATGAACCTGTTCCAGTAAATGACCGGCATGTCTCATAAGCTCAATTTCATGTTCTGACTTAATTGAAACTGACATCATTATTCTCCCAAGATTTCAACGATTGCCTTAAACACTTCATCCAGTGCGCAGGTTCCGTCTACAGTCTTTAAAACACCCTGCTTTGTGTAGTAATCGATCAGCGGCTGTGTCTGCTCATGATACACTTTCAGACGTTTGGAAACAGTTTCCGGCTTGTCATCATCACGAAGTACCAGTGTTTCTCCACAAGTATCGCAAACATTTTCTGTCTTTGGTGCAGCATACACGATATGATAAGTTGCTCCGCATTTCAGGCAGGCTCTTCTGCCGGACATACGGTTTACAATGTTTTCATCCGGTACATCAACATCAATGGCATAATCAATTTTGCTTCCCAGTTTCTCAAGCGCTGCTGTAAGGCATTCTGCCTGAGGAATGGTTCTCGGAAATCCATCCAGTACATATCCGTTCTTTGCATCATCCTGCTGAATTCTGTCTACTACAAGATCACAGGTTAATTCATCTGGTACCAAAAGACCCTGATCCATATAAGTTTTTGCTTTTGTACCTAATTCTGTACCATTTTTGATGTTTGCACGGAAAATGTCTCCTGTTGAAATATGCGGAATACCATATTTCTCGGCAATCTTCTTCGCCTGAGTTCCTTTTCCTGCTCCCGGTGCACCCAACATAATAATACGCATAAAAAATACCCTCCTTTTTCTTTATGAAGCAAAAAACCAAAAAGGCTGTGATGCTTTCACACCACAGCCTTCGTTTTAGCTGTTCAGAAAGCCTTTGTAATTGCGGACAAGCAACTGAGACTCGATCTGGTTCAAGGTTTCAAGAACAACACCAACAACGATGATGATAGATGTACCACCGAAAGAAACATGTGCTCCGAATACGCCATTGAAGAAGAACGGAATTACTGCCACAATAATCAGGCCTACCGCACCTATAAATATAATATAATTAAGCATATTAGTCAAATAATCTGATGTAGGTTTTCCTGGACGGATACCCGGAATAAAACCACCCTGCTTTTTGATGTTATCAGCAACTTCCAGCGGGTTAAATGTGATGGATGTGTAGAAATATGCAAAGAACACACAAAGTACTACATATACCAACAGACCCCAGCTGTACTGTGGCTGAGACGGGTTACACCAGTTACTTGAAGAGAGACCTCTCAGAATTTCACTTCCAATGCCTGTTCCATTTGCCTTTCCTGCAAACTGTGCAATAACACCAGGGAAGGACATAATAGAAGAAGCAAAAATGATCGGAATAACACCTGCGGTGTTAACTTTCAGAGGAATATTGGTGGCCTGACCACCCATCATCTTCCTACCAACCATCTTCTTGGAATACTGAACAGGAATTCTCCTCTCTGCTCCATTAAGAATAAGGACAAATACAACTACTACCATAATGATTGCAAAAATGATCAGTCCTGCAAGCATTCCTTTTGCAATTGTTTTTCCCTTAATAAAGTTCTCATAAAGAGTTGTCATATCACTTGGGATTCGAGATACGATATTTACTGCAAGTACAATAGAAATACCATTTCCAACACCTTTTTCAGTGATACGCTCACCGATCCACATCAGCATCGCGGAACCGGCTGTCAGACTGACAATTACTACAATTCCCTTTAAAAAGTTCATATCTTTAACGATATTTCCACGGGAAAAACCGATTGTCATGGCAGCTGACTCAAAAAGAGCAAGACCAACTGTGACATAACGGGTAATTGCAGTCATCTTTTTTCTTCCTTCTTCACCATCTCTGTGCATTTCCTCCAGAGCAGGAATTGCAATAGTGAGCAGCTGAATGATAATGGAAGATGTAATGTACGGTGTAATATTCAGCGCAAATACAGACATACTCTCAAAAGAGCCGCCGGTGAAAGCATCAAAGAAATTGAATGCATCACCGGTATTACTCTTGAACCACTGTTTGAAAACGCTGCTGTCTACACCTGGGATGGGCAGCTGTGAACCGATTCGGATGATAAAGATCATCACTAACAGATATAACAGCTTACGACGCATCTCTTTTACTCTAAAAGCGCTTTTAAGAGTCTCAAACATTAGATCACCTCTACTGTACCACCTGCAGCTTCGATTTTTGCTTTTGCGGTTTCGCTGACAGCGTTTACCTTAACAGTAAGTTTCTTTGTCAGTTCACCATTTCCAAGAATTTTAACACCGTCTCCGGCTTTGGAAATTGCTTTGCTAGCCAGTAAAGTATCTACTGTAACTTCTGTACCGTCTTCAAAACGATTAAGAACGTCTACATTGATTGCAATGATTTCTTTAGAATTTCTGTTCTTGAAACCTCTCTTCGGAAGACGTCTGTATAAAGGCATCTGTCCACCTTCGAATCCCGGTTTCTTGTGTCCGGAACGAGCTAACTGTCCTTTATGTCCTTTTCCGGCTGTTTTGCCGTTTCCGGAACCATGTCCACGGCCTCTTCTGAAGTTATCACTGTGTTTAGAACCTTCTGCTGGTCTTAAGTTTGATAATTCCATCTTTGGCACCTCCTTTTATTATTCGATCTCTGGAAATTATTATGCTTCTTCTACTTTTACAAGATGCTGAACCTGCTGGATCATTCCTCTTGTAGCAGCATTGTCAGGCATTTCAACTGTTTTGTGCATTTTTGTAAGTCCCATAGCTGTTACAGTTTTTTTGTGCTTCGGAACTGCACCGATTGGAGACTTAACAAGTGTAACTTTTAATGTGTTTGCCATTATTTTGTCCTCCTTATGCCAGAATCTCTTCTACAGATTTTCCGCGAAGTTTTGCAACTTCTTCCGGAGTTTTCAGTTTGCTTAATCCTTCGATGGTAGCCATAACAACGTTCTGTTTGTTTCTGGATCCCATACATTTTGTACGGATGTTTTTGATTCCTGCAAGCTCAATGACTGCACGGGCCGGACCACCAGCGATAACACCAGTACCTTCCGGAGCACGTTTCAGAAGCATTTCAGCACTTCCGAATTTACCTACATAGTCATGAGTGATGGAATTGTTTTCATCTCTTGCAACTGTAACCAGTTTTTTCATGGCATCTTCTTTTCCTTTGCGGATTGCTTCCGGAATTTCTGCTGCCTTTCCTAAACCTGCACCAACATGTCCGTTGCCGTCACCTACTACAACTAAAGCTGTGAAACGGAAGTTACGACCACCTTTAACAACCTTGGTAACACGTTTGATTGACACTACTTTATCTTCTAACTCTAACTGACTAGCATCAATAAGATTATGTTTCATGTGTCTTTTCCTCCCTTTTAGAATTTCAGCCCAGCTTCTCTTGCTGCGTCTGCCAGTGCCTTAACTTTACCGTGATAGATATAGCCTCCTCTGTCGAAGACAACGCTTTCGATACCAGCTTCAACTGCTTTCTTTCCGATTACAGTTCCGAGGTATGCTGCAGCTTTTACATCATCAGTATTTTCAAGTTCAGCTTTTACATCTTTCTGAAGAGTAGAAGCTGATACTAAAGTTTTTCCTACAGTGTCATCAATGATCTGTGCATACATATGCTTGTTGGAACGGAATACTGCCAGTCTAGGAGTAGTAGCTGTTCCATTGAGATGATGACGGATTCTTCTATGTTTTTTCTCGCGAATTTCCGCTCTGGATGCTTTGTTAATCATATTCTCACTCTCCTTATTTATTTCTTACCAGTTTTACCAACTTTACGTCTGATAACTTCATCAGCATATTTGATACCTTTGCCCTTGTATGGCTCCGGTCTTCTCTTATCTCTGATTTCAGCTGCGTACTGGCCAACTTTTTCTTTGCTGATACCGGAAACAATGATCTTGTTTCCATCAACTTTGGATTCCAGACCTTCTGGATCTTCCATCTCTACCGGGTGAGAATATCCCAGAGAAAGAACAAGTTTCTTGCCCTGTTTCTGTGCTCTATAACCTACACCGTTAACCTCAAGCTCTTTTGTGTAGCCTTCGCTTACACCAACAACCATGTTGTGGATAAGGCTTCTGGTCAGACCGTGTAATGCTTTCATTTTCTTAAGATCGTTTGGTCTTGTAACTACTACATGACCATCTTCAACTTTGATTTCCATTTCTGTCGGAAGCGCTCTTTCAAGTGTTCCTTTTGGGCCCTTAACGGTTACTACGTTACCTGCAGCTACGCTTACTTCAACGCCTGCCGGAATAGCTACCGGAAGTCTGCCGATTCGTGACATAATATTGTCCTCCTTACTTAGATTGTCGGAGAGAAATAAATCCCCTCTGTTTTCAGTCATTTCTTCATCTATCAATGAATAAGGAAGTTCCGTTTACTAAATTCAGACTGCGCTTACGCTTGTCTTCATTAAGTTCCTCGGAACGACCTTCTCACTAAATTCATGCAGCGCCATCAGGCGCAGCATTCATTAAGTGTTCTAGGTCTACCAAACAAACGCAAGTACTTCGCCACCAACCTGAAGTTTACGAGCTTCTTTGTCAGTGATAACACCTTTGTTTGTAGAAAGGATTGCGATACCAAGTCCGCCAAGTACTTTCGGAAGTTCATCCTTACCAGCGTAGATACGAAGACCTGGTTTGGAGATTCTCTTAAGTCCTGTGATGATCTTGTCGTTCTTTGTTTCACCGTATTTCAGGGTGATGTGGATGGTCTTGAATGCGCCATCTTCAACTAAGTCGTATTTTGCAATATATCCTTCGTCTACGAGGATGTTTGCGATTGCGATTTTCATTTTGGATGCCGGAACATCTACTGTGTCATGTTTTGCAGTGTTAGCGTTACGGATTCTTGTAAGCATATCTGCGATTGGATCACTCATTGTCATGTTAGTTTCCTCCTAATTTTCTCTCTTTTCAGACTTTACATGATTTATACTGTAACATTAATCTTATCAAATTTGCACCTCTTCCCTCAGCTAAACTCAACCTTCGTTCACACTCGGTTTCGTTAAGATTCGGGAAGGGCCTCACACTAAATTCATGCTGCGCTTAACAGCTTGCATTCATTAAGTGTTTCCGGCCTACCAGGAAGCTTTTTTAACACCCGGGATCTGACCTTTGTAAGCCAGTTCACGGAAGCAGATACGGCAGATGCCGTATTTTCTCAGGTATGCATGTGGACGTCCACAGATTCTGCAGCGGCTGTATTCTCTTGTGGAGAATTTCTGTTTGCGCTGCTGTTTGATTTTCATTGCTGTTTTAGCCATTCGAATTCTCCTCCTTATTTAGCAAAAGGCATATTGAACTGAGTTAACAGCTCACGAGCCTCTTCGTCTGTCTTAGCAGTTGTAACGAAGATGATATCCATACCTCTTACTTTGTCTACCTTATCATACTCAACTTCAGGGAAGATCAGCTGTTCTTTGATTCCCAGTGCGTAGTTTCCTCTGCCATCGAAAGCATTTGGATTTACACCACGGAAGTCACGTACACGAGGAAGAGCAAGGTTGATAAGACGATCAGCGAACTCATACATCTTCTCACCTCTTAAGGTAACCTTACAACCGATTGGCATACCCTCTCTGATTTTGAAGTTAGCCACAGATTTTTTAGCTTTTGTTGCGATTACTTTCTGTCCTGTAATCAGTTCCATATCAGCAATTGCAGCATCAAGAAGCTTTGCATTTTCTTTGGCTTCACCAACACCCATGTTTACTACGATCTTTTCGAGTTTTGGCACTTCCATAACATTTTTGTATCCGAATTTTTTGGTCATGGCATCCATGATCTCATTTTTGTAAAGGTCTTTTAATCTACTCACCTGTCATGCCTCCTCTCTTAATTAATCGATAACTTTACCTGTCGCTTTAGCAACACGAACTTTTTTGTCTCCATCCATCTGGAATCCAACTCTTGTTGCTTTTCCGTCTACAACGAGCATTACGTTGGAAACGTGAAGAGCAGCTTCTTTTGTGGAGATTCCGCCAGCCTGGTTTGCTGCTGATGGTTTGTTGTGCTTTGTAACCATGTTGACATTCTCAACGATTACGGTGTTGTCTTTTACGTTAACGGCAAGAACTTTTCCTTCTTTGCCTTTATCTTTTCCAGCGATTACTTTAACAGTATCGCCTTTTTTAATTTTCATAGCTGACATTAGGCACCCTCCTATAATACTTCCGGAGCTAAGGAAACAATCTTCATGAATTTCTTCTCACGAAGTTCTCTGGCAACTGGTCCAAAGATACGTGTTCCTTTCGGAGTTAAATCGTCTTTAATGATTACGGCTGCATTTTCATCGAAACGGATGTAAGATCCGTCTTTACGACGAGCGCCTTTTTTTGTACGAACAACAACAGCTTTAACTACATCACCTTTTTTAACAACACCGCCTGGTGTTGCATCTTTAACAGTAGCAACGATAGTATCACCGATGTTAGCATATCTTCTTGTAGAGCCACCCATAACACGAATACAAAGGATTTCTTTTGCACCAGTGTTGTCGGCAACTTTCAGTCTTGTTTCCTGCTGAATCATACTGGTTTCCTCCTTATTTCACTTTCTCTACAACTTCAACCAGTCTCCATCTTTTGTCCTTGGACAGCGGTCTGGTTTCCATAACTTTAACGGTATCACCGATATTGCACTCATTGTTTTCATCATGAGCTTTAAGTTTATATGTTCTCTTTACGATTTTTTTGTAAAGAGGATGTTTTACATGGTCTTCGATAGCAACTACAATGGTCTTGTCCATCTTATTGCTGACAACCTTACCCACACGGGTCTTTCTCAGATTTCTTTCCACGATTATTTCCTCCTATATTCACTATTTCGCAGCGTTAGCCTGCTCAGTGATTACTGTCTGGATTCTGGCAATATTCTTGCGAACCTCTTTGATTCTGCTTGTATTGTCCAACTGATTGGTTGCATTCTGAAATCTCAGATTGAAAAGTTCTTTCTTAGCAGCTACTAATTCTTCATTTAATTCTGCAGCTGATTTTGCTTTTAAATCTTCTACGAATTTATTAATTTTCACTGTTATCACCGCCTTCTAAGTCTGCACGAGAAACGATTTTACATTTACATGGTAACTTGTGCATTGCAAGACGTAATGCTTCACGAGCGATTTCTTCAGAAACGCCTGCGATTTCGAACATTACACGTCCTGGCTTAACAACTGCTACCCAGTATTCAAGGGCTCCTTTACCAGAACCCATACGTGTTTCTGCTGGTTTCGCTGTTACTGGTTTATCCGGGAAAATCTTAATCCAAACCTGACCACCACGTTTGATGTAACGTGTCATGGCGATACGGGCTGCTTCGATCTGGTTAGATCTGATCCAGCAAGGCTCGGTTGCAACAAGACCGAATTCACCATAATTGATTTTATTACCTCTAAGGGCTTTACCTCTCATGGAGCCACGGAACTGTTTACGACGTTTTACTCTTTTTGGCATTAACATTATTTATCGCTCCCTTCCTTATTTCCTTTAGTAGGAAGTACTTCACCGTTGTATACCCAAGCTTTTACACCAACTTTTCCGTAAGTTGTGTCAGCTTCTGCAAATCCATAATCAATGTCAGCACGAAGTGTCTGAAGCGGAATAGTTCCTTCGCTGTAGAACTCTGTACGAGCCATATCAGCTCCACCAAGACGTCCGGATACGGATGTTTTGATTCCCTTTGCTCCTGCTTTCATTGTTCTCTGCATTGTAGATTTCATAGCACGTCTGAAGGAGATACGGTTCTCAAGCTGCAGTGCAATGTTTTCAGCAACGAGCTGAGCATCTTTGTCCGGTCTCTTAACTTCTTTGATATCTACAATGAGTTTCTTATCTGTGTATTTCTGTAATTCAGCTTTAACTTTTTCGATCTCAGAACCGCCCTTACCGATTACGATACCCGGTTTAGCAGTGTAGATGATGATCTTAACTCTGTCAGATGCTCTTTCGATTTCGATTTTGGAAACACCTGCGCTGTAAAGTTTTTTCTTTAAAAATGTTCTGATATTGTAGTCTTCTACAAGATAGTCTGCAAAATCAGCTTCTGCATACCATCTGGAATCCCAATCCTTGATAACACCGACTCTAAGGCCATGTGGGTTAACTTTCTGTCCCATGCTTTTCCTCCTTATCTTTCATCCAGCACGATGGTGATATGGCTTGTTCTCTTTTCGATTCTGTAAGCTCTACCCTGTGCTCTTGGCTGAATACGTTTCATTGTAGGTCCTTTGTTTGCATAGCACGCTGCAACGTAGAGGTTATCTGCGCTCATTCCGTTATTGTTTTCTGCGTTTGCGATTGCTGACTCAAGCAGCTTCTTCAGAACGCTGGAAGCGTATCTTGGATTGTATGTCAGGATACCAAGTGCTGTCTGCACATCTTTGCCACGGATTGCATCTAATACATAGCAGGCTTTCTGAACAGAAATTCTTGCATAAGATAATTTTGCAGACGGTCTTGTCTCTCTATTACTCTCATTTCTGGCTCTCTTAATCTGGCTTCTATGTCCCTTTGCCATTTTTAAGTGCCTCCTTTCGATTTATTCAATATCTGGAATCCGCCATGTTGTCCCACCGGGACAACAGGCAGTTTATTTTAGTTAATGATTAATTCTAGCGAACGCCGGATTTCTTTTCGTCTTTTCCGTGTCCTCTGTATGTTCTGGTTGCAACGAACTCACCAAGTTTATGACCAACCATATCTTCTGTGATGTATACCGGAACATGTTTTCTTCCGTCATGGACTGCAATTGTATGTCCTACGAAGGACGGGAAGATAGTGGAACGACGTGACCATGTTTTGATCACAGATTTATCATTTGCAGCATTCAGAGCGTCAACCTTTTTAAGCAGGCTTGCGTCTGCGAAAGGTCCTTTTTTCAATGAACGAGACATTCTGTACCCTCCTTATTATTTTGATAAAGCTTTTCCATCGCGTCTTCTTACGATGAGCTTGTTGGACTGTTTGTTTTTCTTTCTGGTCTTCAGACCAAGAGCAGGTTTGCCCCATGGTGTACACGGACCTGGACGACCGATTCCGGTCTTTCCTTCACCACCACCATGCGGATGGTCATTCGGGTTCATTACAGAACCACGAACTGTAGGTCTGATTCCCATGTGACGTTTACGTCCAGCTTTACCAACATTGATAAGGTTGTGGTCACCGTTTCCAACAACACCGATGGAAGCACGGCATACCAGCGGAACCATTCTCATTTCTCCAGACGGTAATCTTAATGTTGCATATTTGCCTTCTTTAGCCATCAGCTGTGCACCGTTACCAGCGGAACGAACCATCTGACCGCCTTTTCCAGGATGAAGCTCAATGTTGTGAACCATAGTACCAACTGGGATAAGTTCCAGCGGCAGGCAGTTACCAACACGGATTTCAGCTTCCGGACCGTTCATGACCTTCTGGCCGACTTTCAGTCCTTCTGGAGCAAGGATGTATGCTTTCTCGCCATCTGCATAGCAGATAAGAGCGATATTTGCTGTTCTGTTCGGATCATACTCAATTGTTTTTACTGTAGCAGCGATACCATCTTTTCTTCTCTTGAAGTCGATGATTCTGTATTTTCTTCTGCTTCCGCCTCCGCGGTGTCTTACAGTGATTTTACCCTGATTGTTACGTCCAGAGTTTTTCTTCAGAGATACGACTAATGATTTCTCAGGGGTACTTGTTGTGATCTCAGAGAAATCAGATCCAGTCATATGTCTTCTGGAAGGTGTATATGGGTTATAGGTTTTGATTCCCATGATGTTTCTCCTTTCGAATATTAGTTATCATGCTTTCCAGCATATATCTTACAGAAAGCAGGGAATTATAATCCCTCGAAGATCTCGATATCTTTGCTTTCTTCTGTCAGAGCTACAATCGCTTTTTTAGTTTTAGCTGTTTTACCAACTGTCACACCGCGACGTTTTTTCTTACCATCCATGTTCATGGTGTTAACGCTCTTTACTTTTGTTCCTTCGAACATTTTCTCTACAGCCTCTTTGATCTGAGACTTGTTTGCTTCCGGATGAACCAGGAAAGTGTATTTTTTCTCACCCATGGCGTTCATGGATTTCTCTGTGATTACAGGCTTGAGAATTACATCATAATATTTAATATCTGCCATTATGCGTATACCTCCTCAATGGATGCAACTGCGTCTTTAGTAACCACTACAGTATTGTATTTCATAACATCATATACGTTGATAGTGTTTACAGTTGCAGTCTGTACATCTGCAATGTTTCTTGCAGAAAGAACTACGTTCTGATCATCACCAGCAGTTACGATAAGAGCTTTTTCTGCTTTAAGGTTTGTAAGAACCTTCTGCATTTCTTTTGTCTTAGCTTCTGCAAGTGTAAGGCTGTCTACAACAACCAGTTTATTGTCCTGAACCTTAGAAGTCAGAGCGGATTTCAGAGCTGCTCTTCTTTCTTTTTTGTTCATTTTTACTTCATAATCTCTCGGTACCGGAGCGAATACTACACCGCCACCAGTCCACTGTGGTGCACGGATGGAACCCTGTCTAGCATGACCTGTTCCTTTCTGTCTCCACGGTTTTCTTCCGCCGCCGCTTACTTCAGAACGTGTTTTTGCTTTCTGAGTACCCTGGCGATTATTTGCAAGCTGACGAACAACAGCAAGATGAACAAGATGCTCGTTGATTTCTACACCGAACACTGCATCGTTCAGTTCCATTGTTCCAACTTCATTGCCTTCCATATTATAAACTGTTACGTTTGCCATTCTGATGCTCCTCCTTTCTCATTATAAAGACTTTACTGTCTCTTTGATGGTCACCAGAGATTTCTTAGGTCCTGGAACAGCACCTTTCACTAACAGTAAATTGTTTTCTGTGTCTACGCGAACGATCTCAAGGTTCTGTACTGTAACCTGTACATTTCCCATGTGACCCGGCATGTGTTTTCCCTTGAATACTTTACTCGGATCGGAGCAAGCACCATTGGAACCAGCATGACGATGATATTTGGAGCCGTGAGCCATAGGTCCTCTGGACTGTCCATGTCTCTTGATAGCGCCCTGGAAGCCTTTACCTTTGGAGATTGCAGTTGCATCGATGTGATCGCCGTCTGCAAAGATGTCAGCCTTAATTTCCTGTCCTACAGTGTATTCTGCAGCATTTTCAAATCTGAATTCTTTAACGAATCTCTGTACTGCTACACCAGCTTTGTCAAAGTGACCTTTTTCCGGTTTGTTAACCAGTTTTTCTCTGATCTCGCCGTAGCCAACCTGAACTGCAGCGTATCCGTCGTTTTCCTCTGTCTTAACCTGAGTTACAACGCATGGACCAGCCTGTAAAACGGTTACCGGAATTAACTGGCCATCTTCATTGAAGATCTGAGTCATTCCGACTTTAGTAGCTAAAATAGCTTTCTTCATTTCTTTCTTCCTCCTTATAGCGGATTACCATAAAGGCAATCATATAGTTTTTTGAAACGCCCAAAGGGCATTTAAAACGAGTTTAAAAAAATTATTTGGTTTTCATCTTGATATCAATGTGAACACCTGCCGGCATTTCCAGTCTGGAAAGTGCATCAACTGTTTTCTGGGTTGGTGTCATGATATCGATGAGTCTCTTATGAGTTCTCTGTTCGAACTGTTCTCTGGAATCTTTGTATTTGTGAACAGCTCTTAAGATTGTAACAACTTCCTTCTTAGTAGGAAGCGGAACCGGTCCGCTAACAGTTGCTCCGTTCTTTTTAACAGTCTCGATGATTTTTGCTGCTGATGCATCTACTAACTGATGATCGTAAGCTTTTAAAGTGATTCTCATTACCTGATTTGCCATAAAAAAAGTCTCCTCCTATTCGTACTCAATTATGCAGTACGACAAGCGGCGACTGTACACATCTCCGTGTGTGTCTTTCGACTTCTTTACACACGTCCATCCCGTAGATGGTTTCTGAACTTGTACAGTGACTTGTCGTCAGTTTCCTAACTTGACATTCGCTCCACGGAAAACCCGTCATTTTCTGACGGCAACCTCACGCTTCATAGCTATCATGTCACAGCAAGGATTATTATACACAAGACATATCACTTATGCAAGCCCTTTTTTTATTTTATTTTGTATTTTTATAAATACAATTTAAGCGGTGTAAGATATCGTCTCACACCGCTTTCTTCTATATTATATAGTAGCTTTATTCTTCTTCCTCTTCTGCATTGCCGCCAATAATATCAGAGTAATCAAATAATGTAACCTTTGTAATGGAGTCTCTGACTACATCCGGCGCATCACCTTCTTTTCTGGCTCTGTTGGCAAACTGGGAAGCTGTTCTTCGTGGAATAGCAAGTTTTTTGATTTCAACAGGCTGTTCCTCTTCGATTTCTTCCTCTGGAAATTCTTCTTCTGAAACACTTGGTTCTGCAGGTTCTCCTGATATTTTAGAATAACTTTCAGATACTTCTGTTTCTTCTTCAGCTGTTGCTGCTGCAATTTCCTTTTTAAGAAGCTCATGCGCTTCGCTTGTTGCAACCTGTACATTTCCTACCGGCTGAACAGTTTCTTCTGGTTCGTCATCAAGATCATCTTCATCAATCTCATCTACAAAGCCACCGGTACGGATTTTCTTCTTTTTCTTTTCTTCTTTTTTGGATTTCTTTTTCTTTTCTTTTGTATCCTGCAGAAGTTCTTTATCTTCCTGTTTCATACGTTTCGCACGGGCTTTTTCTTCAGCTTTCAGCTCGCGGGCTGATTTCACATGTCGTGTATCCCCCTGAAGATCTTCATATTCATCATCTTCCGGATCTTTTTTCCAGAGCTCTGCGATAACATATAATATAATAAGAAAGAGAATCACAAGTCCAAGAACGATCAGTCCCTCAACGCTCTCCGTTGCCACCAGCAGATATCCAACTAAAGGGATCGTGATCACAATCTTCGGCACCCAGTTCTTAACGGAAACCGTAATGCTCTCCTGTGCAGAAGTTGTTGTATCAATCACGGTACCTGTATTATTTTCTCTGTTTACGCTTACAAGATTGTATTTGTATGTTTTGCCGTCTTCCTGCACAAGGATTGGAGAACCGGCGGTCACTTCCTCGGTTCTTACCGGAATCGCATACGTTACAGATCCAAGCGGCAGGTTTGTCGCCTTATCTGTCGAATCCATGATCACGGTACGCACTCCAAAGAATGGCGGAAGAGCCATTCCAAGGATACATACGATCGTACATATAACTGCAAAGTGTACAATAAACTTCAAAAATTTTGACATTGGTATCTCCTCGCTTTGGTTCACCTTTATGAAAAGCATTGCACAGGAATTGGTCTCCTTCCGGCAATGCTCTTTATCTGTGATTCGATAATTACTGATTACTTAAATAATTTTCGATGCTTTCCATTGCCGCTTCTTCATCTTCCCCATTTGCAGAAAGCATAATTTCTTCTCCGGCATCCAGTCCTAAAGTCATCATCCCCATAATGCTCTTAGCGTTGACCTTTTTTCTGCCAATCTCAACATAAATCTCACTGTTGAACTGACTCGCTACCTGTACAAGCTGAGCAACCGGACGAGCTTCCAGTCCTGTCGATAAATGAATTGTGATCGGTTTTTTAATCATAATACTTCCTCCTCGTTTGTCCGCAGTTCTTCCGCTATCTCACTGAGTTTGCGAAGCCGGTGATTCACGCCTGACTTTCCGACCTGTGGACTTAACATCATTCCTAATTCTTTTAGTGTAGCTTCCGGATACTGTAATCTCAGCTCTGCAATTTCCGTAAGGCCTTCATTTAAATTATGAAGCCCTGTTTTTTCTTTGATCAGTCTGATATCTTCGATCTGTTTGACTGCCGCACTAACTGTTTTATTGATATTTGCTGTTTCACAGTTTACTTTCCGGTTGACAGAATTACGCATTTCCTTAAGAATACGAATATTCTCAAGATTCATTAATGCAACATTTGCTTCCATGATTGCCAGCATATCCACGATCTGTGCGCCTTCCTTCACATAGACCACATATGACTTCTTGCGCAGCACGATCTTTGCATCAATCTGAAATGTATGGATGATATCCCGTAAGTTCTCTGCCTTAACTTCATCCTGACATACAATTTCAAAATGATAGCCTTTCTCTGGGTCACTGATCGAACCGGATGCCAGAAAGGCACCCCGTACGAATGCACGTTTACAGCAATTCTGCTGCGTGATCAGTCCATTCTCCAGAAACAAAGTTCCCCTGTCAGCCTCATTCACCGAAAGTTTCGTCCCCTGAAGTACATTCTGTACCTGTAAAAGATCTGTAATCTCTACATGATATACATTTCCTTTTTTGAGCATACTGCTCTCGCGAATGGCTATTTCTGTATCTATATTAAATGTTTTTTGCAATAAAGTAAAGTACTTTCTCACCACGGCATTATTTTCTGTCTGAAATCGCAGACTTCCATCTTTCGTAATGCGGCCGCACGCACTGAGAAGTGCTGCTGTTTCCGCAATCCGGCAATGTCTCGCCGTACTTGTCTGTCTGGAAAGTTCTTCTTTCACCATCCCTGAAAAAGACAATTTCCATTCTCCTTTTGCGCTGCTTTATTTTTTCAGCAGAGCATCCTTTCCTATATCACGATGCTCCAGCCTGATTCCGTATTCTCTTGTTTCGATCAGCTTGTCATACAAAACCCGTGCCAGTGTTACAGAACGGTGTTTGCCCCCCGTACATCCGATTGCGATGACAAGACTTGTCTTGCCTTCTTTTGCATAATTCGGAATCAGGAATTTTATCATATCGTCAAGCTTTGCTGCAAACTGCCTTGCAATTTCATTATCCATTACATAATTGAACACGCCTTCATCCTGTCCCGTCAGCGGCCGAAGTTCGTCCACATAATATGGATTCGGCAGAAAGCGTACATCGAAGACAAGATCCGCATCTTCCGGTATGCCGTATTTAAATCCAAAGGACAGAACTGAGATCATCATATTGCTGAACTTACCATTCTCTACAAAAATATTGTTCAGCTCTTTTTTGAGCTCCCTTGTCAGAAGATGTGTTGTATCAATAATATAATCTGCTCTTTTTCTTAAGAATTCTGTTTTCTGGCGTTCCAGCCTTATACCGTCATCCACTCTTCCGGTAAGTGCAAGTGGATGGCTGCGTCTGGACTCTTTATAACGCTTCACAAGAACTTTGTCTTCTGCATCCAGAAAAAGGATTTCGAAAGTATTTCCTTCTGCTTTAAGTTTATCAAGCACCACTTCAAGTTCTTCCAGTGCCTTGCCGCTTCGTGCGTCAATTCCAATGGCTGCATTCTGCACATCTTCTTCCTGCGAACCGCTCATCAGCGAAACGAATTTCCCAACCAGTGCGATTGGAAGATTATCCACGCAGAAATAACGGGCATCTTCCAACATTTTCAGCGCCGTTGATTTACCTGCTCCGGAAAGTCCGGTCACTATTACAAGTCGCATATCTTATCTCCCGTCAAATTCGCCTAGAAATTTTACCTCCGGTTCAAGTTTTACGCCAAATTTCTCGTATACTATATCCGTCACATTTTTCATAAGCGTCACCACATCTTCCGCGGTTGCACCTCCGGCATTGATCACGAAACCGCAGTGCTTTTCAGACACCTGCGCACCGCCGACACGATAGCCGCGAAGATCACTGTCCATGATCAGTTTTCCGGCAAAGTAACCTTCCGGACGCTTAAATGTACTTCCTGCACTCGGATACTCTAGCGGCTGTTTCTCAATTCGCTGCGCGCTTAACTTTCTGCCAAGTGCGGTAATTTCTTCAATATTTCCTTCCTTAAGTGAAATTACTGCTTCCAGTACAATATACCCGGCAGTCTTTATGATACTGGTCCGATATCCAAGTTCCAGCTTATCTGCCGGTATCGTAAGAATCTCACCATCCTGATTCATCACAGTAACTTCTTTAAGGACATCTTTCATTTCACCACCATAGGCACCGGCGTTCATGGTCACAGCTCCGCCAAGCGTTCCCGGAATTCCTCCCGCAAACTCAAAACCGGTCAGAGATGACTTCCTTGCAGTTGCAGCAATTGTAGAAAGAAGTGAACCTGCCGCCGCCCGTATCTCTGTACCCTTCACTGTGATTTCTCCCAGATTACGGTCAAGCTGAATGATCACGCCACGATAGCCATGATCACTGACCAGCAGGTTGCTGCCGTTTCCAAGAATAAAATACGGGAGCTCTGCCTGACGGCACTGCCTGATCACCCATGCGATCTGCTCATAGGATTCCGGCATCACAAACATTTCTGCCGGTCCGCCGATCCGAAATGTCGTGTGATCACACATCGGTTCTTCAAAGCGAACACACTCGTCTCCGAGCTGTTGACAAAATCTCTGTTTTATTTTTTCATTCACAAATTGTGTCCTCTATCTTTCTTTTTTATTTTTTCCGTAAGAAGATCTTTCACCACTTCACTGGCAATCAACATGCCCGCCACACCCGGAATAAAAGAAATACTTCCCGGCTGTATATGCTCATGGTTTTCTTTCTGCCTTCCGATGCGCCGCTCCCTGTATGCCTTTTCTCTGGAACACAGCACCTTAACCTTACGGATATTTTTTTTGCGAAGTTCTGCACGAATAGCTTTTGCCAGAGGATCGTTACTGACTCTGGAAATATCTGCTATCTCAAGTCGTGCAGGGTTGATTTTATTATCTGTTGCAAGACAGGAGATCACCGGGACTTGGCAGTTTCCCGCCCGCTCTATCAAGAGCACTTTGGATGCCGATACATCCATGGCATCCACAATATAGTCAAAGGACTGCAGGTCAAACATTCCTGCAGTTTCTTCATTATAATATGTTTCATATGTGTGAACAAGAATATTCTCATCAATATCCCTGATATGTTCCTTGGCTGTCTGGACTTTCTTGCGTCCTACGGTAGACTGTCCCGCATATAGCTGTCTGTTGATATCAGACTGTACGATATCTTTATGGTCTACCAGTGTAAGGCTGCCTACTCCACAGCGTGCCAGAGCTTCCACTACATAAGAACCCGCACCGCCAATTCCAAAAACTGCAATTTTTGCGCTGCCAAGGCGGTTCACAGCTCTGGTTCCCATCAGAATCTCCATGCGAGAAAATGCATCATACATGTGCAAACCTCCCTATGACTTTCATATTATTTAAACTTTCTCTATCCCCACTCCGTTTAATTATACTATTCACGCAATCGAATGTACAGTTTTTCATATTTTTTTTAGAATTTGCGTATGATTTTCTGCAATTTCCATATAATATCCATCAATTCCCTCTGAAATAACATCTTGCCGAAAGGGGTGCGGTTATGTGGCAGCAGATTTTTCTGATTTTCACGGGCTTAAGTTCCGGTATCATCATTGCCGGTGGTGTCGTCGGTCTGATGATCGGTCTTTCTATCGTTCCACGCTACGCCGGAATCACGCACACCGCGGATCACATGCTGTTATACGAAGACCTGACCTTCCTCGGAGTTGCGCTCGGAAATCTTTTCTGTCTGTTTAAGCCTTCCCTTCCACTGGGGAATCTTTTTCTTATCTTATATGGTGTCTTTTCCGGTATTTTCCTGGGAAGCTGGATTCTTGCCCTTGCGGAAGTTGCCGATGTCTTCCCCGTTTTCTGCCGGAGGATCCACCTCACCCGCGGGCTTCCCGTCATTATCATTGCCATTGCCGCTGGAAAATTTACAGGATGCTTCCTTTTTTACTTTCTCAGATGGCAATAAGCCTTCTCATTATATGCATAAAACACAAAAAAGTCAAAAGAAATCCTGTCTTTTCTCAAATATTTTCATATATCCCAAAAATTTATCAGGAAAGGAATGATTTTATGAAACAACATGCAAACGGAAACAAAACCTATAAAGAAAATCAAAAAAATTACGTAAAATATGTAAACAGCATCACTCCCACACACAGTCTGCCTCTCAACATGATAAAAGCATTTCTGACCGGAGGACTGATCTGTGCGTTCGGGCAGCTTATTCTCAATACCGCCATGACAATCGGCGCAGACCGCGAAACCGCCGGCAACTGGTGCTCTTTACTCCTGATCCTGATCAGTGTCATCTTAACAGGATTAAATCTTTATTCCAAAATCGGCAAATTTGGGGGTGCCGGAGGACTTGTTCCCATTACCGGTTTCGCCAACTCTGTTGCTGCTTCCGCGATCGAATACCGTGCAGAAGGACAGGTCTTCGGCATCGGCTGTAAAATCTTTACGATTGCCGGCCCTGTCATTCTATATGGAATCTTAAGTTCCTGGATCCTCGGAGTCATCTATTTTATTTTTCAACTTGTGGAGGTGATGTAATGTCTGTCGGAAAGCAAACAGGAAAAGCAAGTATTTCTTTTACCGATCCGGTCTATATTCAGAGTACAGCCTCTGTCGTCGGGCCAAAAGAAGGAGACGGCCCGCTAAAAGAATATTTTGATATGATCTGTGAAGATTCCATGTTCGGCGAAAAGACATGGGAAAGCGCTGAAAGCACCATGCAAAAAGAAGCCGCCACACTCGCAATCGGGAAAGCCGGACTTACACCCCACGATATACGCATGGTATTTGCAGGTGATCTTCTCGCCCAGACAATTGCCTCCTCTTTCGGCATTGCAGAAATGGGCATCCCATTCTACGGGCTGTACGGTGCCTGTTCAACCATGGGTGAATCCTTATCCCTCGGTGCGATTGCTGTATCTGCCGGATACGGAGCGCATATCCTGTGCGCTACCTCCAGCCACTTCGCAACTGCCGAAAAAGAATTCCGTTTTCCTCTCGGTTACGGTTCCCAGCGTCCGCTTTCTGCCACCTGGACCGTGACCGGAAGCGGTGCCTGTGTCATCGGCGCAAAAGTCCCCTCTGCCAGTTCTTTCCCCGGAGCATCACCTCTTGTTCATGCAAACGGCTGTGCCGCTATCACCGGCATCACAACCGGAAAGGTGATTGATTTCGGTTTTCGCGATTCGCTCAACATGGGAGGCTGCATGGCGCCTGCGGCATGTGATACCATTTTTCGAAACCTCGAAGATTTTTCACGTTCCCCTGAAGACTACGATGCTATCATCACCGGTGACCTCGGCATGATCGGTCAGCACATTCTTCTTGATCTCCTTGCCGAAAAGGGAACAGATATCTCATCCGTACATCAGGACTGTGGCCTTCTGATCTATGACAATCAGGTACAGGATACTCATTCCGGAGGAAGCGGCTGTGGATGTGCAGCATCTGTTCTCACCGCATGGCTTCTGCCACGTATCGCCAGCGGAGAACTGAAACGGGTTTTATTTGTCCCGACCGGTGCCATGCTCTCAAAAGTAAGTTTTAATGAGGGTGCCCCCGTCTCCGGCATTGCGCACGGAATTATCCTCGAACACATTCCCACTCCATGCAAAGGAGGTAAAAGCTGATGGACTATTTTAATGCATTCTGGACCGGTGGCCTCATCTGTGCCCTTGTTCAGATTCTTCTGGATAAAACAAAACTGCTGCCCGGCCGCGTCATGGTTCTTCTCGTATGCAGTGGTGCCCTTTTAAGTTTTCTCGGGTTCTATCAGCCATTTGCAGATTTTGCCGGCGCCGGCGCCACGGTTCCGCTGCTCGGATTCGGACATACTTTATGGAAAGGTATGGCAAAAGCAATCTCCGAAGATGGATTTCTCGGACTGTTCACCGGTGGTTTTACTGCCTGCGCCCTCGGTGTCTCCGCAGCCCTGATCTTTTCATATTTATCCAGTATGATTTTCCGCCCACAGATGAAAGAATGAGGTGAATTTCATGAGTGATACCCTGTATATACAGACAGACATGAATATTCTTATAAAACATCCTCATGTCTATCTGCAGGACATTGCAAGACTTTCCTGCAGCAATTCCAAAGTCCTCAACCGCCTCCGGGTACTTCCCGTTGCCAACTTAAATCCGGATACTCCCGGGCGCTATACAATGTCTGTGATGGATCTTGTCGATCTGATTCAGAAAAAAGAACCGGATCTTGATATCACTCCTCTTGGAGAACTATCTTTTATCCTAACCTACCAGCCACCGGGAAAACCTCAGATGATTTTTGAAATCCTGAAAGTGGTTTTTATATCACTTGCATCCTTCTTCGGTGCTGCTTTTTCAATCATGACATTCAACACCGATGCCGATGTCGGAACACTTTTTAAGCAGATCTATCAGCAGGTAACCGGAAATGTCTCCAACGGATTTACAATACTGGAAATTTCCTATTCCATTGGGCTTGCTGCCGGTGTTCTTTTCTTCTTTAATCACTTCGGGAGAAAGAAGTTTTCTGCTGATCCCACGCCGATGCAGGTGCAGATGCGGCAGTATGAAGACAATGTAAATACCACACTCCTTGAAGAAAGCAGCAGGAAGGCATCTTCTTCCTGACCGGCATTTTGTAATTCCTTTGTATGATTCAAAATAATTTTGTTGCCTTCTCGCTTTTTTTCGTTTATAATGTACCATATTATCATTTTACAACGTTAAAGGAGCGAAAATATGAAAAAGTTATGGAACAAATGGACCGAAATTGCTCTGGTCAAAAGAATCCTTGTCGGACTTGTACTCGGAGCGATCCTTGGTCTCACAATCCCGGGAGCTACCGGTATCTCCATCCTCGGAGATGTCTTTGTAAGTGCTTTGAAAGCAATTGCACCTCTGCTGGTATTCTTTCTGGTTATCAGTTCTCTGTGTAACGCAGGAAACTCCCACGGCGGTGTTATCAAGACAGTTATCATACTTTACATGTTCAGTACCGTACTTGCCGCTGTCATCGCTGTATTTGCCAGCATGGCAATCCCGGTAAAACTTACACTGGCCACTGCCGCAGCTACAGACACAGCCGCACCACAGGGCATCGCTGAAGTGTTAAACAACCTTCTTTTAAATGTGGTTGCCAACCCGGTATCTTCCCTTGTAAATGCCAACTACGTCGGCATCCTTACGTGGGCGATTCTTCTCGGACTTGCATTCCGTGCAGCAAATGACATGACCAAAAATGTACTGAATGATATCGCAAACGGAACATCTACTGTTGTTTCCTGGATCATCAACATGGCTCCGTTCGGTATCTTCGGTCTTGTATTCAACACTGTATCCACAAACGGTCTGGAGATCTTCACTACTTACGGAAAATTGCTTGCTTTGCTGGTAGGATGTATGCTCTTTATCTACTTTGTGACTAACCCGCTTTTGGTTTACTGGTGTATCCGCCAGAATCCATACCCGCTGATCTTCCACTGTCTGAAGAGAAGTGCGCTGACCGCATTCTTCACCAGAAGTTCTGCTGCCAACATTCCTGTCAATATGAAGGTCTGTGAAGAGATGGGACTTGACCGTGATACTTATTCTGTAACGATTCCGCTTGGTGCTACAATCAACATGGATGGTGCAGCAATCACGATCACCGTCATGACCATGGCAACAGCCTTTACACTTGGTATCCACGTAGATATCCCGACCGCAATCATCTTAAGCCTTCTTGCAGCACTGTCTGCATGTGGTGCATCCGGTGTTGCCGGCGGATCTCTGCTTCTGATCCCGATGGCATGCTCCCTGTTTGGTATTTCTGATGACATTTCCATGCAGGTCGTTGCAGTAGGATTCATCATCGGTGTTATTCAGGACTCTGTAGAAACAGCCCTGAACTCTTCTTCTGACCTTCTTCTGTCAGCATCTGCTGAATTCAGACAGTGGCGTCTGGAAGGAAAAGAGATCAAATTCAAATAATCGTACGCAGACGGTTCAGAATTTTCTTCTCCATCCGCGAGATCTGAACCTGTGATACGCCGAATTCATCTGCTGTTTCCATCTGAGTCATCTCCCGGAAATAGCGCATGTAAAGAAGCTTTCTTTCCTCCGCGTTCAGACTTTTGAGAAGCTCTTCAAGAAAGATCTTGTTCAGAAGTCTGTCGTGGAGGTTTTCTTTTTCCGGGATCTTATCCAGAAGTCTCAGTTCATTTCCCTCCCCCTGATAAATGATCTGATAAATAGATTCCACATCATTTGCCGCATCCATTGTCATTGCCAGTTCTTCCGGCAGCATCTGCACACTCTCTGCCAGTTCCTTAAGCGTTGGTTCCCTCCCCAGTGTTTTTTCCAGCTCTTCTCTTTTTCGCCCAATGCGATACTGATTCTCCTTAATAGATCTGCTAACCTTCAGGATCCCGTCATCCCGCAGGAAACGTTTGATCTCTCCGATGATCATTGGGATAATGTATTATAGTGGAAATTTTGAAATTTCCTTTATCCAATAGGGTAATTATCTTGAATAAGATATATGAAATTTTACACGCAAGAAGATATATCCCCTTGCGATGTATTAACTATAGAAATGTAATTTACTGTAGTGTCAAAAGATCATTATACTCAATTTCAACATAATCATTCGATATTTTAATCTTTTTGATATATTCACGTACAGTCTTCTGTCTTTCATTGAAAGACATGAACTCCCAGCTGTCAGCAACACTTTTGAATGCTTTAGCTCTTGCTGTCATATCTTTAGCTCTGGTGTTCTTTAATGTGTACTGTTCTATCTGTGTATTCAGATTTTCCAGTTCTTTATTGATCTCACCAATTGTCTCCAGCAGGACACTATTATTGGTATCGGATGCATATAAATTATACAGGGATTTCAGCTTACCTTCAAGAACTGATTTTCTCTGGTTCATAGCTTCAAATCCTTTTTGATTTTGCTGTTCTGATTTTTCCTCGATTACCTCATACTCCTTTGATAATTTCAGCATATCACTAACAACAACATCTTCAACTTCAGCTGCATCCAATTTTCCGTTCTGGCAATTTGGATTCTTAACCAAGTGCGGTTTACTATGGTCTAATGAGTAACAGTAAATCATCACTCTTCCACCGCTCCATTTTTGATAACGCATCTTTGCCCCACATAATCCACAATATATTAACCCAGTAAGTAAATACTGTGATTTATGAGAAGTTGCTCTCGTTCTTGTTTTTCGCAATTCCTGAACTTCATCAAACAGTTTTTTATCAACTATCGGCTCGTGAAGACCATCAACGATTTCCTTATTATATTTGAGCTTTCCAATGTATGTCACTCTGGATAACATATCGGACACTTGTTTGTCTCCTTTTAAATCGAACATCTTTGCCAGTGCATACGTGGAATAGCCTTCCTTATATAATTCAAAAATCTTTCTGACTGTTTCAGCATCTTTATTTGGCACAAGAACGTCATCACCGTTATTATAGTCATAACCAAATGGTGGTTTCGTCCCTCTCCATTTTCCGGTTTTGATTCTCTCTGTAATTCCCATCTGTGTACGTTCACGAATATTTTCACGTTCATACTGAGCAAATACAGATAAGATACCTACCATTGCTTTTCCATATGGTGTTGTTGTATCAAAGTTCTCATTTAAAGAAATAAATCCAACATCATTTGCTTCAAACACATCTTCCAGAAGATAAATCGTATCTTTCTGACTTCTGGACAAACGATCAAGTTTAACAACTACAACTGATTCCACTTTGCCCTCTTGAATTTCTTTAATAAGACGTTTCATCTCCGGTCGATTCAGATTGCTTCCTGAATAGCCACCATCAATATACAGATCATAATTATCAATCTCCTGATAATTACAATACTTTTCAAGCTTCTCTGTCTGAGCACCTACTGAATATCCTTCTTCAAACTGAAAATTTGTAGAAACTCTGATATACAATCCTGTTTTTTTATTATTTGAGGTATTCTTTCCAATTCTTATGTTTCTCACCTCGCTCTTTCCTCCTCTCACGTATACTATACCATCCTTCCAGAAAAATTTCAACTTATTTTATTTCTCTAAGTATGTTATACGAAATTTCTTCTTTCAGCTGCATCGACTTTAATATTATCAACTGCTCCCATCTCTTTATTCATCTGATATAAGATCTGACGAACTACCGGGGAATCCAATTTGAATCTTTCTAAATCTTTATCTTCGATCACATTACCATTTGCATCATATCTTCTTACAATTTTTAATGCCATCGCAATCCCTCCCTTTATAAATCATATTCAATCGTCTCTAAAAAATCACCAGAACCGCTCGTCCTGTATTGTCATTCTTTTGTGTTATCTACATTTTATAACGTCGTTTTCTGTTGAATTGTCGAAAGCAGGAATATCATTGCTCGCTTTCGTTCATTCCCATTTGAATCCGTACTGCTTTCAGTACCCGATCCAAACTCCACTTATTTACTCTTCCGCATTTCTCAATAATGCATTTTGTAGAAATGCTCATAACCTGTTCAGCCAATGCCAGGCTTCCTTTTCGGATCCCTGTCATATCGTATTTACTGATAAATACATGTGTTGGTAAATACCGCTTCTTATATATTCTTGATGTCATCGGAACTACTGTAATGACTGAACTGTATGTATTGGCTTTGTTGTTACTTACTACGATCACCGGTCTTACTCCACCCTGAACCGAAGTTGTCGGGAACATACCGAGATCCGCCCATAAGATATCTCCTCTTCGAATCGTCACTTGTCATCTCTCCAATCTTTTTAATTTGTAAAGCATTCATAGCGCTATAGTGGCTCCACAGGAATACGGCAGAGTTCCTTTCCAAGATGGAAAGCTCTGCCGCATAACCTCTATAGCCAATTTGATTATTAAACAGTGCTCGCTCGATTCTATTTATCCTCGATACCCCGAATCGTTACTCCTGCATCTGCAGGAAGGGAATAATAACCTGCCCGGATGCTATACTCCGGACCACAACCCAAAAGCTCTCGTTTCCAGGCTCTGGCAGTTCATAGGTTTACCAGTTACAGACTTCTCAGGGTCTGCAAGTGTATCGCATCTCACACATGTCATCGCATCACCAGCCTGCCGACTGGCTTTGGTCAGTGCTTTTTCGCAGCATTATTGACTCTAAATAGTTTCTTACGTCTTATAATCCTATAGCGGCATCTTCCTCGTGCTCACTGTATGAAATGTCACGTCAGTTATTATTGGATATTCAGTTATCATGGTGCATTTTAGGGAGTCCTTAAAGCTCCTCTAATTACTAAAGTCAAATAACTTCGGCAGATGCAAAAAAATTTCCGAAATTTTTTAAAAAATTTTTTTCATATACATTTCACGCATTTTATTAAGGATCGTTTTCAGCTTGTAAGCTAATACCTGTCTGGAAATCCCCATAATCTCTGCCATCTGTGTCTGTGTCTTGTTTTCAAAGAAAATGCCGTAAATAATCATGCGTTCCTCGGTATTCAGCTGATCGATCACTTTATGAATATCCTGCTGTTCCATTTTCGTCAGTACACTGTGCTCCACGTCACAATTCAGATCCGGGAACTCTTCAATCATGAATCCTTCCCCATCAATGGACTGTCCACTGTAAGGTACTTCCCGCAGCATCTTATCCACGACTTCCCCCAGTTCGTTCTTAATCTCAACTTTTTTTGCCTTGCTACTTCTGTAAAAATTGTTCATCGCATACGCAACTTCTCTTGTAATCTCGATCATTTCTCCATCAATATTTGCGTAGTACTTTCCGTCATAAAAATATGGGTGTTCAATATACATATCCGTTCCTCCTGAATTTGAAATCTTGTTGCTCGTTTCAAATCCAGAAGGCGGACCTCTGTTTAGGATCATGCCTGCTCCGCCTTTATCCTGCCGGGACATACCCGCAGTTATTGGCTGAAAAATTCAGGCACAAAAAAAAGCCCCAGTAGTTTTTTCTTAACTACTGAGACTTTCGTCTCTTTCTTGTATTCAGTTATCTATGCCCTCTTTCATCAGCATAATCATTGTATCAGGATAAAGTTCACAAAGTATCCGCAATACGTTCCCATAAGTTCATGTCATTATTAGAATCGTACATATTTCAGTGTAAAAAGTTCACTGTGTTATTCTTCTACTTCTTTTCCATCTATATATATTTGAAATTTATCAGGATTATTGACAACATCATAGTCCTTTCCATATTCTACAGGTCTGTATTCGGCTGTCATTACCGATTCCCCGTCTTCAATATCCTCTTTCCATAAATAGATGTTCATATCAAGGCTCGTCGCATATCCCCTGTCTGTAGAGAATTTTGTCGAATGAAAAGAATCATCCTTGTACATCTGCAAAAGTTCTCTTGCAAACGCTTCCCTATCCTCAATATTTTCCCGATTAGCGACCACAGTTAAATTTTCATCCCGATTTATGGAAAATGTTCCTACTACATCCGGTTCACCTCTCTTATGACCGGATTCAGTTTTCCCATAAATACTTCCTGCAGCAATTATCAAGATCACTGCTCCTGTTATCACTGCAATTATCTTTTTCTTCATATTTTCATTAATTTCCTTTTAATTGTTTTACTGCGTAATTGATTACTTCTTCCGGTGTGGGTCTGTCTCCTTTAAGTGTCATTTTCTTCCATTTTTCCTGCACAGCTGGATCAGGATTATCAAAGCCTGCATCTATGGCTATCTGCATTTCTCTTCGTACTTCTTCTGGTGTTGTGTTGTACTTTTCTGCAATCTTCTCATAAATAGTTTTCTCTCTCATTCATTTTCCTCCAATATAAAAAGAATTACATCTTGTTCTATGGAACTAATTTAGCATATTTCTATCGTCATGAAAAGACACTTTTCAACTTAAAGCTGGATAAAGGGGCAAAAAAAGAAGAGCTACTTGCTCTTCCCAGTTTTGTCATATTATTCTTCCAATAATGTATGGATTACTTTGATAATTTTTTTCTGCTCTTTGATCGGAAGTTTTTCTATTTTCTCTGCCAGCTCATTGGTAACACCTGTAACTGAATGTGCCACAACATCAATCAAAAGAGTATCTGCAGAAACATCTAATGCATTTGCAATTGCAACAAAGGTATCCAATTTTGTAACTTTCAAGCCTCTCTCTATTACACTCACATGCGTCGGACTTAAATGTACTAATGCAGCCAGTTCCTCTTGCGTGAGATTTTTTGCTTCTCGTGCTGATTTGATTCGCTGTCCTACTGCTTTCAAATCCATCGTAACACCTCCTCCAGAACGAATAATCGTTCTGAATTTAGTATACTTGTGAATATCTTAAATATACAGAATCGCAAAACCAAGTTCTAATTCTATAGAACTATATTTCAAGATTTTCTTTGCATATTCGTAAAAAAGCGTTATGATAGAATCAGTTAAATCAAAGGAGGTATCAAATCATGAAATCGCATAAATACTGGTCCCTCGGAGCACTTTTCTGTATGTTGGGATGCATTTATTCTGGAATCAGAAAATCTATGACTGCACATAAATATTTTGCCTATTCTTCATTGCTTTGTATGGGCATGTCCATTTATTCCGGTCACAAACTGGTTTCTCCAAAGAAGAAAAAAATCACTGAATCAAATAATAGTGAGAATAGTTAAACAAAATCTCCTTATCATCATCACACTAACTGGCGGTCTTTCAGACCAGTTCGCTTTCCCCATGATTTTGATGGGAAGCAATTACTTACTACAACTTGCAGAAGCGGATATCCAAAAGGCATTGTGGGAGCTGCCTTTGCTGACCGGAATCCATCTTCTTATGTAAAACCTACAGGAATATAAAGGGAAAGTGACTATCCCTGCCGGTTAATAATCCAAATAATATCGTCTATACCAATCTCTCCTTATGCTGTTTTTCTCTCCATAAACCATTTATCCACTTCATAAAACAAATGGCTTTCCTGTCCCTGTATCATACAGGTATACATCATTCCTACACCGCCTGCCTTTCTGCTGGCACATCGCTCAATTTTCAAAATTCTGTCAATGTTATATTTTCTTCCATCTTCCCAGGTGAAAAATATAGGAACCAGTTTTCCGTCTTTCCGAAACTCTGCCACTACATCTACATACACTTTATTCATACCGACACCTCACTATAAGATCTCTATTGCTCTTGGCGATGCCGGAATCCTTCGGATATATCCGTTTTGTTCCAACTGCTTAATTCTGGAAAAAGCAGATGACGTTGATCTTACTCCGATCAGTTTTCCAAATTCCCGAACTGTCGGCGGATATCCATGCTCCTTCGTATAATTCAAAATGCACTGATAGCTTTCTTCCTGTTTTCTGGTTAATGTCTGTTTCAAATTTATCCCTCCCATTATCCATGAAAATAACTGTGTGGATGAACTGTATGTGTACCAGCGTCCAAGTGGGATAAGACTTTATCCTGATACATAACTGCTCTCTGTATACTGAAATAACCAAACCGTCGTCTGATCTCATCTACAGTGCGATCCATCTTTTCCAATTTTTCCTGTTTCTCTTGATTACCAAAAAGTTCCAACTGGACGGGAATATCATCCAACACAAGATCTACTGCTCGAATACCAAGGCTTCTGATTGGATGCTCCCATTTATAATAATCCTTAAACAATTGAAATGCTGCTGTAACAATCTCATCTGTTATATTTGTTGGATGATGTAATTGTTTCTGCCTCGAAAAACGAAACAAGCCATTGTCTCGGACCGTAATTTCTATCGTTTTGCATTTAAAACCATGTTTTCTTAATCTTGCTGCAACGCTTTCTGCCAGTGCCATCTGAATGATCCAGACATCCAGATCATCTTCTAAATCTCTTGGAGTTGTGGTACTATTACCAATTGACTTCACCGGAGCTGTATACCCATCTTTGCAAACTGGATCATCGTCCCAGCCATTTGCAAATGACCATAACACAATTCCCATCTTTCCAAAATGGCTTTCTAACATTGCTTCATCACTTTCTGCAAGTTCCCCAATGGTTCGAATCCCCAGCTTCTGAAGTTTCTTCCGAGTCTGTCTTCCAACATAAAGCAGATCCGATGCAGGAAGCTGCCAAATCATACTTTTATAATTCTCCCGGTTAAACTCTGTAATCGCATCTGGCTTTTTGTAATCTGAACCAAGTTTCGCATAAATCTTATTCCAGGAAATTCCAATACTTACCGTTACACCCAGTTCGTATTTAATCCGATGGCTGATTTCTCTTGCAATCGTTATTCCGCTTCCTTTCAGATTTCTACTGTCTGATACATCCAGCCAGGCTTCATCAATCCCATATGGCTCGATCTTGTCCGTATACTCCGAATAGATTTCTCTTGCCATCTGTGAAAATCTCAAATACAAGTCCATCCGTGGTGGCACAAAAATGATTTCCGGACAAATCTGTTTTGCCTGCCATAATGCCATTCCGGTCTTTACACCTTTTCGCTTTGCAATATAATTTGCTGTCAGCACAATTCCATGTCTGGCTTCCGGATCACCGCCAACTGCAAGAGGCATTCCGGCAAATTCCGGGTGATGCAGCATTTCCACACTTGCATAAAATGAATTCATGTCGCTATGAAGAATTGTCCTGTCTCCCATTAACTCCACCACCTTCTCTCTGTTTGGTTTATTGTCTTATCAATTTCTGTATGCTTAGTATATATCTCCGTATTGGAGATAGTCAAGCGACATCTTGGTCGTATTATCTCCTTTTCGGAGATTTTTCTTGATTTTTGATTTTATTCGGGTTATAATGCATATAGAAAAATCAAAAAGAAATGAGGCGAACATATGCGTGCTTTCGGAGAAGTATTAGTAGAAAACAGAAAAAGGAAAGGCTACTCCCAGGCGGATCTGGTGGACTTACTTGCTCAGGAAGGAATTGAAGTTACTACGAAAGCAGTCTCCAAATGGGAGAATCTAACAAGAGAACCCTCCTTACACACAATCCTGACAGTTTGTCAGATTTTAGATATTGAAGATATATACGAAGAATTTTTAGGTGAAAATCCATTTGATCATGTCATGGAAAATTTGAATGAAGACGGCAAAGCTAAGATTATTGAATTTGCCAATCTTCTGCGGGCGTCCAGAAAGTATCTTCCGCATAGAGCCGATATCATTCCATTTGAAAATTATCAGCCGATTGCAGTAGAGCCAGCTTCTGCCGGTACTGGAAATTATATTGAAGACAGTGTAAAAGAAAGTTACAATGTCGGTCATCTCGCACCTGAAAAGACGGATTTTGGAATCCGTATATCTGGTGACAGTATGGAACCAATGTATCATACCGGAGATGTTGCATGGGTTCATAAACAAGACAGTATCTCCAACGGTGAAATCGGTATCTTCTATCTCAATGGCAATACCTATATCAAAGAGCTACATGACGGTCCGGATGGAGTTTATCTGGTTTCATTGAATGAAAAGTATCATCCAATCCAGATTTATGAATCTGATTCTTTTAAAATCTTTGGGAAAGTAATCGGAAAATGCAAAGGAGCAGAAATCCCTGGTTTTCATTAAAGATCAACTGCAGACTTCTAGCCTGCTCTTGCTGAAAATAATAAAGGAAGTGATAAAATGGCAATTAACAACACACTTAAAGATATCCGTGAAGAACGAAATCTCGTTCAGGCAGATCTTGCAAAAGCTGTCGGTTCTTGCAGTGATACCATCGGACGCATTGAGCGTGGTGAGCGAAATGCCTCTCTCGAAATTGCAATCCGTCTGGCACATTATCTGAAAATGCCAGTAGAAGAGATTTTTCAAATTGAAGACTGAACCGCAAATATCAGAAAACCGAGGACTGTTCCCCGGTTTTTCTTTTTCGCTAAACTATTTAGAGTCCTTTTACAAACTCAACTGCATTTTTTATATCTTTTCCATCTGGATGTCCTTTTGCTATACCACCCACCAGTTTAAATGGGCCAAATGTGTCATAGCCCTTGCATCCGAATTTTCCGATTGCTGTAGAATGCTTCTTGCCCAAAATCTGCTCTATGGATTTATAATTCGCACTTCCACCATAAGTACAGATCAGAAATACCCCTTTGTCGTCCGGTAGATTCTTCTCTGCAAATCCCAATATCGACTGATGAAATTTTGAAAAATAGATTCCTGATGCAAACCCAATCGTATCATAACTGCTCAGATCTGCATCTGGCTGTTTTACAGCATCAATCAAATCAACCTGACACTCTTCTGCAATGCTCTTTACTAATTTCTCTGTGTTTCCATGATGCACAGATGAATATACGATTACCTTTCTCATCATTCTTCCTTTCCTCTATTCCCATCAATCATATCATAGCTCATATCCAAAAAATCTAATGTCTTTGCTTCACTTACTGAACCATCCAGTAAAATTGTGATCCAGTGCTGTTTGTTCATATGGTATCCTGGCAAAAATCCAAAGGTCTGAATAATCATACTTGTCATTTCCGGATCACATTTTACATCCATAATATCGACAAATTCATTTCCTTCTAATCCTAGTTTGCATTTTTCAACGCTCATGACCACAGCATACCATTTTCCATTCTTATGTCGCAACACAGCATTATCTGGTGATTGTGCCCATAAATACTCCGGCATCGTACCATACTGTTTCTTCACATATTCAAAAATTTCTTCTTTCTTCACAATCTATTCAACTCCTGATTCTCCTGATATCCTGCCCATAATCATACCATATTTTCACTTCCCGTGCTACCTGCCAAATTCTTTTGCATTTTCCCGGTTCTCCTGACTTTAACTAATAGAGGGGTAAAACAGCAAGGACAGGAAGTGAGGATACACTTCCGGGAAATCCCAATTTAGGGTACCCTGCCCTAAATTGAAAAACGTTGAAAGCAACGATACTACTGTCCTCTCAGAAAGGAGAACCCACCAATGGCTGAAAGAAAGAGAAACAAAGAAATCCATTTTTATGTCACCGAAGAAGAAAGGAAGCTTATACGCAGGAAGATGATAGAATCAAAAACCAAAAACATGGGAGCTTATCTGCGTAAGATGGCAATCGACGGTTACATCGTCAACACCGATACCACCCCACTGAAGAAACAGTATGAGGAAATGCACAAGATTGGTGTAAATATCAACCAGATTGCAAAAAAGGTAAATACCACCGGAGATCTATATCCAGAAGAAATGCAAGAATTGAAAGAGATGGTGAAAGAATTATGGCGTATCTTAAAATCTTCCCCATTAAGGTAACTGACAAGAAAGCTCTGGACTATATTACAAATCCAGATAAGACAGATGAAAAACTGTTAGTTTCCAGTTTTGGCTGTTCCCCGGAAACTGCAGATCTTGAATTTTCTATGACAAGAGAAATGGCAAAAAAGAATGGAATGGATAAAGGCGATAACCTGGCATTTCATCTGATCCAATCATTTAAACCTGGAGAAGTTGATGCCGAAAATGCCCATCGCTTAGGTCAACAATTTGCTGACGAAGTGCTGAAAGGAAAATATGAGTACGTGATCAGCACACACGTTGACAAAAATCATATTCACAATCATATCATCTTCAACGCTGCAAGCTTTGTTGATCATCACAAGTATGTTTCCAATAAGCGGAGCTACCATAAACTCTGCAGAATCAGTAATCGTATCTGCCATGAAAATGGACTTGCCACCAGCATGCCAACCGGAGAAAAAGGTAAAAGCTATAAAGAGAACATGGAATATCATCGTGGCACCAGTTGGAAAGCCAAGCTACGTGTCGCAGTTGATAAATCAATCTGGACTTCCATCAACTATGAGGAATTTCTGCAAAAGATGCAGTTAGCCGGATATGAAGTCCGGCAGGGAAAGCACCTGTCCTTCCGTGCACCGGAGCAGAAGAACTTCACTTATATGAAATCTCTCGGAAGCTATTATTCCGAAGAAAATGTTCGCATCCGTCTGGCTAAAAATCGTAACAAAGTAAAAACTCCAAGGCATCTGTCCAGAGAAGCTCGCCTGTATATCAATATTTCCACCTATGTAACAACAGGAAATCGTGAAGGATTTGAACGATGGGCAAAACTCAATAACCTGAAAGAAGCGGCTCGTACCTTCAACTATCTTTCTGAAAATAACCTGCTGAATTATGAAGATTTCCAGCAGCATGTTTCTGACATTGAAGCTTCTGTTAAAGCTGCCGATCAAAGAATAGCACAAATCAACAGTGAGCTGAGCACGCAGAAAGTCATTCAGAAACACTGCGATTCTTACCGGCTTTGTCGTAAAGTAATTGAAGATTGTAAATCTGCTAAAAATCCAAAAGCATACCGCACCAAACATCAGGCAGAATACCAGCTCCACGATTCACTAAAAAAAAAGCTTCAGGATCTCGGCGTTACCAAAATCCCAAGCTCTAATAAAGTCCAAAAGCTGATTGAAAATCTTGAATCTGAACAGGCTACTACTGTCCGGGAAAAGCAAGAATTACAGAAAAAACAAAAGACACTGGATATCATTCAGCAGAATTTCACTGCACTGCTCGATGCTCCTGAAATCAATTCAGACTTACTTCCGGCAAAACGGAAACCTGTTTCTGTCACAAGAGATAAATAAGATTGCACTGACAACTCAATTATTGTCTTCTAAATCTTCCTAGCTTCAGGACAATGGCAGCATTAAAAATGGGGAAGTATCGGCATCTACCATTAACCAACCAGTATATCAACCAGCTGGCAGTCCAGTTTAAAACATCCACAAACCCTGATATGCACCGTTATGAAAGACCTCACGTCAATGAATCTGGTGCGGAGATTCCAGTGTGGGACCTTATTTAAAAACTGACGATGGTAAGAAACACCAGGTATATATCATTACGCTGATTGATGATGCCAGCCGCCTCATTGTCGGCATTGATGTCTTTTTTCACGGTAACTTTGTAAATCTTATGTCGGTCATTAAGTCTGCCGTTGCAAAATACGGCCGCCCACAACTTTTTAACTTTGATAATGGCAGAAGCTATAAAAACAAGCAGATGGAACTGCTTGCAGCCCGGATCGGTTCTGTCATCCATTATGATCAGCCATACTCCCCGACACAGAAGGCAAAAATTGAGCGCTGGTTCCGCACCATGAAAGATCAGTGGATGGCAGGGCTTGATATCAGATAGTTTCATTCACTGGATGAACTCAGAGGAAATCTGGTTTGGCATTATAAACCGACGTCTTCTTAAAAGAAAAAGCTATCGCTCTATAGAGGAACTAAAAGCGGGTATCCTGCGCTTTGTAGAGCAATATAACGTTATGGCAAAGCCTTTTAAGTGGACTTATAAAGGTGTGCCTTTGACAGTTTGATATTACTTAATTATTAATGCAACCATGTACTAGTTAATCCAATTTCTAGCTATGAATAATGTTCTTATTTATTCTATCCATCTTAATTTATATTACTAAAAATTTCAGTATAATTAAATATGGTGACTACGCCTGCAGTACTGTAGCCGCTAGAAATTCAACTCATTCCAAGAAATTTTTTATAACCTCAAATGTAGCATCTTCAGCAATTTCTTTTCCATTAATTTTTTTTCTTGTCGGATAATGCCCTGCATCATTTTTCAACCAGAACAGTACTTTTCTATTGATTATTTTGCTTCTATTCGAATACAATGACTGCTTTAACGTTACCATATCATCTCTTTCATTTTGCATAACAAGAATCTCACCTTGAAAATGGTTAATTCCGTCCACCCCCGTGTATTTTGCTATTTCCCCATATTTTACAATTCCCATTATGTATATCCACACTTGAACCAAATAAGATAGTCCTTTTATTGTCTTTTGTAAGCATGAACTGACATATGAACTGGGATGATTAAATCCAGATATAATAATCGACTTACTTACACCTAAATTATCAAAATTTAGCAGCGCAGCCACCGCATATGCGCCTGTACTATGACCAACCAACTCAATTTCCATATTGAGATTCATACTCTCTACATATTTTATTGCACTTTGAGCATCTAGCAAAAATTGTGAAAATCCGCCTATTTTCTTTCCCTGGCTCATACCACAGCCAGTCATGTCATAAGCAAAAACTGAATACTTTCTTTTTACGAATTCTTCTATTTCTATTTCATAATCTTTATATGTTACTCCATATCCATGAACTAATACTATTATTTTTTCAGATAATTTATTATCTTTAGCATTCCAAAAGATATAGCCTTTAAGCTTATTTTTACCAGACACAAATTCAACTTCTTTTTGATGAATCCAATCTGGGATTACCATCTTTGGTCCTTTTTGTTCAATTCTTTTTCCAAATTGAATTTCTATTCCCACGCACGCTATTACAAAACTAATAAATACTAAAAATCCAAAAACACCTATAACAATATAGGAAATCTTCATAATTAAAACTCTTCCTCCATCGCTGTGACGGCGCAAAAAACACTGATAATGTTTCATTCTGTTACATTTAATTTAACAAGAACCCTATTCTTTTGCTAATTACACTTTAGAATCAATTGCGCCGTCAATTTACACTAAATTCTTTTCCACATATCTCTATTCTGCATTTATATTGAACAACAAATTAAATTCTTATTCCCGCACACACATAGCTTTAAGATACATTTTTTTGTTCAGCATCCCACATAGCTGCATACTTCCCGTTCTTTTTTAACAATTCTTTGTGTGTACCAGCTTCGGTAATCCGGCCATCGGAAACCACCAAAATTTGATCTGCATTTTTTACGATGGACAGGGTATGTGCAACCATTACCACTGTTTTTTTCTCTTTCAGCAGATTTGCAATCGCCTGCTTTACTGCCAGCTCGTTCTCAATGTCCAGGGAGGCCGTTGCCTCATCAAGCAGCAGGATTGGGCTGTTTTTCAAAATGGCGCGTGCTATGGAAAGGCGCTGACGTTCACCGCCAGACAGGAGATTACCATTTTCCCCAATCGGCATATCATAACCTTTCTCCATCTTGCGGATAAAGCCGTCACAGTTAGCCTCCCGGCAGGCCACTTCAATTTCTGCGTCCGTAGCATCCGGGCGGGCATAGCGGATATTCTCCCGCACCGTATCATCAAACAGGAACACATCCTGATCCACCATAGAAATCTGGTCTAATACCCGTTCCGCAGCTACATGATTGATCGGTCTGCCCCCTATGGAAATCGTGCCGCCAGATACTTCATAGTATTTTGCAATCAGGTTCAGGATGGTAGACTTGCCGGAGCCGGAATCCCCCACAATGGCGGTCAGCTTCTGATCCGGCACAGTAAAGGAAGCCTGTTTTAACACCGGTTCCCCGGGAACATAAGAAAAGTCCACATGGTCAAATACAATCTCATGGGAGGCTGCCTGTAACGGCTCCATGCTGCCGGTTTCTTCCGGTTCCTTCATCACAGCCATGATTTTATTTTTCGAGATCATCAGATTCTTATAGCTGGTGAGGTCTACAAAAATGGAATTTGCCAGCTTTGCACAGAATAAAGGCAGCATACAAATCAAAAGATAGGACACGGTATCTAAAGTTCCAGCTGCCCAGGGGCCATAGGCCGTCCAGATCACAACCGGACAGGACAGCCAGCTCAAAATACCAAATCCCGCACCAATCGGGAGAACCTTTGCTTCATACACAAAGCTGATCCTGCTAAACTCCTGCATGGCATGGATCACCGTTTTGTTTTTCAGACCGCCAACGCCATAGGCCCGGAAAGTCTGGATACCGGATACATACTCCACAATGCTGCTGACATTCTCCGCACAAATATCGTTCTTCTCTTTTCCATATTTCGCTACCTGCCGGAAGGAAAGCCATAATCCTGGAAACAAAAGCAAGTCAGCAGTCAGTAGAATCAATCCGGCAGGAAAGTAAATCGTCATCACAAAAACGATCAGCATCAGCGACAAGGCAAAATTCTTTGCAATGTCCCCAATCTTATGCGTCAGAATTTTTTCATAATTATTTACATCACTGGTAATTGTATTGATATAATCGCCAGTCTGCCCCCTCGTAAACCGGGAGATCGGGATACGTTTGAGATGGTCGCCCATAAACAGGCGGATATTTTTACTGACTCTGGCACCGCCGATCTGTGCTTTGGTATAGCCATAGCTGTATATCAAAATGCGGAACAGGAAGATGACAGCGATAACAGCTGTCAGTACCAGCACACGGTTCATATCAAACTGACCGTCCCATAAAAACCGCATGACGGAATACAGCAGCATAAACAGGCTTCCAGAGAGCAATCCTTCCAGAACAGTCCCGGCAACACCAATATAAAACTCCCGGTTCTTCTTCCATACGTTATTCGGATTCATTCTGCCCGCCTCCTTCCAGTTGATAAGTAATTCCCCTCGCTGTTTCGTAGTCCTCCCATGCTTTTTGATAGTAAGCGTTCTCTTTCCGTACTTCCTCATGGGTGCCGACATTGGTAATTGTATGGTTCTCTACCACAGCCACACGGTCGCACATTTTCAGGGCGCTCAGCCTGTGTGCTACCACAATGACCGTCCTGCCTTTACAGAGGTTCTGGATGGCCTTATCAATTTCCATCTGATTTTCCGGGTCAGAAGCGCTTGTCGCTTCGTCCAGGATCAGAATGGGGGCATTTTTCAGGATTGCCCTTGCAATGGCGATCCGCTGTTTTTCTCCACCAGAGAAACGGGAGCCGAAACTGCCTACCTTTGTGTCATAACCATCTGGCAGTGACATGATGAAGTCATCAATCTGCGCCTCCCTGGCGGCAGCTCGTACTTTCTCCAGACTGGCGTCCGAGCCCATACGGATATTTTCCAGGACACTGTCACGGGTAAGAAATGTCTTTTGGAATACAATGGCAATATTCTTCAGGATGGTATCGTAGTTCAGTTCATTCACGTTGACCCCGCCGATCAGCACCTCCCCCTCCTGCACATCATAAAACCGGGAGATCAGTTCGATTACGGTACTCTTACCCGCACCGGACTGTCCCACAAGTGCCATGCGTTCCCCATCTTTGATTGTGAGGTTGACTCCCTGCAATACATCCGTTTTTCCATCATAGGAAAAACGTACATTTTTAAGTTCAATCTCATGGTTTTTCGGGAAGTCCTTTCCGCCTTCATAAACAGGAACATCCAATATTTCTTTTGTTTTGGTAATGGCACCCAGGACATTCGCAAAGTTTGTCCCCAATTCCTGCAAAGGCCGGATCTCTGTCAGATACATGGAGCCGACATAGACGAACAGCAAAAAAGCGCTGGCCGCCAGGGAGCCCTTCAGGAAGAACATTCCGCCCAGGGGAACCATTAGCAGCATCCCACATTCGATCAGAACCACAAAGGTTGCGTAAGGAGGTCCCATTCTCCGGGATGTTTCATTCCACATGGCATTCTCTTCCTGAATTGCACCTGAAAATTTCTGGAACGACTTGCTCCCCATGTTGTACGCTTTAATCAGCTTCATGCCGCTGATATATTCGATCATCACAGAATTGAGCGTTGTAATGGATCGGTTCGCCCGGTCCATCAGGTCATCTGTATTTCGGAACATAACCCCCATTACCACAACAGCCAGAATCAACGGCACCAGGGAAACCAGTGCCAATGGGATATTTACTGTCATCAAATAGATAAAAATAGCTACCGGCCCTACCATATAGCACACAAGGTCTGGAAGGTTATGAGCCAGGAACAACTCTAATTTTTCAATGTCTTCATTCAGTACTGTTTTGATATCCCCGATCCGCCTCTCATTCATCGTACCAAGAGGAACTTTTGCCAGATGCTCCGCTACCATGCAGCGCACCTTGAACAAAGCGCCGTAAGCACCTTTATGGGCAGCCACACCGGAACACCCAAATAAAACAAAACGCAGGACCACAGAAACGGCAATCATCATAATCGTCTGGACGACAAACTCGTTTGTGCAGTTATGCTGGAAAACGGCATCCATCACACGGTAAATCCCGATATACGGTACAATGATGCATAGGCCGCTTGCCATAGCTAGCAGAATTGCCAGTAGCAGCCAGATTTTCTGCTCACCGGCCCATTGAAGTAGCAATGCAATCCTGTTTTTCTTTTTCTGTTTCATCACTTCACATCTCCTTTCCCCCTGAAACAGAGAACAGTTCCCGGATCTTTGGGAGGAAATCCATCACAACAGGGATGTCATCCGGCATTTCCCCTTCATCAAAATGCAAGACACGTGAGCAGGTACGGCAGACAAATTCAAAATCATGGGTGACAATAAAAATGATTTTTCCCTGTTCGGATAACCGTTTGATCAATCCCGCCACCTGCGCCATGCTGTCAAAGTCCAGTCCGCTGGTGGGCTCGTCGAACACCAGCAAATCTTTTCCACAGATCATGCTGACTGCCACAGCCACCCGCTGCTTCTGTCCACCGGAAAGCGTGTTGGGATGGCGTTCCCGGTAGGTTGTAAGCCCCAGTTCCGCCATGGTTGTTTCTACTAAATCCTGATCCGGGTTTCGAATTCCGAAGGAACATTCTGCCTCCACACTTTCTGCAAACAATTCATAGTTCACATCCTGCATCACCATATAAGAGCGTTTCAGCCTCAACTTGTGTTCTAGCGGCTGACCATTCCAAAGGAACTCACCTTCACAGTCTTTATGAAGCCCGCACAGAGCGCGGGAAAACGTGGTTTTTCCGGCTCCATTATGACCGACAACCCCAATGACTTCTCCCCTTGCGACAGAAAGAGCAATTTGGTGTAGAATCGTCCTCTTTTTATAACGCAGCGTAATATCACGGATTGCTAATGTAGGAGGAAGAACCGTAGGATGGATGGCTGGAGGAAGAACCCTTGTCAGGTCAACTGCCCGCAGCCCCATGTGTTCCCGTTCGGTTTCCGTCAGCCGGAGAAATTCCTCTGACGTAAAAATCCTTGCTATTTCCCCATCTTCCAGATAAACAATGCGGTCTGCCAGCTCCATCAGATAATAGAGCCTGTGTTCCGCAATCAAAATGGTTTTGCCCTGGCTCTTTATCAGCCGCAGATGTTCTTTCAATTCCTGGATGGAAGCCATGTCTAGATTTGAGGATGGTTCGTCCAGCAGATAGATTTCCGGGTTCATTGCATAGACCGACGCAAACGCGATTTTCTGTTTTTCTCCGCCCGACAGTTCAAAAATATTTCGGTTTCGTAGCTTTTCAATATGCAAATCTTTTGTTGTCTGTTCTACCCGTTCCTCCAGTTCCCTTACCGGCCTGGCCTCATTTTCAATTCCAAAGGCAATCTCACTGTCCGTATCCACATTGAAAAACTGTGTCCGGGGATTTTGAAACACAGACCCCACCTTTGCAGCGATCTGATACATGGGCAGGTCACTGATTTCCTGTTCGTCCACTAGCACGCGCCCCTGAAGTTCTCCCTGGTAAAATTGTGGGATCAAGCCATTTACCAGCCTTGTGACCGTTGTTTTTCCGCACCCGCTGCGGCCACAGAACAAGACACATTCCCCGTCTGCAATTTTCAGGCTGATTCCATGCAGACTGTCATGCTCCTGTCCCTCATAAGAAAATGATACATTTTTAAACTCAATCACCCGATCACACCTCCCCGCTTACATAATTCAAAAATAAAGAAAGCAACCGCAAATAACATCGCCGTCCAATCTGCAATCCCGCATTTTATCTGGACAAGACAGGTCCGGGGATTGGGATTCTCGATCCCGCGGGTAACAGAAGCGATAGAAAGCTCGTCCGCTGCCTTGGAGGCCATCATCATCAGCGGAACATAGATACACTCTACTGTCATTCCCGGATGGGAAAGGAATCCGCCCAGGGAGGGCGATACGTCCCGCATACGCATGGCGTCCTTGATAAAATGCCAGTCCTCCTGGACGGTTGGAATATAGCGCAGCATGACCGCAAATGTGATGACAAATTTTTTCGGGGCATGGATTCGGTTCATGGCGGATAAAAATTCGCTGACCTTTGTTGTAAACAAGACTATCCCTGCCAGCATCCCGCAGGCGTAAACCTTGTGAAATAGCCCAAGGAACGCAACAAACATGGTCCGCAGCGTCCCCGTCATAGCCGCCATAATCCAGACTGTCAGTGCACAGACTAATGCATAAAAGCATACCCCTTTTACGGCATATTTCCACTTTCCACAAAGCACTCCTAATACGGCAATCAGCAGGACAAGCGCAAACTGATAGGTAAGAGAAGGCGCGAACATGGAACTCAGTACACACATCAAAATAAGAAAGAGCTTGGCCCGCGGGTCAAGCCAAAGCCCTTTCTGGACGGTGTTACCCATCATGCTGTAATACCCGCTTTTTCGAACTGCTTCTTCAACATTTTGCAGCCCACAAATGCACTGATAGAAGCTGTTACAAGGAGAGTGGCAAACATGGCGATAAAGATTCCCGCATTTGCGGTCGTCTGCATGGTATCGATATAGCTTTGCTCGGTTCCATTTCCCAACATGGTCTGCGCCCACCCCTGGGGATCAGCGAAGAAAACAAGGTACGACCCTGTTCCGCCCAGAGAGAAAAGGATATAGGACAGACTGTTGATCTTCTTGCTCTTGTACTGCTTTGTACCGGCAACAAAATCAGCTACGACAGCCATAATGAGATAGCCCAACGCAAACGCCCAGTGCATACCAGTGACAAACCAGATGATGGCCATGATAACGCCCATGATCGTGACGCTCCAGCGTTTATGTACTTTTGCGATCATCAGCAGATAAATTGGTCCGGCAAGCAAAGCACTCCCGGCAGGCATGAAAAAAGTCAGCACCGGGTTGGTAGCAAAAAAGACGCCTCCTACCATGATGAATACGAACAGAAGCGCAGTAAAAATTCCCGTTGTTACTAAGTCCTTGACAGACAATCCTGCCTTTGCATTTACTTGATTACTCATATTTTTTCCTCCTGCTTTCAAGAACGGTTGACCTACCGTCTGAAATCTGTTATATTATGATTAGATGCTACTAACCACGGTCTATATCATACTAACTTTATGGGCGGGCTGCAATACATTACAGGCACATTCGTCTTTTCGTTGCAAAGCTCCGTCCAATCGTTGCAAAGGAGGCCGTCATTTGAACAATAACATTATTGCGGATTACTATGAGCCGCTTTTAACAGATAACCATTTTATCCCGGTAGATAGCAATAACCACTTCAATTCTGCCGGACAATGCTGGCAGTTATCGCCTGAATTTGGAGAAGGCTTTTACTGGGTCTATGCGAAGAAAGACCTGTACGACATTAAAATCCATGATTTTTATTTCCATGAGGATTTCTTCATGGAATTTCATTTGCCGGAAGCTCTGAGTATTACTCAGTATGAATCCATCTCTGGCGAAGAATTAAATCCCTACCGGCGGATGTCTGCCGAATGTATCAAAGCCTTTATTGGCGGCTATAAGCCATACAAGGCAATCATCCATAAAAAAATCCCCATCCGGTCTATTGGTATCGAAGTCATGCCTGCATACTATGAGGGTTATTTGCAAAAACAATATCCGGGGGACTATATCAGCCCACTTGCAGCTTTCCGGCAGGTTGATCAGACCACAGACTTCCCGGCTATGGCAAAGCTGCTCCATGAGGTAAAGGTCTACCGTGGGGATGGGATTGCCGCAGGACTATTTTATGAAGCGAAAGTGGCCGAGGCCGTATCCCTTGTGGTGGAAGAACAGAAAAAAATTCTCTCCCGCAAGGAGAAACATCTATCCGACCAGGATATAGCACAATTGGAAAATGTGACTGCTTATCTCAATGACCACTATGCGTTTGATATCCCATTGGATCGGCTTGCAAAAATCGCCTGTATGGGAACCACCAAGCTGAAAACATCTTTTAAGCAGTTGCAGGGCTGCACAATCACAGAGTATATTCAACAGCGCCGCATGAGCCAGGCAGAGCATTTGCTGATTGATACGGATTTCACGATAGGACAGATTGCGGAAATGATTGGCTACTCTACTTCTAGCCGGTTTGCGGAATTGTTTCGTAAGAGTACGGGACTCCTGCCCATTGAGTATCGAAAAATGTCTCATCGATAACAGTACAGATATAATTTCATTTCCATCTCATAACCATTGTATTATCTCTGTCGTTATGCACCATAATAATGAAGTCCCCTCAAATCCGTTTAACACTTTTGAGGGGACTTCTTGATTCATAAATATCATTACATCTGAATTATTTATTTTACAATCTCCGATATTTTAATAGGTTTGGTCGTGTATGCATGTATAATATTAGCAGATCCTATACTGTTTCCCAAATCTTTCCATGCCTGACAAACAGATATCAAAAATTGGGCATTGCTGTCCATTTTTTTTCCAAGATAGAAGTCTCTATAAAAATCTTCCAAAAATAGTTTTATACTATCAGGCCATGTATCACTGAACATTTCCCTAAAACATTTTCCTTCGTCATTGTGCATTTCTTCATATACTGGGAGATCTAAATATTCATCGTCTGCTTCTAAATGAAACCCACCATCTGCAGCAATATATTTTCGTATACGTGGTTCCCACATAATATCACTATTCGTTCCAATCATAGTTAAATTTCCACATTCCGTGTATAACGATATTTTATGAAATAAAAGTACGCTGTTTTCCGGATCACTTGGATCCATTTGATTTTGAACATTTATACAGATTGGTATATTATATATCGAACCATATATTATACAAAATGGGGAATTCTTGTACGTTTCTTCTACTCTCTCAAATTTCCATGGTCTTACCCCGCCTATCGCTCTTCCCAAAATATCTATAAGCGGGAAAAGCACATGCACACTACATTCCGCATTAATATATTGCACGTCGTTTTTTTCCCTCAATTTTCCTGCAAGAAAAATAAATTGTTTTACATTGGAAAGTTGCGGATAAAAAGTATTTAGTCTATACATGCAGCAGTTCTTCTGAGCAATCTTAATACACATTATGTAATCATCTATATCAATTGGATGTTCCTGTATCACATTTATACCTTTCTCAAGTAATGAATGCACTATTGTGCTTCCTTCTCCATTTACTACAGTTGATTTTATCACAACGCAGACTACATCCACATTTTCTTTCGTAATCTCATCAATATCTGTATATAGAATTACTCCATATTTTTTTGTCCATTGTTTCGACCATTCGCTTCCTCTCGATAGAATCCCTACAAGTTTATATTTACATTTTATTTTATCTATTGCTCTAATATAGAATTGTCCGAATCCAACCCCACAAACAATTATCCGAAGCATTGTCATTCCTGCCAGCAAGCCAGATACTACTTTTCTAAAATTACCTTTTTTCTTCATGTTAAGGTCCTCTCTTTCATAATATTTGTATTAAAACAGACAGTCCTTAGACTGCCTGCCATACACTACTTATCGTTGTGGAAAAATAAGATTGAACTGTACATTTCCCTCTCCGGAATCGACCATCTCCACAGTTGCTTCATACTGTCTCCCTGTTTTTCTTGATACCAGATCCTTATAATGGATTTTTCCTTTAGACAGAAATTTTTTTGCTGTCGTCTTATCCATCTTTTTCCCTTGGCTTGCAAGGAATTTATCATTCTTCCATAAGGTAAAAGCACAGTTCCGGTCAGAACAGTAAAAGTTTACTTTCCCTTCCCTGACATCTGCTCCACAGCGGGGACATTTGCCAATGACTTCTCCTTTTGCCTTTCCCTGAAACTGATTTTTCTTCTCTTCTGAAATCCCCTGATACCTGGCAACCAGTTCCTGCATCAGCTCTGTAATCCCATTTAGGAATTCATCTGCTGTCTCTGTATTCTGGGCAATATGATTCAATGCCATTTCCCACTCTGCGGTCATCTTCGGAGATTTAATCTCATCCGGCAGAACCGTAATCAGCACATTTCCATCATCTGACGGCACCAGATTTTTCTTTTCCCTTTTCACAAAGCCAGACTGAATCAGTTTTTCAATGATTGCTGCCCTTGTTGCAGGAGTACCAAGTCCTTTCTTTTCTGTATCTTCGGTCAGCTCTTCATTCCCTGCACGTTCCATCGCAGAAAGCAGGGTATCTTCTGTGTACTGTTTCGGTGGCTGTGTGAAATGCTCCGATACAAAAGAATCACAGGGACCATAATGCTTGCCTGCCCAGATATCCAACTCCGGCTCTTCTTTCTCAATCTTTACGCCAAAGAACTGTTTCAATTTATTTTCGATTGCCTTGAATCCTTCCTGCTTTGTTTTCTTTGCCGTGAGATAAAACGTATGATAATTACAGGTAATCTGGCATTTATGGCTTTCATAAATATAAGGATCTGCGGTTGCTGTCAGTACCCTGGCACTGATCAGATACAAAATCTTGCAGTTTCGTTCTTTCAGTTTACCTATATCTGCCTTTGCTACTTCCATGGTCGGGATAATTGCATGGTGATCAGATACTTTCTTTGAATTTAATACCTTACTCACGTCTGGGTGATATTCCAGCCCTTCGGCATAGGGCATTTTCCCAAGCAACATCTGAATCAGAGTTTCTGTGCTTTCTCCCATCTCATCTGTCAGATACTGGCTGTCTGTTCTCGGATAAGTAACAAGCTTCTGCTCATACATCTCCTGCACGGCATCCAGCGTCTGCTGTGCGGTATAACCAAACATTCGATTGGCTTCCCTCTGTAAGGTTGTCAGATCATAGAGCTTCGGTGGACGAACTGTTTTCTCTTTCACATCATCCTTTTCCACTTCGCACATACGCTCCAGGCAGTCCGCAGCCACTTTATCTGCATCTTCTTTTTTCTGAAAATGCTCTGTTACCGCATCCATATCGTCAAACTTGATATGAGCCATATAATATTTTTCTTTGGTAAATTCCTTGATCTTCTGATTTCGATCCACGATCATGGCAAGTGTTGGTGTCTGCACTCTTCCAACTTTCAGATTCTGGTTATACAGAACGGAAAAAAGACGGCTCGCATTGATTCCCACCAACCAGTCTGCCTTTGCCCTGCAAAGTGCTGACTGGTAGAGACTGTCATAACACGAACCGTCTTTTAATGACGCAAATCCATCTTTAATTGCCTGTTCTTCCATAGATGAGATCCAGAGCCGCTTCATCGGCTTTTTGCATCCTGCCTGCTCATACACCAAACGAAAGATTAACTCACCTTCACGTCCTGCATCAGTAGCACAGATCACCTCATCTACTTGGGAATCTCTCATCAGTTTCTTTAAGATTCCAAACTGCTTCTTTGTACCCTCCAAAATCTTGTGTTTCCAACATTCCGGCACAATCGGCAGATCTTCATATCTCCATTTTTTATATTTTTCATCGTATTCCGATGCATCGCATAATCCCACCAGATGTCCTACGCACCAGGAAACGATATAACCGTTTCCCTCCACGTAGCCATCTTTTCTTGTTCTGGCTCCAAGCACGGAAGCCAGTGCCATCGCAACCGATGGCTTTTCTGCAATCACTAATTTCATTTACTCCTGCTCCTCTTCTTCATCTTCCAGCACATTATCGTCAAAATCTTCATCTCTCAGGATTTCCGGTTCTGTACTTTCTTCCTGCTCATCCGCATCATCTACTTCCCGTTTTTCTGACTCTGAATCTTCGGATTCATCTTCATCCTCTTCCATCTCATCCTCGTCATCATATTCATGCTTTGGTTTATAGACTTTGAAGTAATATCCTCCTGTCGCAGCTCCGACTGCAACCAGTGCAATCAAAAGATACGTTCCAAATGGACTTTTATCTTCAGGCATCTGAATATCATCCTCTACCTTATCTTTCTCGGCTGACTCTGTCTTTTCCGGCTTTTCTTCCTCAGCCTGTTTCTCTGGTTCTGCATAAACAGTATCTACTTCCGGAAGTGTCACGGAATCAGAAAGTGTGAAGTTCATCAGATCTTTCTCGCTGACTTCTGTAAGGAAATACACATTATCCTGAGATTTTGAATTGTCGATGATCAGATAAAAAATCTTACCACTCTTAGTTGAAATGGTATAAAACTCTTTTGTGCCTTCCGTAGCTGTTTTGGTAACAGAATCTGCTGTCTCGCCTTCTTTATTAAGCTGTTCCTCAATACCTGTTACTGTCCGATCATCCACGGTTCCTTTTGCATCTGTCGGCTCAGAAGCCTGTGCATCCTGTGGAAGTGGTGAAGTCGTTGTTTTCTCAGTCCCAGTTGCATCTGCACTGGTCGTAGTTGCCATTGCACCATTGCTGTCACTGGAAGTTTTCTGTTTCTCTGCCTGCTTCTTTGCCCATTCATAATAAGGATTCTGCAGTACATACTTTTCCGAAGTATTTCCGGCACCGTCTGTTACCGTAATCTCAATCTGTTTTGTAGTAAAATCTTTCTGTGTCAATTGCACTCTCAGCATTCCATCCTTCAAGTCTGTATAAGTGGTGCCATTGACTGTTACTGCAGTAATCCCGGATACTGTATCATTCCCCTGAATCGTCAGCACACCATCTGTCAGGGAAGCAGAGAGTGTCGGCTTTTCCGTGTCATAACACTTAATAGAGCGATTCTGCTCATAGACCTTCCCCTCACCATCTGTCACACGCACGTACACTGTCTGGTTTCCAGTAATCGTGATACTTCCGCTTCCAGTTACATCCTGCCAGCTTCCATCTTTTCCTGCTTTTGCTTCAATTTTTGCTATCGAGAAACCTTCCGGCATATGGCTGGCATCTACCGTAACAGCAATGATTGTTTCTCCCTGTTTCCAGCCATCCGGTTTCTCAATCGTGATTGCAGGTGTGGTATTCTCAGCTGCATAAGCAGTCTGTGTCTGGAGCAAAGGTGTTGTCAGGCAAAGAAATGTCGTTGCTGCAAGCAATCCTTTTTTCACGCTATTTTTAGATTTCTTCTGTTTCATCTTCTCTAAATTCATCATCAGACCTTGTTTCCTCCTTCTGTATTTCTACCCTGCCGGGCAGTTCATTTTTCATTCTCTTTTTGAAAGCTTCCAGCTCTGGAATGCTCATATCCATCGCACGGATAATTTTTACAATTTCCAGATTTTCCGCTTCTGTTTTTGCAATCTCCGCAGCCTTGAATCGCTTTAAGTCTGCTTCATATCTGGCTTTGGATGCTTCCATTTTTTCCTTGGCTTTCTCATAATCTGCCGTTGCTTTTTCAAGACTTTTCATCTCTTCTCCTTTCCGGACGGCTGTTACACCGCCCTTTTCTTTACCATCGCCCGAATCCATAAAAATGGCTCTGCCAGTATGGAGAGTTGATGGACGTATACTGAACCGGATGCCCACAATGGATCATCTGACCATTGCCCACATAGATTCCGATATGCGTTACTGGTTCTCCTGCATCGTAGGTTCCTGTAAAGAAGATCAGATCTCCCGGCTGTGCATCTGACTGTGATACAGGTGTACAAATGTTGTACAATCCCTGTGCTGTCAACCTTCCGGTGTTTCTAACCCCAGAATGAACCAGGCAGTAACTTACAAATCCAGAACAGTCAAATCCACTAGGAGAGTATCCGCCCCATACATACGGTGTCCCAAGATATCTCGCTGCTTCATTTAACAAACGCTGTGCTGCCTCACTGGTATATTCATTGCTACCAAAGCCTGCCCCTTCTCCTGTTTCCAAATAAAAGATCGGATTTAACCGCTCTCCATTTTTCAGAAGTTCAATGTGAAGATGGCTTCCTGTAGAATTTCCAGTATTTCCTACAAGACCTATCTCATCACCTTTCGTGACGGATGCTCCTGCAGATACACTCCGGCTGCTTAAGTGTGCATACCGCAGTTCATAACCTTTACTGTCCTTGATTACAACATAATTGCCATAGCTGTCGTTATAAGCAGAAGTTGTAACTGTTCCGGTCAGCCCTGCCATTACTTTTGTCCCTTCCGGTGCTCCGATATCCATACCATTATGAAGCTGATTTGCTCCTGATAGTGGATGAATCCTGTATCCATAATAGCTGGTCACACTGGAATACCAGTTAAAATCAACCGGTGTCGTAAACATCTGTAAATTACCTTTCGTATCGTTATAGGCACTGAACAGTTCTTTCTGGAAGAATCCAAGCCTTTCCTGACAGATAGACATCAGGTTTCCACTGGTCAATGTTACATTCAGCGTGTCCACATCTCTGGTTCTGGTCACTTCTACTTCATTGCTTCCGTTATCATCTGCAAGATAACATTCCCATGTCTGATGTCCATGTGCAGATGCTGCCGCATGACTGTCATAATAGACATCAAATTGTACACCGTATCTTGCGAAAGCTCCGGTATCTTCTACCGTATATTCGACACCATTCATTACCACTTTTGTTCCCATTGGAACAAACGGATTGGAAGCATCTACTGCTAAGGTATGATTGGCAGTTGGATATGCTCCACTGGCAGTCGGTCCTCCGCTCCAAATACCACAACAGATTGGACAGTTACAATATCCACTGGTAACAACCTGTCCCAAAGATTCTCCAACTCTTACTGTTGCTGTCTCCGTTACAGTCTCATTGACTGCTTCAGTAGTCAGATGATATTGCTCTGCAAACAAGGCATCCAGCTCCGGCTTGACCTGTTCAAAGGTAAATTCTTCATACTTTGCTGACAGATAACTGATCAGGATAAAGGGATCATGCTCAATAGGTCCGATGTTATATCGGTATTCCTCATGTCCCGGTTCTTCAGATTCCATGTTGTTGATCCGCTCCTGCAGATTAGCTTCCAGCTGTGTGTAATACAGTTCCGCTTCCCGGATTGCCTGATCCGATGACAGATAACTGGTTCCGGTATAAGTGATCACATTTTGTAAAAACACTGCAGAGCAAGACGTGACATTCGTTATAAGCAGAAACATCAATCCGATCAGAACTGCTACACTGATATACACCTTCCGGTTTTCTTTAAAGAAGTTGGTGACCTTACCGCCAATCTTCTTAATATAATCAATCGTACCTTTTGCAGCTGTTCCTACTGTCTGTTCACTTCGCTTCGCTTTGGCATAATCCCGTTTGATCTGTTGCTTCTGAATCTGTTTTTTCAGTTTCTTCTGCTCCTGACGGCCTGCAGCCTGTGTCTGTTTCTCTTCCTGTCTTTCAAGTCTGCTTCTTTTTCTTGATGCCCTCTGTTTCCTGCGTCTGGCACTTCTCTGTTCCAGCCGGTAAACACCTTCGCCGCTTTCTTCTAACTTATGGGCACCTTCTACCGCCGCATTATCGTCTTCATTTTTGCTGATCTCACGGTGCAATGCTGCGGAAGTTGCACTTCCTGCTTTCTTGACAACAGAAGCTTTTTCTGTTTTCACAGATTCCCCTTCACCAAACTTCAAACGGGATTTTTTCTTTCCAGAAGATTCTCCTTCATTTGCCTGATAGACCTGTGCTTTCTTGGAATGCTGCTTTGCTTCCTTTTTCTTTTTTGCTTCCTCATAAGAAAACTTTTTGGCTTTTTCCTTCTGTTTTTGATGGCGGAAATTGACTCCATCCGTATCCATCTGGTTCAATTTCTCCATATCTTTGTCATTTTTCACAGAAGCACCAGTTTCCTCATAAGCAAATTTCAAACGCTGTTTTTGTTTTGGCTTTTTGCTGCCGCCGGTCTGATTTCTCCGGCTGTCTCCTCTGTTTTCTGATAGATCAGCACGTTTTTCTTTCAGTCTCCCTGACTGTCCGGCTTCAGATTTTTCTGCAAGTCTGGATTCTTTTCCGACTTCAGCACGAATCCTTTTCCGGTTTTGCTGCTTTCTATTTTGTCCAAAATCCTCACTTTGCTTCTCTGTCCGTATCAGTTCCGGTGCATCTCTGGATTTTTGCACAGAGGGACGAATATTTTTCCCACTCCGTTCAGACTGGCGGTGAGACTTATCCACAAGGTTTTCTTCTTTTTCCCCCTGTTTTATTCCCATCTGTACATCACTGGCACGGTTACTGACACAAACAGAAGATTTATCTGTCAGGTTTTCTTCCACCAGACCATCCTTGGTCATCTTTTGGACTTTTTTATCCCTGACTTTCATTCTCTGTTCTGCCAATGCTTACTCCTCCTTTTTTGGATACCCTTTCCCTGCCTGTAATAAACAGAGAAAAGCGATGCCAAATACAGCACCGCCACTAAAAGTTAATACATATGAAATTGCTCGTAACATTGTTTTCTCCTTTGATTTAACCTGCTTCGGAAGTCTCCTCTAAGCGGGTTGTCATGATTTTATAGAGAGAATTCTTCGGAAATCTGTCTACGAACGGGATAATGACATTTCCATAGAACAGAAGTCCTTCCCCCTCATTACTGTTGGTTACATAGGACAGCTGGGTTGGTGAGATATTCAGCTGTTTTGCAAGAATCTGCCTGTCTCCGGAAGCCTGGTTGAGCATATAAATGAAGTCTGAGTTTTCAAAAATGTTCTCAATTTCCCTGGAAGACAGCAAATCCTTAATATTCTGGGTGATGCCAGTTGGAATACCACCCCATTTACGGAATCGCTTCCATATCTCCACACTATAAGCTGCGGTCTGCTCTTCCTTCAAAAGAAATCTCGATAGGTCAGACGCTTTCACGCCTTTCGCCCCGAGCCACACCGTGCAAGCAACTTTCATTGCACACAGCGTTCCATGGGATAAGTCTTTATTGCTAATACAGTTACTTCAAAGTCTGGTTAATTGTTATAAGGTTAATTGCTTCCAATCCTGCTTTAGCTCTCCATTTGTTGAGCTTTGCAACCTTGGCAGGTGCCCTACAATCGAATAAATCGATGAGGGACTTGATGATTTTCACGTCATTAGAATAGATAAGGCTCTTAATATCTTTGTGTACGATTCTGAGGTTTGCATAATCATCCGTACCACCTTGGCTTGGTGGATTAAGATATATGCATTCCACATCTTCAAACGCAAGAGACACCTTTGAGAGTTCACACTTACCCTTTGATGCCACAAATCTTGATAGGCGGTTGTCACAGAATTCGATACTATGATTCGTGTCGTTATCTCTACTCAACTTCAACAGCGTTTCTCCATATTCAGATTTAGCAAGCATGCGGTGAATACGTTCACGTCCCTGTGGGGTGTAACGATTGGTGTCCACTCGGTAGAACATTGGATTTTGCGTCCTACAGTATGCTACAGGAACGACAATCATACCATTGATATATCTAACCTGTTTGGACTCCCCATATCTCTGATAGAAATATTCGTCCATCGCACCTTTCAATGTCGGCGGTTTTTCCTTGGAGAGGTCAGCCCGACTATTCAGTCTCGTCTTCATGGTTATGTCAATCGACGGGAACAGTCTGTGAACATCTGAATTTATCATAGTAGCCATGTTATAGTACTGATGCATACCAATGACTGCTTGGTTGTATCTGATGAGGTCATCGTGCTGTGATTGTTCACTCTCATGAGATTTACAGGCCTGCGCCATGGCATTTTTCAGCTTCACTCGTTGAGAATTGATGGCTTTGTCAGTCATATGAGACTTGATAGACCATTTCTTTCCCTTCTTGTAAAGTTTAAATTTTATGCCTAAAAAGTCGCTATAGCCTTTGGTAAGATTCGTAATTCGTGACTTATCTGGAGATGTTTCCAGCTTTAGTCTGTCCATTAGCCATTGCTCGACCGCATGCTTTAGCTTGGAAGCATCAGAATACGACCTGCAAAATATCTTAAAATCATCCGCATATCTCACTATGTGGCACTCTTTCAATCGGGACTGTCGCAACTTCTTGTACAGATTCCCTTTATTCGGGGTACCATTTTTATTCATATAAATATCGCTTTTCAGAGGATGCTTTGCAGGCATTTCCTCCCATTGACTGGCTATCCACCAATCAAGCTCATTCAGCACAATATTTGCCAGTAAGGGACTAAGTACACCGCCCTGAGGCGTGCCTTTGTCGGGTACCGTTCTAACCCCATTTTCTTCAATTGGAGCTTTTAGCATTTTTCCAATTAAGGAAATCAGCCTTTTATCACGTATTCCCATCGTCCATATCTGTTTTAGTAGCTTTCCATGGTCGACATTATCAAAAAATCCCTTGATATCTACATCAACTACATAGTGGAATCCGTCCACCTGCGCCAGTTTGTAACACACGGCAACGGCATTCTTAGTGCTACGATTCGGTCTGAAACCATAACTGTGCCGATAAAACTTGGCTTCGCATATAGGCTCCATGACCTGCAACACGCTTTGTTGTACAATCCTATCTAATACCGTAGGAATTCCTAATGGTCGCATTTTCCCATTTGGCTTTGGGATATATACCCTTCTCACCGCTTTAGGCTGGTAGTTAAGAATTTTGTCCCTAACACATTGAACCAATGCTTCCTCTGACATCTCAGCTAAGTCCTTAAAGGTCTTACCGTCGACACCAGGTGTGCTGCTTCCTTTGTTTGATTTGAGATTACGGTATGCCATTTTGATATTGGCATCTGAACCGATAATACTTATCAGATTCGTGAAAATCTTTTCGCTCGCACTATCCGCATATAATGCGTCCTGTACTTCGACCATGCCGTAGTACTCAGCATATCGGATAGCACTTTTCTTTAACAATTCCTTTCTTTGCATAGTCAACATCACCTCACTCTCGCAAGACTTGTTTCTCTTAGTCATACTCGAACCTATGAATGTTAACTGCATTACTTTATTACACTTGTTTTGTCGACTGGCAGACTGACCAGTCGTCCCACTAGAGGCTGTTGCTCCACTCCCATTACAGAAGCTTCATCGCTCGTGCCTCCGCTCTCACAACGATAAGCCCCTTTTGCCGGAGATAGGACAGGGCTTCGCTGACTGCCTTTAAGTCCTGTGAAGTTCCCCGGTTCTGTCCAGCCCTTGTCCAGTCCTTCCGTTCTTCCTTTCGTATCTCCATATACTTCATCAGCAGATTGGGAAGAAGTGTCGCTTCCTCCGCCGCCTTTTGTGCAAGCAGCTCCTTCCGTTTTTCTCCCAGCTCGGTAATCCAGCCTTTGAGGTTTTGGATAAGCTGCCGGATGGACTTCATCAGGCGGTTGGCGGCTCTGATTTCCCGGTTCAGGTTGCCGATATTCGTCTGGATACCTCGCTTTTCCATCTGCCGGACAGCAGTCCCCTCATGGACAGTGGGGACTATATCAAGCCCCTGTCTGGCATAGGAACGCAAGTCCACACGCTCCGGGCGGTCATTGGCGTCCAGATAGCGGTTCTGGATAACCTCCCATTCATGCCGCCAGATTTCACAATACTTCTGGTCGTTCCAGTCCACCGTATCCTCCTTGTGGCTTTTCCACCTGCCGGACGGCAGCTTTATCCGTTCCCCATTCTCGTCAAGGTCATAAACCTTGCGGCTCTTGGGAAGCCATTTTCCATGTTCATCCATTGCCCGCATGGTCAGCAGGACATGGGCGTGGGGATTGTGTCCCGGCGGATGGGGGTCATGGATGGCAAAATCAGCAATCATGCCTTTGGAAACAAACTGCTGTTCACAAAACTCCCGTACAAGGACAGCGTACTGGTCGGGCGGTATCTCTCTGGGAATGGTAAGCACCCACCGCCTTGCAAGCTGGGAGTTCCATTGCTTTTCCACCGCTTCGGCGGCATTCCATAAAGTATTGCGGTCTGCATATTCCTGTGGAGCATTTGCCGGGAGCAGGATTTCATTGTGGACGATACCACGCTTTTCCGGGTAGTGCTTTACTTGCTGGTCGTATTCACAGAACAGCTTTTCGCCGCTTTGGTAAGCAGCGGCGGCAACCGCAGACTGCCGCTGGCTGCGCTGAACAATCGTGATTTCGTTGTGTGGACAAGGCATTTCGTGTCCCTCCTTTCGCTAATTGGTGGATGGGGTGGCGTTTTACCACCTCATTTTGGGCAGAAAAAAAGCAGGAGACCTTTTTCAGATTTCCTGCTCGGTGTGCCACTGTGTGAGCGGCGGGTATTTAGTTGTAAAAGTTCGGGACAAGTTGACCCGATGTAAAGCTAACAAACTGGAATTGCACCAAAACAATCTAAGACAACAACGCTGCCCTACTTGCGATTTTTTCTTGTACTGCGGAAACAGTTTCTTGAATGGAATAAGTGGTCGTATCTATAACATTCGATTCATATATTCCCAGATTGCAAAATTGCTCCCACATGGTTTCTACCAATTCGATATTTGTCTTTCGGTCTAACTTTGAGCGTTCAACAGCTCGCTTCAAGGTTTCTTCCTTACTTGCCCTTAAAATAATATAATGCACCTCATAATGTTCCCGAACAAGACTTTGCCACGGCTTTAAAAACCACGGTCCGATAATACCGTCAACAATTACATCATATCCACCACGAGCATATCGCTTCGCAGCTTCTAAAAACGCTTCAATGACAATCAAATTTTGCTCATTTGATTCTGGCAAATGCGGTGGTATTGCCCCTTTACTCAAATAATGATAAAAGTCATCTGTGTGCATATGCACAGACTTTTCCAAATCTGATTCTTTTGCAACAGCAGATGCCGTTGTAGTTTTTCCTGTCCCCGGCGCACCTGTGATTACAATAATTCTACCTTGATTCATCTATATTTTACCTCCACAAATTCCGATTGAGATTTCACCTGTTTTAAGAAATTTAATAACTGTTATATTTTATTATTAAATTCTTCGCAACCCCTTGAAAACACTGGATTTGTCGCAGGTGAGCTTTCCCTTATTATTTCCCTTGTGTTATATCGTCCCATCAGTGTTTATGCACTCTGATAAGGGCAAATACAAGGGCAAGAAAAATCTATAAGACAGTATAACACAAAATAAAAGTGACATGGTGAACTGATTGAAATGCTTCTTAATTTTTGCTACTACTGATTGATTAAATGATAAGGAGATGGGATACGATGAGAACAATATTTGCAGAATACAATCCACAGTGCAACAGCATTGATGTATATACTAATACGGGCTATATACTCCGTATTGATTGTTGGGAAGCAGAAAAAAATTTAAGAACCACACCTGGATCTGATTGTGCTTTGACATCGCTTGCAATCGATGAGCCATTAGAATATGCAAGGTTATATCTTGATGGGAATTTACAGATGTGGGTAGATGCTGAAGATTCATTAGAGTTATGATTATTCCAATCAAAATCTACTAGAATTTATTAAAAATTAGCTTCATAATTTTAAAAGGACAGCCCTATTGCTATGAGGCTGTCCTTAAAAATACAATAGATAAACCTAGATTATTCTTGCTACTATCTGATTGTTAAATTTTCTGTATTCCATATTGCAAATCTCCCTTTTCGCAATATTTTATTAGTATGAATGCCAGAATCGCTGAAAAAACACGTGCCAATACCGTACTCCACCATATCATAATCTGTCCACCAAATAAAGGTGGTAAAACAAGCATAAATATCAGCATCAATACTGGTTCAATGAATGTAAGAATGTATGACAATCCACTTTTTTCAGTAGCATAAAATCCAGCTGTCGCTATTCTGGTAATCGCAACAAATGGTAATGACACTAAAAATATAGGTACAATTTTAGAAATCTCAATACTTACTTCATAAGAAGCTCCGAAAACCCCTCCAATATTTGCTCTGTTTACATACATGATAATTCCACCACAAACAGCAAGAATTATTGCAAAAATGTATGCCATTCTCTGAACTCCTCTCAGGCTTTCTTGATCCTTCTCACCATAAAAACGGCTCATTAAAGGTTGACTTCCATCACCTACGCCCTGCAATATGAGATATATGATACAGATAATATAGGATACACATGCATAAGTTGCAATAGCTTTTTCTCCCCCATAAGAAGCGGAGAATCGGTTTATAAACACCAATGAAATATTAGGAGTCAATGCTAGCCCAAATGGTGCAAGACCTACTCTGAATATAGCGCCACACATTTCTTTTACATTTTTTAAGGATACATACACATAAAACTTTTTATTATATAATGCGTATATGATTGCAATTGCTGCAGTCACACCCTGTCCGGCTATTGTAGCTGTGGCTGCACCTTTCATGCCCATTTCATATATCCATACAAAGATAAAATCCAGAACAATATTGGTTATGAATCCACCAACCATCGCAAACATTGACCAGAAAGAGTTTCCATAATTTCTAATGAATGGCATCATTCCAGTTCCAAGAATCTGCAATATTGCTCCAAGTGCTATAATTTTGATATAATCTGTCGCATTTGTTAATATAATTCCATCTGCTCCAAGCAATCCTAAAATTTTAGACGAAAAGGAGTAAATAATTATGGTACTGATAACACTTACTATTACAAGAAGCCACCAGCTTGTAGCAATAAATTCTTCTGCCCGTTTTCCTTTCTTTTCTGCTGCATTAATTGAGTAATAAACAGCTCCTCCCATACCAATTCCTGTTCCAAGAGCCTGAATCAAAGCCACAATCGGATATGCAATATTAATAGCCGAAAGTCCAGCATCTCCTATGGTATTGCCTACAAAATATCCATCCACTATCGCATATATTCCTGATAATGCAAATGCTATAATAGATGGAATAACATATTTAAAAAATAATGATTTATGATTCATTTTTCTTACAATCTCCTTCCTTGAAAAGTCTGATAAACAGCTCTGTATTATCATTAAGACTTTCTATATTCTCTAATCCCATTTTTTCGATTACATATATTTCTTTTGAGTGCAGTTTTTCTATGATATCTTTCGTATATTCCATTCCTGATTCTGTGAGGCATATCAGCTTATTTCTCTTGTCTGAATCATCAGATACCATATTGATGTATCCTTTTTTCTGAAAATCTTTTAGTATCGTATTTACCGTTTGCTTAGGTATATTCCATTTTTCACTTATCATTTTCTGCGTGCATCTTCCATTACTTTCATAAAATGAATACAAAGCAAAAACTCCATTTGAAGACAGTCCCTGATCCTTTGACCATTCCTCATACATTGCTGTACATTCTTTCCATAAAGCATAATATCGTTGCAACTGTATTATCATATTATTATCTTTTCTCATCTTTTTCCTCCTTAAATTAGTACGAATCCGGACTTTTGTATTATAGTCCGAGTTCGTACTAATTGTCAAGATTTATTTATATACTTTTTCTTTATATAAACAATCAATAGTCCCTTACTAAGGACAGGAAGATTATGAAATTTCCCTGTCCTCTTTTAATAATATCCTCGTTCTTCCATCCAGTCTTTCACATAACATCTGATTCCAATATAAATAATATGCGACAGTAATAGCAATACAATAAGATTTATCGGATTAGCGTTTTTAATCCATTCTCCAAAGTAAATTACAACAGCTGTACTCGTTATCGCTACCACGATACTGATGATATCCCAACAATATTTCCGGTAGATTTTTCCTACCTGATAACCAATCCCGATTATCAGCCACCCGGTTATTACGAATAAAATTGCCATGACAGTACCGGCAATCAGCCAGTACACAATCCCGGAAAGAATACTGTTAGGTATTCCACTGCTTAACTGTCCGAAAGAGTCTGCACCTGTCACAAACTCCCGAAATAAACTTCCCATTCCTTTTCCTAACGCACCGAAAAAGACGATACAGTCGTTAAGGAAAACCGGCGAAAGAATCGCAGTAAACAGTGTTGTTGTTATGCTGTACCATGCCAGTAGAAACAAGATACTTTCATAACCAATCGTCATATTTTTATATTTCTTTTCTAACTGGCTTTTACGGCTATCGCATTTTTCTTTTGCTTTCCGGTAAGCAGTACGGTCACATTTTTCACATTTCTCATAAGGCACTTTTTTCTCAACAGCTACCTCTACCGTCTTTTGGTGTGTCTGTGCATAAAGTTTTTCCTGCTCTGCTTTTTCATACTTAAATTTCCATGCCACGGCTTCTGCGTCGGCTCTTTTCCTGCTGTCTGTCTCGCTGGTCAATCGTTCCTCTGTTTGCCTTAATCTTGTCCGCAATGCTTCGATATTCTCGGCTCTGTTTTCGCTGTTCAATTTCTCGTTCAAGGTCAGCGATTCGCTTAGCTGCCTGTTTAGTTCCTGGATTGTCTGGTCTTTCTGATCCAGTTCGTCCTGCATCTGTTCGGTCATCAGCAGAAGTTCTTCCACCTGCCCGACGTTCTCTAAGTTTCTGCATTCGCTCATCGATCTCCCTCGCTTTCTCTATCTGCTGTTTAAGGTCAGCAATTCGCTGTTCTGTTTCTGCAATAAGCTGTTCTCGTTGTTCAGCTTCTGCGTTAATTCCTGCCATTGCTGATTCTCGTTTTCCAACTGTTCGATTCTGGTTTTCTGTTGCTCGATCTGTGAGAGCAGTTCTTCTGTATCTGGCAAAAGATTTAGCAGCCTGGATAATTCGCTGTTTAAGCTTTTTAAACTCTGGTTCTGCTCCTGAAAAGACAGGAGCTGCCTGTCCCGTTCCTGCAATTCCTGTACCATCTCTGCCATAAGATTCTGCTGTTCCTCGATCTGGTTTATCATTGTCTCCATCATGGGAATGACTTCCCGGCTTTCTTCTAATGTCACGCAATCGCTCCTTCCATTGTGTTAATGCACTGGATACTTTTCCAAAAGAAATCTGTATTTTATCCAGCAGTGCATTTTGTCTTTTTATGATCTGGTTTTCCTCTACTTTCCATGAAGTAGAGGATGTCTGTCCGTTTTGAAATTTCTCGTCAATTTTTCTGGCATCTGCGCCCTCATGGATCGTCGGTATCTCTAATTTTCCCTGCCTTGCATAAGAACGATGGTCAATGTGATTTTCCGTTTTCAAATGTGCATTACAGACGTTTGCCCATTCGCTCCGCCATAGCTCACAATTTTTCGGATTGTTCCACCCGGTAGCATCGGTTAATACACGTTTCCACTGTTTGCGGTTCCTTGTCCCGACTTTCTGGACTCCATTTTCATCAAGTACGGGGATTCGGATTCCATGACGGTCAGGGTTCTTTTTATCCTGCCACCAGTCCGGATGGGATTCATCCACCACAATATTTCCATTTTCATCTCTGACAAACTCCCAATCCTTGATTTCTTTGTTACCCCATGAGTGGTCTGAATTGAATGGTCGCAACGTCACCAATAAATGCACATGGGGATTACCATCTCCTTTATCGTGGATACTCCAATCCGCACACATTCCCTTATCTACAAAGGTCTTTTGAATATATTCAGTTGTATAATCAATCTGTTCCTGTCGGCTCCATTCTTTCGGAAGTGAGAACTCAAATGACCTGCCGAGTTGTGCATCTGAACTTTTTTCTATCCTCAAGACTTCATTCCATAAACGCTGCTTCTGAAAAGTAAGTTTGAATTTTTCCAGTGCAGCATTTTGGTTATCTGCCCTTTTATATCGGACAGATTTCTGGAACCGTCTGATATTTTCAGCAGGTACATTCTGCCATTCCTGTGGTGCATTTTCACACATCAGCAGGCTGGTATAAACGACTTCTTTTTTTGAAGTATAGTAGCTGATCCTGCCTGTTTCTTCATTTTTCATCACATCGCCATTGAGATAAGCAGACGCCGATATGATGGATTTTCCTTTGCTGCGTCCAACAATCTTTACTGTATAATGAAAAATCGCCATGCTCCGTTTCCCCCATTCTGCCGTATCCGGCTTTGATTTCCGGCAGGTAACGTTTTTCCTAAAAGAAAATGGTATCTGCCGGAGCACCCTCTGCGTAAGAGTGCCCTGTGCATAACAGCCTGCATGGAATGTGCCCCTCTGGCGAAGAGTGCCTCCTGCGGCATGAGCAGGTCTGGCTGAAAGCCCCGCCGACGGAACGAGCCCGGCAAGCGTAAGCGCAGACCGGTTGCCACCTGTGGCAAACTTATACGGACGACCTCTGGTTGTCCATAAGTGCGCCCTTCATAAAAAAGCAATGAAGGGAATGGAAACTCCACTCCCTCCGGCATTACACTTCCTCCGTATTTGCAACTGGCTCTTTCTGCATTGCCTTTGAGAAGAATTTCCCATTTGCTTCCTGCCTTTTTAAGAAGCCGATCAGCTTTGGGATATCATCTTCCTCAATCGCAGAACCCAGTACCGATTCCACTGCACCGCCAATCTGGCAGAGCCTGTGTGTCCGTTTTTTGGTTTCCACATCTTTCTGACGTTTCTTCAGTTCCCGTTTCTGTGCTGCATACTGTTTTGCTTTCTCAAGGCTTTCCTGTTCTTTCTTTTCCAACTGGAGCATACGCTCCTCATAACTCTTTGTTGATCTTGCCATAAATATCATCGTCCTTTCTTTTTTTCCAAACATAAGTTTCCTGTTGTCTGTCAGACGAAGTACATGGTATAATCTGCTTGCGTGTAGGTATATCATGACTCCGGTCTGATAGAACCTTTGGCGGTTTCTTCGGGAACCGCTTTTTTAAGTTGAACCGTTTCTTGTGACTGCTTTCACATTTCCCTTATCCCTCAAGTCCCTGCCCTCGTTGGCTTCCATAAAAAGTTCCAGCATATCCGTTTTGATCAGGACTTTTCTCCCAACCTTCAATACCGGAAGTTTCTTCCACTCTACCAACTTTCGCAGGGTGTTCCTGCCAATTCCCGTATAATCAGCAGCTTCCTCAATAGATAAGGCAATCTTTCTTTGCGTCATATGACCACCTCCTTTCGAATTGCATTATGCAATTTCATTTGTGCTGTCAGTATAGCGTGTTTATATTGCTTTGTCAAGCATTATGAAATTTTTCTGCTTTTCTTAAAATTGCATATTGCAATATATTTTGTTGCGTGGTATAGTAATGACATACCGAAAAAGGAGGCACATCAGCATGAAAGATAAAGAACTACGCAAGCTGATTGGCAGCAGGGCAAAACAGCGCCGTCTGGAATTAAATCTGACACAGCCTTATGTCGCAGAGAAGATGGGAGTTACCGCTTCCACAATCCTGCGTTATGAGAATGGTTCGATTGACAATACCAAAAAGATGGTACTGGAAGGTCTTTCGGAAGCACTTCATGTATCGATTGAATGGCTCAAAGGGGAAACCGATGAATATGAAACTGATATTACGGATAAGAAAGAATTGCAGATTCGTGATGCGATGGGCGACATTCTCAAACAGTTTCCTCTTGACCTCAATAAAACAGAAGACGCTTTTTCTAAAGACTTACTGCTGTTAATGTTAAAGCAATATGAACTGTTTCTGGATTCGTTTCAGTTCGCCTGTAAAAATTACAAAGGCAGTACCAAAGATGCGGACATTGCCAAAGTAATGGGATTTGAATCGAAAGATGAATATAATGAGATTATGTTTCTCAGGGAGATCACACATACTGTCAACGCATTTAATGATATGGCAGATGTTGTAAGGCTCTATTCAAAGAAACCGGAAGCGGCAGAACAAAGGCTTGCAAATCTTTTATCCGAAGTTATGTATGACGATTCTGAATCGGTATAGTAAGATAATCGGAGTTATGATACAATGAGCGCAAGCGAGTCAAGCTGTTTACAGATTTGACGAGCGGCGAATTGGCTTATGGACTTGTCCATAAGATGCCTACACGCAAGAAGCATTTCAGCAGTTCCGATTGTCTGATATCGAAAGGAGACATACGATTATGGCAAAAGGATCTGTTAGAAAAAAAGGAAAAAAATGGTACTATCGTTTCTATGTAGAAGATGCAAGCGGTAAAATGGTTCAGAAAGAATACGCCGGAACCGAAAGTAAAAGTGAGACGGAAAAGCTTCTCCGCAAGGCACTGGAAGACTACGAAGATAAGAAGTTTGTTGCAAAGGCAGATAATCTTACCGTAGGGGAACTTCTGGATATGTGGGCAGAAGAAGAACTGAAAACTGGGACACTCAGCAACGGTACAGTGGAAAATTATCTTGGTGCAATCCGATGTATCAAAAAACACCCGATTGCAGACCGCAAACTGAAAACAGTTACTGCCGAACATTTACAGGCATTTCTTGATCTGCTTACATTCGGTGGTGAGTTTCCAGACGGGAAAGTAAAAAAGGGATACAGCAAAGATTATATCCATTCTTTTTCCGCAGTGTTACAGCAGTCATTCCGTTTTGCAGTATTTCCAAAACAGTTAATCAGTTTCAATCCGATGCAGTATATTAAGCTGAAAAAGCAGGCAGAGGAAGTTGACCTCTTTTCCGATGATGAAGTGGAAGAAGGTACACAGCCGATTTCACATGAGGATTATGAACGGCTTATCCAATATCTGGAAAAGAAAAATCCACCTGCTATTCTTCCGATTCAAATTGCGTATTATGCCGGGCTCCGTATCGGGGAAACCTGTGGTCTTACATGGCAGGACATTAACCTTGAGGAACAATGCCTGACCATAAAACGCAGTATCCGCTACGACGGCATGAAACACAAAAATATTATCGGACCAACGAAACGGAAAAAAGTAAGGATTGTTGATTTTGGAGATACGCTGACTGAAATACTGAAAGCTGCCAGAAAAGAACAGCTCAAAAACCGGATGCAGTATGGCGAATTATATCACCGCAATTACTACAAAGAAGTGCATGTGAAAAACAGGGTATATTATGAATACTATCATCTTGACGGAACACAGGAAGTCCCGACAGATTACAAAGAAATCTCCTTTGTCTGCCTGCGACCAGATGGCTCTTTGGAACTGCCGAGTACACTCAGCATTGTATGCAGATCAGTGGCAAAGAAGCTGGAAGGATTTGAAGATTTCCATTTTCACCAGTTGCGTCACACTTATACCAGCAATCTGCTTTCCAATGGAGCTGCACCGAAAGATGTACAGGAACTGTTAGGACACTCTGATGTCAGTACCACAATGAATATTTACGCTCACTCAACAAGAAAAGCAAAACGGGATTCCGCAAGACTTCTTGATAAAGTAGCGAGCAATGCTTAACTAAAAATTTCCCTTATTTCCCTTGCGGATTCCGCATAAGGGCAAAAATAAGGGAAAATACATATCATTTCACTATTTAATGGGCTGAAAAGCCTGTAAAATAAGGAAAGTTCAGGAAATCTCTCCACAAATTACGATTTTCTTAATTCTACAAACTGGAATTTGAGTCTCTGTAAAGCTGGAATTAACCCATACAATTATTTTAATTTAGAGGTTCTTACGCAATTATCCGTATTTTGTAATTTTTCAATACTGGAATGCCAGTGTAAATCAGCATTCTCCATTTTTATTAAAGCGAAAAACGTAAAATTGCGGAAGAACCAATTTAGATATTCACAATTTTACTTGCCACAGTATCTCGAAAAACACTGTCATGTTCTACCAGGAGCATGGTCGGGGCAAACTCCGTTATGAGTTGTTCAATCTGCATACGTGAGTACACATCAATAAAGTTGAGCGGTTCATCCCATACATACAAGTGTGCCTTTTCACAAAGGCTTTTCGCAATTAGGACTTTCTTCTTTTGCCCGCCAGAAAAGTCTTTAATATCCTTTTCAAACTGTACACGCTCAAAGTCCATTTTCCTAAGAATTGCCTTGAACAAACTTTCATCAAGGTTGTTTTCTTCTGCAAACTCGGAAAGGGTTCCACATAAATACGATGTATCCTGTGGCACATAAGAAATTACAAGCCCAGAGCCAAGTGTTACTGTACCCGTATAATCTATGGACTGCCCGACTACCAACTTTAACAGGCTACTTTTGCCACTGCCGTTCTTTCCATCAAGCACAATGCGTTCTCCCTGTCTTATTTCAAACGAAACGGGTTCACAAACTGAAATGCCATCATAATAAACTACTACATTCGATAATGATGCAAGCAAATCTGTATGGTAATTAAGCGGTTGTATCTTGAGGGCTTCTGCGGTTTCCATATTTTTCAGCAATGCTGATTTTTGTTCGATTGTCTGTTGTTGTCTCGCTTCTATAGATTTTGAACGCTTCATCATTTTGGCGGCTTTATGACCGACATAACCTTTATCTGCTGCCCCAATTTTGGAAGCTTCTACACGTTCAGACCATACTGCAGCGCGTTTTGCCGACTGCTGTAATCGTCTGATGTCCTTTTGCAAACGTTCGTTCTGAGCCAGTTCAAATTCTTGCTGTCGCTCAAAATTTGACATCCATGATGAAAAGTTTCCTCTTTGCACTTCGATATTCGCTCGGTTAATCGATAGAATATAGTCAACACAATCGTCAAGAAAGCGACGATCGTGAGAAACTAAGATGAATCCCTTTTTCTTTTTCAGATATGCCGCCACACTTTTTCTCGCTTTGGCATCCAAATGGTTGGTAGGTTCATCAATCAGTAGGAAATGCCCTTCATTAAGAAAAAGAGCGGCAATCAAAACCTTTGTCTGCTCTCCGTTGGAAAGTGTTTCAAAAGGTCGCCAAAGCACATCGACATCAACATCAAGATAAGAAAGTTCTCGCATAAGTTCCCATTCTTCCGCAAGTGGGCAAATCTCCTGCAATATATCCTCTGTAATACGATTCTTATCTGAAACGGGATAAGGAAAATAATCAAACTGTACGGATGATAGGATTTTTCCACTATACTCATATTTCCCAAGCAGAAGATTCAGAAAGGTTGTTTTACCTCGTCCGTTTCTGCCCACAAAACCAAGCTTCCAATCGGTATCAACCTGGAAACTGACATTTTCAAAAACATTATCATAACTTGTCGGATATGAAAACGTAAGGTTTTCAATTTTAATCATTGACATAAATATTATCCTCCTTTGCATGTCATACGATACAAAGTCGGTTCGGTGAATGTTTACTACGTATAGATTTCACCAAAAGGAACCGACACTATACGGAGTGAATCATGTGTAACTATCTGTTCTGCACTATTCATAAAGCACCTCCAAAACAAAATAAGAGCCACAAGAAAGTTTATCCTTGCAGCTCGTCATAGCATAAAATAACACCACTAAGCAAAAGTGGCAACAGCACTATATTGAGTAAGATAGACATATAACTTTCTTGCAATAGACACAATAATGCCAAAGTATAGCACTACCGCATATTTTGATTTTATTTGCAAGAAAAGTTAATCATCTTCCCACCTCTTTCTAAATTTCAAAATATTATACCATAAATCGCAGGCAAATACAAGTGGTTATAAAAATTTAACAAATCGCTTATAATACAATCATATAACTTTACGCATTCCTTACTGACCGTAAAATTCCGATTTATTGCTGACTTTATTATACTTTATTGCCTATCGAAAAGATAGCATATTTTATGAAACTTGTCGGCTGGGAACAGCTTGCAACGCAAGGTGTCCCCAGATGACAAGTCCACAAAAGGGTAGCTGGCGGTAGCCAGCGCAGGGGAAGCGTAGCGTCCCCTGTATGATTTGGAGCAGACCATGACTGCGAAAAATCACAGCCCTCCGGCAAGGAGCCTTCGGAGAACGCAATGCACCAACCTTTGGGTGGTGTATAATTGCGCCCTTAGTAAACTAAGGGGTTTCCGGCTTCTCACGTTCCAGCAGTTTCTTCAATAGTTCCTGCGTGTCCTGCCTGTGAAAAATGAGTGTCAACAACAGCATGACATCATCATCTGTCAGGCGTTCCGGCTCTTGCAGAAAACTTTCCAGCATACCGCCACGAGTACAGAGCCGGTGTGTCCGTTCTTTTCGGGTAAGCTGCTTTAGCTGGTGCTGCAATGCCTTTTCATCATTGATGGCTTTCCGCAGTTTCTTTTCACTCTTTTCCAACTCTCGGTTGAGCTTTTCCAGCTTTGAGGTATCAGGCAAGGGCAGCGTCCTCCTTTCCCGGTATCAGCACATAAATCCTGTTTGGTTCTCCAACGCCCTGACGCACTCGCATGATCAGTCCGGCGGTTTCCAGTTCATTCAGAGAACGCTTGACCGTCATGGGGCTGCGGGACAGGACTGCGGCAATGGCTGTGACAGGGAAGCAGATAAACAGGATTCCGTTCTCGTCCTCCTGTCCGTTGGATAGCATAGCGTCCAACATCCGGCAGTACATGACCTTTGCGGTGCTGCTGACTGGAAATCCTGTCAACGCTCTGGGAAAGGGCATACAGGGCGGCAACGGTGTGCCTATCGTCATAAATTCAAAATTCATTCGGTGTGTTCCTCCTTTTTCTTTGCTCTTTTGGATAAATAACGGGGGCAGTCAACCACAACCGCCCGGAAGCTCTGCTTGCACCCATGCTTGCATTTCCGGCATAATTCGTTGTAAGTGACACGCCCCCGGTCATTGAGGTAAAAAGAAAGCTCATGCTTCCTCTTTTTGCTCATTCTCGGCATATTGCGTTTCCTCCCGTTTTAGTGTATAGTTTCGGGGCGATTTTCGGCAAAATTACGGTCATAGAGCCGTCTAAAATCTCCAGAAGTATCAGCAATAGGGTAGACTATCCCCCTATCAGATTGTCGTGTTTCGGTATCATTTCGGTATCAGTTCGCCAGTTCTCCCCGGTGTCGTTCCTCCCCTGAATCTCACAGCGGCGTATTGCTCCCTTTGGTACGCTCGTTTCGGTCAGGGTTCCTCCATATCCCTGCCAAAAGTCATGGCGCTACATCGCCGGGGAAGCATATCCCACACAGGCTGGTCATTCGATTGGAATAATCCATCGATGAACTACCTGTATCATAGAACATTTTTGTGCCCTGTGCCGTATGTCCACAAAGTAGGAATTAAGGGTAAAAATCAGAAATTTCCACGATTGCGGAAAGTATGATATAATCCAGTTAAGCGGCAGTAATGAAACCGCCGGAAAGGAGCGTGCGCCCATGAAAGGAGCGACAAGCATACAGGAACGCCTTTGGGAACTCCGCAAGGACAAAGGCTTAAATCTGGAAGAATTATCAGAGCTGACGGGCATTTCCAAATCAGCTCTTGGCAGTTATGAAAAAGAGGATTATAAGGAAATCAATCATGGCAACCTTATCACGCTGGCAGACTTCTATGGGGTTTCCGTTGATTATCTGCTGTGCCGGACAGAGAACCGGGAGCAGATCAACACGCCACTAACAGAGCTGCATTTGAATGATGAGATGGTGGCACTTCTGAAAGGCGGTCGGATTAACAACCGTCTGCTCTGTGAGCTTGCCACTCATAAGGACTTTATCAAGTTTCTTGCGGACATTGAGATTTATGTAGATGGGATTGCCACCATGCAGATTCAAAACCTCAACGCCCTTGTCGATACTGTCCGGCATGAAATCATTGAACGGTATCGCCCCGGCGAAGACGACCCGCATTTGAAAGTGCTGCAAGCCGCCCATATCAGCGATGATGAATATTTCAGCCACATGGTTCTTGATGACCTCAATCTCATTATCCGGGATATTCGGGAAGCCCACAAAAAGGACAGCGAGAGTGCGCCCCAGACCACCGTTGCCGATGAATTGAAAGAAAATTTGGAAGCGGTTGAAAATTTCAAGGGCAGTCGGGATGAAAAGCTGGTTGTCCTTTACTGCAAGCAGCTCGGCATCAACTATAAAAATCTGTCAGACGAAGAATTTCGCTGGCTCATTCGGATTCTACAAAAATCAAAGAAAACAGGAACTCCTATCAGTCAAAGGAAAAAACGGTAAAGAAAAACCGCTGTTGCATGGTTGTGTTTGCTTCCATGTAGCAGCGGTTGGTGCTATACTTATTCAGTTAAAATTTCAAAGCGATAAAGTGGAATTTATCTTAGAAATTACAGCAATGTTATTTTGATAAACTTTCAAGAATTGAAATATCATGCTTATCTTTATCTCTTAATTCATAACCTGAATGGAAAACTCTTTGGCCTTTTAAGGATATACAAGGAATTGTTTTTCCTTCAAAAAAAGCACTACCAAAGTAATCTTTTTCAAACTCATACCAGCCACCCTCTAAATCAGCTTGTTTTGAAGTTCCGTCCTCACTTAAAACGAACGGGTGAATGTCTAAGTAACCAAGTTCATCACTATATAACTCTATTCTAACCGGTTTCCAGTCTGTATCAATTTTATAGCCCAGATTCAAAAGCACATTTAACAATTTTTCCGTATGTTGAGCATCAAAATTTATATCTATATCTCTATGAATTCTTGTTTGTTTACCAGCTAAAATATCTACACCCCATCCGCCATCCAACCAGTATGTAATTCCAGTATTTTCGAATAATTCTATTACTTTCATTAAATCTTCTTTTGTTGTTATTTCTTTTCTACCCATACAAAGTCTCCTTTACAACTTCTAATTTGTAATAATCATTCTACCATACCGTTATGAATAAATCATCTCATGTAAAACAATTTCTTCTGCCCGGTTGTGAATGTTATTGCAACGCTGCACCCATTCCATTTGACGGGTACGCTTCAATTCCTCGGTCACGCCCTCGGCAGCTTTCATCTGCTCCATGATGGTGTCTAACCGTTTCTGTGCCTGTTCGTTCAGGTCTGCAAGATATGTCCACAATTCCCCGGTCAGGGTCAATGTGTGTAATCTGGCTGGGCAGACTTCTCTTAAATATTCCCGGTGCATCCGTCCGTACTTTCCGATGGGGCGGTGTTCCTCCGGCAACTTCAAGTCCGGGATGTAGTAATCTCCAACAAGGATATAATCAATTCCGTTTTCTTTTATTCTTGGTTTCAATTCGCTCATGTTCCTTACCTCCTGTGGAAGCAGGCTCGTCTGGTACTAACTCAATCACATCGGTAATCTCACAATTCAGCGTTTCGCAGATACGGGCTAATGTATCCATGCTGATGTGCTTTCCCTCTTTGCTCATGTTGGCAATCATATTTGTTGTCATACCAGCGGCAAGCCTTAAATCCTCTTTTCTCATATCACGCTCTAACAGTGTGTGCCAGAGTGGTTTATAGCTGATGTGCATATTGTTTTCCTGCCTTTCTATCCATACCACCGGAGCGGCTGCCCCGGCAGGAACTTTTCTCTTATTATAGCACCAATCTTGTGAAATCACAATTTATTCTTGTAGCCTGCCGCTGATACCGTCTGGATTGGCTTTTCCTTTCTTTTTGTTCCCTTTAATTAGCCATGAACTGTTTGATGCCCTGGCTCTTAGCACCGGGATTGTCATTTCCATATCCTTCCAGAAGGTTTACGACACCCCACACGCCAAGACCTGCGCCGATTGCGACTACAAGAGTTTTTAAAGTTGTAATTGCACTGCTAAAAAATGCCATATACATTCACCAAAACTGACTTCTTTCAGGTGTTTACGGGAATGAAAAACACCGACTAAAAAGCCGGCGCACCTAATGTCAGTTATTCCTTTCCTCATTATTTTCGTTCATTCCCAAGGTTACTCCGACAGATCTACATGAATTACTTCCACCTCTTCTTCAGATTTCGGTGTGTACTGCGGATTTAACTCTTTCTCAACTTTGTATCGGTTCTTCTCGTTTTCATCTGCGAGAAGCCGATAGTTTTTGTGTTTCGTGATATCATATTTGTCCGAGAAAAATGGTCTGGCACCACGGATCTGCAGGATACATTTCCCTCCATCCATAACTGCGATTTCATCTTCTGTCATCAACTGTTTGCCTGTTTTCTGGTAATTCAGTCCAAAGGATTTCTGATTACTCCTTGTCTCCGAAGTGTTATACAGGTCAATAGTTTCCTTACCCAGAAGCTCGCTCATTTCCTTTAAGGTGGTTTTCTCTTTGCCACCAAGGAAAAGTGTAGTATCACAGTTGCCCAGAATGGTATCTGCACTATCCTTGTACATTGCCTTTAACTGGCTCTGTGACTGCAAAATAATAGAAGCAGAGATTTCCCTGCTTCGGATAGTTGCAATCAGCTTGTCAAACTGTGGAATCTGCCCGATGTTGGCAAACTCATCAGCGATGACACGCACATGAACTGGCAGTCTTCCACCATACTCATCATCTGCCTTGTCGCAAAGCAGATTGAAAAGCTGTGACTGTAACATGGCAATCACAAAATTAAAGGTTGTATCTGTATCGGACATAATCAAAAACAAGGCTGTCTTCCTGTCCCCGATCTTATCCAGTTCCATTTCATCATAAGACATGATCTCACGAAGTTCTGCGATATCAAATGGTGCCAGCCTCGCACCACAGGAAATAAGAATACTTTTGGCAGTTTTGCCAGCCGCCATTTTGTATTTTTTATACTGTCTGACTGCAAAGTGCTGCGGATCTCTTTCTTCCAGTTCCTGGAACATCATATCCACTGGATTCTGGTAAGTTTCATCCTCTTCACGGGTTTCGCTTTCATTCAAAAGATCCAGAAGGGTATTCAGATTCTTTTCCTCTTCATCTCCTTCATACCAGATAAAAGCAATCAATGCCGTGTACAACAGCTTCTCTGCTTTCACCCAAAAATCTTCGGAAGCTTTTTCCCCTTCGCCTTTGGTATTCACAATGATTGTTGTAACCAGCTTCAGGATATCTTTTTCAGACCGTATATAAGCAAATGGATTGTAATGAAGCGATTTGGAAAAGTTGATAGTATTCAGAACCTTAATCACATATGGTTCGTGTACCACTTTTCCTGATTTATCTTTCATAATACTTCCATTCTTATCTTTCTTAGGTGGTCCCTTTGCTAACATCTTCCCGCACTCCTCGATCAGAGTGCCTTTCGGATCTGTAATGACCATGGAACAGTTCATCTGCATGACTGACGGCTTAACGAAAAATCGAGTTTTTCCGGAACCACTGCCGCCAATGACCACTATATTTTTATTTCTTGCATACTTTGGCTGTTTAGGTCTACTTTCCATAGTCAATGCTTCTGTTGCTGTCAATGGAATATTCATCCAGGGATCTTCCGACATATAAGGCTTGATATCCTCTGCGGTTCCCCATCTGGCTGAACCATACTCGATGCCTTTCCGTAATTTCTTTGCGTCTGCCTGTTTCTGCCAGACCAACACTTTCAGAACGGCTGCAACAACAATACCTGCTAGCAGATCTTTCCAGTTATTGCTTAACACAAAACCAGCAAAAATCCGGTCTGCGTGTTCCATTGCATATAATAGTTTGTTCCCCATATCTCCTCCCGGACTGTTCCGGTAAAGAAAAAATGCCCGGTCAGCATAGAAAGCAGCCAGAGCATAAGGGATATTTGTAAGAACCAGTTTCTTTTTATCCAGGGCGGACAGCTTACCCCCGATTTTATTCTTCCACTTCTGCATCAGAGTTTTACCGCTTTTCTTTTTCATCGGCTCTGCTCCTGATGCCGGTTCTTTACTTTGTCCTTCGTCTTCTTTGGCATCATTGCCCGGTAAGCTGCAAGACGCTTATGAATGGAAGGCTTATTCGCTTTTTGAATCTGTTTCTGGGAAAACTCACGGAAAGCAGCATTTAGGGCATCCTGATCACGTCCCTTGAAAAATACCAGATAAACCGGAGGCTCTTTGCTCTTGTCTTTTTTCAGAGCATAATTGATCCCGTATTTTCTGGCATACCGTTCAAAGGACTTGATATTTTTGTCCGTGATCTCGATATTGACCATCCCGGCATTCTGTTTTGCCAGCTCTTTTACCGTGACCTTTCCCTGTTTCGGCTGATTTTTCTGTGCTTTCTTCTCTACTGATTTCTGCTTTTGATGACGCAGATACGCAGCAAGAACCTTTTTCAACAGGTCTGCCGTAATTTTAGTAGCCCGAATACAGAACGTGACCGTTTTCTGAGTTACCTCTTCCTGCATGACTTTTCCCTCCTTTCAGCGATTTAACTGCTGTCCAGATCTGTAATCATGGCAATCCCCCCCTTCAATGAAAAAGGACAGATTAACCGGTAATCAGGTACTGCACCTGTACGAGTTTTTCTGTCCCTTCTTCTTTTCTCTTGTCTTCCCCACCACAATAGATTGGAACACACATTTCAAGTATTCTGCTGTAAATGCGCTGATGGGCAGTATCCAAATCTGTAGATTTCATTTCATTCAGTCCCAGATTCGTTGTTACGATCAGCGGAAGCATTTTACAATAACGGCTGTCTATCACATTATAGACCTGCTCCAAAGCAAACTCAGAATTTCGTTCTATTCCTAAATCATCAATAATCAGCAATGGATAATCCACAAGATTTTGTATGATCTGGTTCTTATTTGCCTGATAGCTGGTCATTTCATTTAAGATCCTGGAAAAATTTGTCATCATGACACGTTCTCCCTGTTCCAAAAGTGCATTTGCTATACAGCCTGCAAAAAAACTCTTCCCGGTTCCAACTGGTCCCATCAGAAGCAGTCCTACATTTTTTCTCTTCATATCTGTCCAGTTTTCTACATACTGCCTGGCGATTAGTATCTTCTGGTTGCTTCCATTGTCATTTTCAAATTTCCATTCCCAGAATCTTCTTTCCCGAAGTCCGATGGATTTTCTCTGATAAAGCTGCCGCTGTGCTTCTTCCCGCTGCATCTTCTCATCAAGTTCCTGCCTGGCTTTTACCTCGCATTCACACAAACAGGACACTACATGCTCAAATCCCATCAGACTGACTTTCATCTGTTTTCTTTTTCCACAGATGCCACAATGAAGACATCCCTCTTCATCCAGATAATCTGCTGTTACTTTATTTTCCATCACAGGCTTTCTCCTTCCTGAAATTCATATTTGTCAATTCCTGCCCTGGCGCCATCCCGTTCTGCCCAAAGACAGATTGTTGCAAAATGATTCTGATACTCTTTTCCACTGGATTTCATATAAACAGAAAGATGATCAATCCGTTTCTGATAATCCCATGGAAATATTGTCATCAACTCCTGCAGTTCAGCTTCCGACAGAACAACATTTTTAAATCTACCATACTGACTGAATTTTTCTTCCAGAGCGGGAGTATTGCCCTTACTCTTATCAGTATGATTCTTTTCAGTCTTATTTATCTTAGTATTACTTACATCCAGATTCTTGCGTTCCGGACTTCTATTTTTTTGCGTTCCGGACTTCCAGTTTCTTGCAATCCGGATTTCCAATTCCTTGCAGTCCGGATTTCCAGTTTCTGGCGTTCCAGAAGCAAAGTATCTTACGGGCTTTCCTCTAATCCGTTTCACAAAATTTTTCACGTATATGACAGAGGGACGATTATTCCCCTGCCGATACCGTTCAATCAATCCAATCCCATGCACACTGTCAAGCTCATAAAGAAGCTTTGTCACTGTCGTATGCGACATTCGCAATAGTTCCTGCAATTCTGCGATCGTGTAAATGATATAGACATAACCATCACTATCAATCCATCCATTTTTCTTGGATAGGCTGATTCGATCAAGCAGAATTCCGTAAAGGAGCTTTGCGTCTGTAGACAGGCTTGCAAACTCTTTTTCTGTGAACAGAGCTTTTGGTATCCGAAAGAAAGAAAACTGGTCAGATTCTTCTGCTCTGAAATATTCAAAATCTGCCATAATATTTTCCTACTCTTCTACATCAAAATCACAATTTGCAGCACTGCCTGTACCATGACACATCTCATCAAATACAAAATTGAATGATTGAATCATTTCGTCCAAATAATAATTTCTGGCCTTCTTGTTACAAGCATACATATCACCAATAAAGCCTTCATCATTCCCCATCGCATGAACAAGGGTTTCCAGTACCTTCATAAACTTCTTTTTTGAACAGCTTTCATACTGTCTGTTCACATATTTCTGGATATCTAACACACGAGCAGGATTATTTTCATTTTCCTCCAGAATTCCAAATGCAAGATCCATACCAAACTCATATCCATCAGCCTTAATTTGATCAATATCCATCTCTCCAAGCTCATCCTGGTATCCTCGCTTTTCCATTGCAGTTAAAGACGTTTCATATTGATCAATATATCCCATATCCGCAATAGTTTCAAAAATATCTCTGGATGCTTTCACCATCTTATCCATAATAATTTCTCTTTCAGCCAGCGGCATATTTGCCATGATAGTATCTAATGTCATCATTGATTCTTCCTCCATCTCATTTTCATAAATACCATTGATATAAAAGTGGTTCGCCTTTCCATTGTTTGGAATGATACGCACCAGTTTACCAACCTGAACCAGTTCCTGTACTGCCTGATCTACTCCATACCGAGTCGTATTCAGGTCTTTCTTTATTTCACTTTTGGGATAGATAACAAACAGATTCCCGTTATGATCTACCCAGCCATTTTGCACCGCAAATTTCAAACGATCCAGAAATAAGCTGTATAGAATCTTTGCTGTATTTGACAGATTTTTGTATTTTTCCATCTGAAACAGCACCTTTGGCACCTGCAGACAATCTACCGGCATATACTCCATCTTACTCATTGATTGTTTCCTCCTTCTGTTTGTACAGCACTTCGGCTGAATTAATATTGATTTCCAGCATCCCTACAAACGCCTGATAGTACAGCAGGCATATCTGTTCATCCTCTCTTGCCAGATACAATCCTTCCAGTTCATTGGACGGATGTTTCATTCCGTATACTGCCTGACAGATATCATGGATTTTCTCACATTCCACACTTCTAAGATGCATCTCCAAGGTGTGATTAAATCTCTGCCAGTCCTCCAGTTTCTGATTTACTGCCATCATGCACTGGAACAGTTCCGCTGCTTCACATGCTGCTGACAGCACTACATTTTTGTTGTTGATACTTCCATCGGCATTTTTCATATGCCCTACCATATACGCCTGATCTACTGAAACCATCTTTTATCCTCCTCTATCTAAACGGCATTTCTTCTTCCATACCCTCTGGGATCTCTAAGAACCCTTCCGCATCTTCTGGAAACGGTGGTCTGTCAACCATTTTTGCACCTGCGAATTCAATCCGGTTTGCATACACTTCGGTGGTATAGATCTTTTTCCCAGTATCCTTATCTTCATAATTACCTGTGACAATCTCGCCTTCCACCATGACCTTCGTTCCCTGCATCAGATAATCTCTGGCAAATTCTGCTTTCTTTGCAAAAGCCTTTACCGGAATGAAACTGACTTCATCGGAATAATTTCTTCTGACTGCCAGAACAAACTTGGCAATCTTATGAAGTCCTTTTTCATTCTCCACTTCGTTGTATCCGGGATTTCTTACTAATCGCCCGGAAATAACTGTTGTATTCATTGGCTTACCCCTCCTATGCTTTCATTGATTTGTAACAGATACCGATACATGGTCCACATTTTCCATAGGCACATCCGTAACATTCATCTTTTTCCAACTCTTCTTGCTTCATTTCATCGGCAAACATTCCTAACAGTGTTGTGTAAATCTTTTTCATTGCCAGGAATTTTTCTTCTGCTTTTTCCATCTTCTCTTTGTAAAATGGGATCAGTTCACGAAGAACTGGATGGAAACGTTCATTTTCATCATCCCAGGCACAGGTTTTCATCATACAGCGTGGCTGTTTCTCATAATTGCCCAGATAATATGGACAGAACGTACAGCCTCTTTCTTTAACAATTGCCACCGGAATCACTGGCATCTGACTTTTGATTTCCTTTGTTACATGCTTACTTTCAATTCGCTCTCTCATCTTAAAAATCCTCCAAGAATATATATATTTGCAAAAGGGAATTCCCCTGAATTGCCTGTTTTTAAGCACAAAAAAAGAGGCAGACTTACGATTTTTATTTTCGCAAGCCTGCCTCTTATCAATCTAATATTCTATTTTCCAATGACATACCGTATAAACACGTATATCGCTCTGATCACATACACTGGAATCATGATGCTTCCAATCAATGCTCCAATAATGACACTTAATGCAGCCATCCCAAGTGTTGCTGTGGTATCCATTCCTCTCGGAATTAGAATCAACCGCATTTTATGTATTCCAAATGGAAGTCCGGCAATAAATACCCACCAGAACCAATCCGTCTGCCCACTGACCTTCATAATTGTTTTTGTCATCCAAAACCAGAATACCATAAATGCCAGTGGCAGAATTGATTTTTTAATTACATCTCCAATCGTCATTTCTTTCGTCCTCTTATCTAATCTGTTTATCTTCTGTACTTTAGAAAGATATGCCTGATATCTTTGCATCTGTCTATCATTATATCTTATTTGCTTTTCATATTCCACTTTATCATCCCCTTTGCTCTGTTTGTGCTTTCCACGAATCTAATAACTGGAAAATTATTTTTTCGATTTGCTCTTTCTTGTAATCTGGTGGAAAATATTTTTGCAGTTGCTTTTCTGAAAAACTGATTTTCTGATAATTCACTTTTGCTTCTCCTCTAAGAATTTTCTCTATATCTTCTCCAGTCAATTCTTTTTGCTGGCTAAGTTCTTTCAGTTTTTTTGCCTGAGATCCATTTGGCATTTTCTTTGTTGTTCCTATAAACGCCAGTAACAATGACTGCTCATTACTTTTCAAATAAGATAAATCAACTGCAACAGTAAATGGCAATTCATTTTTATCTACAAACTCCAGCAAGTAATTCGACAAGTAGGTCAAGCGTATATATCGTTTGATCGTACTCATTGTCTCTCCGACTTCTGTGCCAACCATCTCAGCTGCCCATCTTTTTTTCAACTTTGGTTCAACTTGGACCAAAGTTAAATCAGTCCGTCTACCCTGACGTTTCAATGCTTCATACTTCATGCGGTATGCAAATGCCTTCTCACTATATAGCAGATTTTCTCTTTGAATGTTGGAATCGACCATAACCACAGTTGCTTCATCATCAGACATATCTCTGATAATGACCGGCATTGTTTTCAGTCCTAATTCCCTGCAAGCATATTTTCTTCTGTGTCCCACAACTAATTCATAATCCTTTTCCCCTGAATTTGAAGGTCTTGCAATTCCTGGCACAAGAACTCCATATTCTGAAATACTTTCAATCATTTCCTCCATTTTATCATCCCTAAACACTTTAAACGGATGATTCTTGAATGTATCCAACTCGTCCAGCGGAATTTCTCGCACACACTCCTGCTCCTCTGACAATCCGAATAATGCATCTACCCCTTTGAATTTTATCTTTGAAGCACTACTTTCTTTCACTGCCATCACCAATCACCTCCTCTACCAGTTTTTTATAAGCTTCGGCAACACGACCTTTCGGATCGTGTTTATAAATACTTACTCCCTCAGCACTCGTCTCTGCTGCCCTTATCGAAAACGGGATTGCAGTCTTGAAAATATTGATATATTCGCTATAATTATCATGAAGCAACTCTATAATCTCTTTTGAAAAATTCGTTCTTCGATCTACCATGGTAAGTAAGATTCCGTCAATCTGAAGCTTTCGATTTATCTGCTTTCTAACTTTATATATGGTCTGCATCAACTGTTCCAATCCTTTAACAGGAAGATAATGTGCCATAACCGGAATGATAACCGAATCAGCTGCTGCAAGAGCATTTACAGTAAGCATTCCTAGCGATGGCATATTATCAATCAGGATATAATCATATTCTGGCGAAATTGTCTTGATAAACTGTTTTAACACATATTCTCTGCTCATAACATTTACCAGACTAACTTCTACCCCAGACAGTTCAATATTTGCCGGAAGAATGTCCATTCCCTCTTCATGGTGAAGAATTCCATATCCTTCTGGTAATTCAAGACCATTCATTTCACAATGAAGAATTGTCGCTACTGTTATTTCTAATTCATCTGGATTCTGATATCCAAGACTTTCTGTTAAACTTCCCTGTGGATCAAAATCTATTGCCAGAACTTTATATCCTTTTTTTACCAATCCGATTCCTAAATTCACACAGGAAGTTGACTTTGCGACACCACCTTTTTGATTGACTATTGCTATAACTTTTGCCATCTCTATTTCCTCCCGATTCGTAATGTATGTTTTGAAACTGCTTTTTCTGCCTTTTTCTGATTTTCAGCCTGCAATGTTAAATCATGCGTCTTTATCAGCAATGCCTCAAATCTTTCTTTTTCTTCCTGCTGTTCGTGTGCTGTCAAATCCGTTTCCAAATTCGTTTTTTGTGAAACGCTCAACTTATTTCTAATATTATATGTGTCATATCTTCTTCTAATGCAATTCGCTTCTACACCGGACAGTGTAACCAACTCTGACCAGGAAGACACTTTACATCTTCTTGCAATCGTTCCCCATGATGGTGTTTCTGGATTTCTACAAGCATCATATATTTTTGACGTTGCCGGTTGTATCCGTTCAAATTCGTTTTTAAATATTTCCAAAAAATCATATTGATCATCCACACACCTTGTTCCATGACGTCCAATCCTTACGTATTCCATCTCACCATAATAATCATTTAGAAATTCTCTGGCTGTTTTTCCAAAAAGCTTTTCAAAGACCATATGGCTTGGTAGCTCTTTATGGCTGTCACACTCTTTTATTCTCGGTGGTATACCATTATGAGATTCTGTCCATTCATCTAATGCTTCATATACACTGGCTGCATCCCATCTATCCAATGGCGTGGAAGAATATTTTTTTAGTGCCTGTATCACTTCCACAACTTCCTCCGTCTGTGGCAGACATTGCAGTAATTCGATTGCCTTAGGTATGGCTTTTCTTCTTGTCATAATTCTTGCCATAAAAAAACCTCCTTTGAATGGTCATCATCTCATTCAAGAAGGTTCCTATCAGAAACAATTCCGAATTATTTTCAATATCTTATCTATACTGTTATTTCAACATAAGATATCGAAATGTACATCTGACAGCACTGTTTTTTTATCCAATGCCTTTATCAGAAATCCCTTATTTTAAGGCTTTTCCGGTCATTTCCTTTATCGTACTCTATTGGCACGGCATATGTGGAAAATTTCACATCATAAGATGTATCAAATTTGTCCACTGCTTTCAGGAGTCCTATACTTCCAATCTGAAAGAGATCTTCCATATCCACACCACGTCCCACAAAGCGCTTGGCTGCACAGTAGATCAGTCCTGTATTTTCATGAAACAGGCGGTCTCTCGCCTCTTTATCCCCCTGGTGCGCACGCCTAATCAGGGCAAGAGTGTCCTCCGACATTTATCCCTGCCTGCCAATGGTCTTCTTCATATGAACAGTAGTCCCCTTGCCTGGCTGTGATTCTACACGTATCTCATCCATAAATGCCTCCATAAAGGTAAATCCCATCCCTGAACGCTCATGATCCGGCTTCGAGGTATACATCGGTTCCATTGCCTTCTCAATGTCCGCGATTCCGATTCCATAATCTGTAATATGCACATACAGTTCATTTCCATGATATTGTAATTTCATTTCGATCTTATTGATTTTGCCTTCATATCCATGAATGATACAGTTGGTCACAGCCTCCGAGACTGCGGTCTTCAGATCTGCCACTTCTTCCAGCGTCGGATTAAGCTGCGTACAGAAAGAAGCCGCGGTCACCCTTGCCAGTCCTTCATTTGCCGGAATGCTGTCAAATACCAGAATCATTTCGTTTGTATTTTCCTTCATGCTTCTTCCTCCTCTGCTGTCTGAATTTCTATATAGCGATGCAATCCGGACAAATGTAAAAGCCGGTCTATGTGGCGGCTTACACCAGCTGCCCGTATGCTCTCTTTGCGCATTCCCATTGCCCGGTATCGTCCCATCAGAAGCCCCACCCCGGAACTGTCCATAAATTCCGTATGTGTAAAATCAAAAATAATTGTGCGTATATAATTCTGATTTATAATATGATCCGTCTCCCGGCGTACGAGGTCCGTTACCGGATGATCCACATCCTGCGGAAGAACCACAGTAAGTACTGTCCCCTCAAGTTTATACATTTCCTGCATTTTCACTCCCCCTAACCTGTTTTAAAAAAGAATCCACAGACACACCACCGGCATCTCCCACTATCGCATCCTCGCGGAGCGTTTTTATGTAATAGGAACATTACGGAGTAATTTCCTATTACATAAATACAAAAAGGAGACATGCCATATGGCACATCCCCTTATCTGAGGTTCTTCTTATTGTCAAATTTTATTCGTAATATTCGTCTCCGTAATCTCCGCTGTCATCACTGTAGTCGCTTCCGTCGTCCGAGCTGTAATCACTTCCGTCATCATAACTTGTATTATCATAACTTCCGGCATCACTACTTCCATCCCCGCTGTCAGAAGATGTCTGTGCCGGTTCTGTGTCACCAACACCGGCCACACCGGTTGCATTCTTGATTGTTGTATAAATCGACTTCTGAGCATCTGTAAGGACATCTACATGTACCTTCTGTATCTCTACAGCTGCATCATCGATATCCTGCTGCTGATAATAGCTGAGTGCCATCAGAAGTGCCTGATAGCTCTCGCTCTTTGCCTGCTCAGTTGTCAGCTCCTGTGTCACTGATTCTACCGTATCGCCGGATTCCTTCGCTTCGCCCTGTGCTTTATTGAGCTCTGCGCCCTGACTTGCAAGAGATTCACTGTACTGCACGATCTGCTGATTAGCCTCCTGATAGATTCCCTGACGTATCGCCGGAACCGCAAGGAGCCAGAATGCCGCAGCACCTGCAAGAATCCCTGTAACCAGTATAAAAAACGCTGAAATACGTGAATGTTCTTTGTATATCGTCTGTGGAGCCATACGATCCACATTTAAAAGATCTGTATCTTCATCTGCCTTTATCTTGCCGGAACGGAATAAACCTTTTTTATTTTTCTTCTCGAGTTTTGTGGTCACTCCGGTCTGCTCGTCTACTTCACGTAAGAATCGAAGTGTTGTTGTATTTGTCTTATCGATTCTGGCAGCTTTTTTGAGGATTCTTCGCGCGCGGTTCCATTCTTCGTTTTTGATCTGGATAAGTGCCAGAAGATGATATCCCTTGATCAGCTTTGAGTTCTGTGCAAGGATCTTACGCAGCTGGATCGCAGCCATATCCTCATGCCCTTCCCTGCACAGAAGCAGTGCATGATTGTATTTCTTGATCGTTTCATTGATCGCTGCAAGCTTATTCGGGTTTGCCTGCAGTTTATTAATATACTCGGATGCCTGATTTCTTGTCGGCTGAAGGTTTTTGCTGATCACCCATTCGCTGAGCGCAGAAACTACCTCTCCCGTCTCAAAATAAACCAGTCCCAGAAGATTACGCGCCTGGATATTTCGTTTGTCATACATAAGGCTCTGTTTCAGACAGGCGATCGCACCGGAAAGGTCACGAATACTTGCCTTTTCCAGCCCCTGATTATAGAAAACTTTGGACAGGTAATCTACTTTTTTCTGAATCAGTACATTATATCCACAGTTCGGGCAGTAATCGAGATCCCGGTCTGTGAGAAATGCACCGCAGTTCATACAGTTCATGTAGTTCTCCTTATATTTACTTTATCCGTCGGTTACTCTTGGCTTCTCTTAAGACTTCCTGAAGTACATCCAGAATATCTGTCAGCTCTCTGTCATAAATCGCACCTTCAGCGTCTGTAACATCCAGACATGGTTCAAATTTTTTCAGTTCTTCTTCGTAATCGATCATATCGTTCTCCTTTATTTTCCGATTCCCTTCAGGATAGCCGTCTTGATCTCGCCTACCAGATAAAGAGAACCAACACAGAACAGCATTCCATCCTCGCCTTTCTGCTCAAGTGCCTTCTTAAATGCCATCTCCACATTTTCACACGCTTCTGCGCTCGGACATCCCTGCTCTTTAAATATCTCTGCAAGGTGTTCTGCCGGAACCTTACGGTATCCGCCCACCTGCGTTACGATCACATGACGGAAACTGATCTTGTCAAGAATCGTCCGGATCATATCTGTATAATCCTTATCATCCACTGCTGAAAAAAGAAGTGTCAGCGGATAGTCTTTCTGAAAATAAGCGGCAGTTTCAACAAATTTTTCGACACCGTCCTCATTGTGTGCTCCGTCCACGATCACACCCGGAAGAACAGTTTCCATCCGTCCCTGCCAGCGTGTCTCACGGATGCCACGGCGTACCGCATCTTCAGATGCAGCAATATGATTCTTCATAACCTCGATTGTTTTCAGCGCAAGCATACTGTTCATAACCTGATACTTTGCTATAAACGGTATGGAAAATGCTGTATTTCCATAATACTCATTCTTAAACAAAAAATCAATGCCCGACATTGTGTTTCGGAGGATCTTCGCATCCTCTCTCTTCACTTCATAGCACGGACTGCCAAGTTCCTCTGCTCTCTCACTGATGACTTGTGCTGCCTCCGGATCGTTGCCGTCATAGATTACCGGTACTCCCGGCACAATGATGCCAGCCTTTTCGCCTGCAATCGCAGTAATCGTGTTTCCCAGATACTGCATATGGTCAAAACTGATCGATGTGATCACACATGCCAGCGGATGTTCTACCGCAGTCGTTGCGTCCAGTTTTCCACCGAGTCCTGTCTCAAGGACCACGTAATCCACACCTGCGTCGGCAAATATCACCATTCCCATCAGAAACAGGAATTCAAAATACGTCGGATGATAACTGCCCTCTGCAACAAGTTCATCTGCGAGCTTTTTTACTTTTTCAAAGGCATGCAGAAAAGTATCATCTTCAATATTTTTTTCATTGATCTGAAATCGCTCATTGATCGTAACAAGATGCGGAGAAGTAAATAACCCGCAGGAATATCCTGCCTCACGAAGGATTGATGTCAGAAACGCACAGGTACTGCCTTTTCCGTTTGTTCCGGCTACGTGAATAACATTAAAACGCTCCTCGGGACTGCCGAGACGTCTCAGGCATTCTTTTGTATGCTCCAGTTTGTTTTTGGTTGTAAATTTCGGAGTTTCTTCAATATAAGCAACAGCTTCTTCGTAATTCATAAAAAAATTCACCACTTTATCTAATGTATTCGCAGCGTTCCGGTCTAAAAAAATCAGAACGCTACGATATCATTATATATGAGTGGTGAAAGATGTCCAGTACTAATCGTAATCTTTTATTCGTCAGGATTCATTTTCTTCCGTCAGAAGTTTCCATTTATTTTCAGAATACAGCATATATGCCGATCGATCGTAGCTCTTGCTCAGTGCTTTTTTCGTCGAGCTGTTGCTTCGCTGTGAAACGGAAACTCTGTCAAAATCGTTTAACTCCGTTCCTGAGATCATCAGCGTCGTAGGATTAACATATACGGTATCTACCCATTCTCCATTCAGTTTTACCTGACTGGACGGCGTGAAATTCGTACCCTTCAGCCGATAAGTGAAGTCCGTGTCCGAAACAAGTTCCATGGAATCCAGCGATACATCATAAAGGCCCATATGCATTTTGGTCCGCTCGAAAGTCTCTCCGTTTTCTTTATAAGAATAACGATCTCCATACAGCAGATCATACTGCAGTGTTTCCAGATCCACCTGATAGTTTCTGGTGTTTCTTCTGGCCTGATGATAACGGAAGATTGTTCCTTCATGAATTCCGGCACGGTCCATTACCTCAGCCGCCATCTGATAAGCTGCCAGATTGACGTCTTTCTTTTCCATGCCAAAATTGTCCCACATAACATACTGTGTCTGGAACAGGTATTTATTTTTCAGGTCTTCAACTGTCAGTCCCATAGTCGGAAGGTGGTCACCGTACATAACAAGGATCACGTCTTCCGGATAATCTGCAAGTGCATCTGTCAGTTCTTTTACAAAATTATCCATCTCATGGATTTCGTTACAGTAATATTCCCACTGATTATTCTGTGCTTCGGTAGCTGAACCGGTAACGGTGATCTCCGGATCATCGATCAACTGTTCTTCTGGATAAGCACCATGTCCCTGCGTGGAAATCGTATAAATATAATCCAATCCCTCCGTAGAATCCAGGCACTTGATGATCTCATCTGTGAGGACTTCATCCTTTGTCCAGCCAAGCGGGTTCTTATCGTCTTCCTCCGGCATATATTCTGCCGAAGTAAAAGTATCAAATCCAAGATTTGGGAAAATACTCCTTCTTCCATAGAAATTGGCTTCATTGTTATGTACCGCATGTGTGGTATAACCCAGGTTTTTCAGTACATAAGGTGCACTTTCGCAAGTCGTTTCTTTCAGAATACTCTTATATGGATACTCACCCGGTCCGAAATAATGCAGACTCATACCGGTGATTGATTCAAACTCAGTATTTGCAGTACCGGCACCTACGGACGGAACTTTATAATAACCGGAGGTATACTCCTTCATGAGTTTCCGGAAATTCGGAATCGGATCTTCCGAAACCTTCAGATAATTGACCAGTGTCGGATCAAAGAAAGATTCCAGCTGCAGGAAAATGATGTTCGGCTTACTGCTCTCGCTTGTCGCCGGAAGATTGTCTTCCGTCTTCTCAATTCTCTGGATTTCCTTTTCGGAATAATCCCTCGGACAGCTGATTCCTGTATCAAAGATCGTAACTGCCAGACAATATGGATATCCGTAATCCTCATAGGCAAATGCAATATTACCAAAGTAATTGGAAAGTACTCTCTTATCCAGAGCAAGCTGTGTAATTCCTGCAAATGCCGCCACAGCGACAACTACCATTAAAAGATCATAGCGAAATTTCACTCTGCGTTTATACTTCGGACCCCTGACAAGAAGCGCCAGAAGAATAATGACAAACAGCCCCAGCACGATCAATGCAATTATCACGCCCCATGCAGGCAGATACTTGTTTAAGATTGCCATACCATCTGTCAGAAGATGCAGATCGGGACCGGTAAACGGTGTAACCCTGTTTGCAAGGATTATGCCGTTTATGATTCCGAGAAGCAGCCAGAATATTGCGATCAGCACTCGCCAGAATGTCCTCCGGCGGAACAGATACGCGATCAGGCTGGTGACAAAGATCAGTCCCGCATTATATGCAAATACCAGCGGTTTTCCTGTCATATAATTCCATGCCTCTATGAAAGAATGGCGGCTGATCGCTTCGATCAGGAAGTAACCGGCGGCACTGCCAAGTACATGAAGCAGCAAAGAAATCTTATTGCACACTTTATACAATCTCATCCAAATGCTCCTTTATTATTTATCCATCTGTTTAAGCTGTGTATTTACTTTTTCCATCATTTCTTCATATTTCTGAAGTTTTTCTTTTTCCGCGTTTACTTTTGCTTCCGGAGCTTTATTGACAAAGTTCGGATTGCTCAGCATTCCCTGGCATCTTGCGATTTCTTTTGCGAGACGATCCTGCTCTTTTTTAAGGCGTTCCATCTCTTTTTCGCGGTCTACCAGATCCTCAAGTGGCATATAAACTACTGCATCGGATACAACAACAGATACTGCATCCTCGCCGATGCCTTCTTTATCTTCCTGTACAAGGATCTCTTTTGCAAATGCAAGGTTTACAAAGGATTTCTTGCATGCTTCATATCTTGCACATGTCTCTGCATCTTTGCCTACAATATGGAGGCTGGTCTTGCGGTTCATCGGTACGTTCATTTCAGTACGTGTATTACGGATACCGCGGACAGCTTCCTTGAAGCTCTCAACTGCTTTTTCTGCTTCCGGGAATACCCATGCTTCCTTATATACCGGCCAGTCGGAAATCATGATGGATTCTTCTTCCGGAAGAAGTGTACAGTAGATTTCTTCTGTGATAAACGGCATATACGGATGAAGAAGTTTCAGACCTTCAGTCAGGGCTGTTCTTAAAGTCCAAAGTGCATCGTTTGCTGCCTTCGGATCTTCGTCTGCTTTCCAGAGACGGACCTTCGCCATCTCAATGTACCAGTCACAAAGCTCATCCCACAGGAAGTCATAAACTTTCTGTACAGCGATTCCGAGCTCGTATTTGTCCATATTGTCTGTAACATCACGAATTACGGTGTTCAACTTGGAAAGGATCCATTTGTCTTCGAAGCAGAGATCATTCAGATCTGCCGGTTCTGTCACGGTCTTGCCTTCCAGATTCATCATAATGAATCGTGATGCATTCCAGATCTTGTTTGCAAAGTTACGGCTGGACTCTACACGCTCCCAGTAGAAACGCATGTCATTTCCAGGTGCATTACCTGTGATCAGAGTCAGACGCAGTGCATCCGCACCGTATTTATCAATAACTTCCAGAGGATCGATACCATTTCCGAGAGATTTACTCATCTTACGTCCCTGTGAGTCACGTACAAGTCCGTGGATCAGTACATGATGGAACGGAACTTCTCCTGTCTGCTCAAGTGCTGAAAATACCATACGGATAACCCAGAAGAAGATGATATCATAACCTGTCACAAGGACATCTGTCGGATAAAAGTACTCCAGTTCCGGTGTCTTCTCCGGCCATCCCAGTGTAGAGAACGGCCACAGCGCGGAACTGAACCATGTATCCAGAGTATCCTCGTCCTGATGCAGATGTGTGCATCCGCATTTCGGGCATTTCTCCGGCATTTCTTTTGCAACTACAACTTCACCGCACTCATCGCAGTAATAAGCCGGGATTCTGTGTCCCCACCAGAGCTGACGGGAAATACACCAGTCACGGATATTTTCAAGCCAGTGCAAATAAGTCTTGCCAAAGCTTGGCGGAACAAATTCCAGTTCGCCCGGTTTCAGCGCATCCATAGCTGCCTGTGCCATCTTGTCCATACGTACAAACCACTGCGGTTTGATCATAGGTTCTACAGTTGTACCACAACGGTCATGTGTACCGACGCTGTGATTATGCGGAACTACTTTCACAAGAAGACCCAGTGCATCCAGATCTGCAACCATGGCTTTACGTGCCTCATAACGGTCCATACCTGCGTATTTACCGCCGAGAGAATTGATAGTAGCATCATCATTCATGATGTTGATTTCTTCAAGATTGTGGCGTTTGCCTACTTCGAAGTCATTCGGGTCATGTGCCGGTGTGATCTTAACGCAGCCCGTTCCGAATTCTTTATCTACATATTCGTCAGCGATCACCGGGATCTCACGGTCAGTAAGAGGCAGTTTCAGCATCTTGCCGATCAGATCTTTATATCTCTCATCTTCCGGGTTTACTGCAACTGCAGTATCTCCGAGAAGTGTCTCCGGACGGGTAGTTGCGATCTCTACGAAACGTCCTTCTTCTCCTGCGATCGGATAATTGATGTGCCAGAAAAATCCATCCTGATCCTCATGCTCAACTTCTGCGTCAGAAATAGAAGTCTGGCATACCGGACACCAGTTGATGATTCTGGAGCCTTTGTAGATATATCCTTTTTCGTATAAACGAATGAATACTTCCTGTACAGCCCTGGAGCAGCCTTCATCCATTGTAAAACGTTCTCTTTCCCAGTCAGCAGATGCGCCGAGCTTCTTGAGCTGATTGATGATTTTTCCGCCGTACTCTTCTTTCCATGCCCATGCATGTTTCAGGAATTCCTCACGTCCGATATCGTGTTTGTCAATTCCTTCTTTTTTGAGTTTGTCAATAACCTTAACCTCTGTTGCGATTGCAGCGTGGTCGGTTCCCGGCTGCCACAGAGCTTCATACCCCTGCATTCTCTTGAAACGGATCAGGATATCCTGCATGGTCTCATCAAGTGCATGTCCCATATGAAGCTGTCCGGTTACGTTCGGCGGCGGCATAACAATGGTAAACGGTTTTTTATCTGGATTTACTTTTGCGTGGAAGTATCCGTTGTCCATCCATTTCTGATAGAGGCGGTCTTCCAGACCCTTCGGGTCATATGTCTTTGCAAGTTCTTTGCTCATAATGTCCTCCTGATTAAAAAAAGCATCTCCCATCTACTGTAATTGCATTTTTTCGCCTTGTCAAGACGGATTGCATATTTTTCACAGATTATGGGGGTCCCTGTAGTTATCTGTATACTTATTCCACAGATTTCAGTGATTCGACCATGTCGATCTTTTTCAGTTTGTTATGCATAAAGATGTTTACGATCACAGAGAAAATACAGGTGATCACGGCACAGTACAAAAAGCTGACCGGGCGGATATTTCGTCCGAACATGACGGCATCCACCTCAATCGTCACAATGATATAACGGTGCAGCAGAATACCAAATCCCGATCCTGCAAGGATTCCTGCAATCGTAAGAAGGATGTTTTCCCGCAGAACGTACTGCGACACTTCCATATCAAAGAAACCCAGGACTTTCAGTGTCGCAAGTTCTCTCTGTCTCTCGGTAATATTAATATTGTTCAGATTATAAAGAACAACAAATGCCAGCATTCCGGCAGACACGATCAGTACTACGATTACGCTCCCCAGCGTACTGAGCATGCGGTCTACCATCTCTACTGTGCTGGATGTGTAACTGATGCTTAAGACAGCCGGTGACTCCATGATCTTCTGTCCGATTTCTTCAAGCTGATCTTTGTATTTGTCCTTTACCGTAAATACAATGTCACTGTAATCCGGTTTCTCGCCAAAGCTTTCTTCATATACCTGTGGAGACATGTATACATAATGTCCGGCATAGTTTTCGGTGATCACGGAAATCTTTACTTTGTATTCTTTGTCGTCTTTTTTCAATGTCAGCTCATCTCCGGCTTTTAAGTCGAGAAGTGTCGCTGTTTTTTCACTGACTGCCGCACCTTCTTCCGGTAACTCATAAGGCTGCTTCGTGACACGGTTCTGTAAAGTAACATCTTTTTTGAATTTTTCCAGATCTTCCGGTACATAAACATACACACTTAAATTTGATTTTCCGTTCGGCGCTGTAAGCTTGGTAAGCTGGATATTTGTATAATGATCCAGATCTTCATTCTGCTCCAGAGAACTTTGCAGTTCCTTTTTCTCTGCATCAGTCGCATCATCGTCCGATATGATCATCGCATCATAACGTTGGAGGTCTGTATACTGAAGCTTTACAATATCAGAAATTGAATCCCGGATTCCGTAACCGACCAGCATCAGTGCCATACTTCCTGCAATTCCGAAAACTGTCATAAACATACGTTTCTTGTAGCGGAACAGGTTTCGAAGAGAGGATTTCCATGTAAAATTCAGGTGTTTCCACAGGAACGGCATCCGCTCCAGAAGGATTCTCCTGCCTTCTTTTGGTGCCGGCGGACGCATCAGGGATGCCGGTGTCTCTGCCAGCGCACGATAGCATGAAAATACAGTTGCCCCGACAGTACAGATCAGTGCTGCCACCGAAGCAGTCAGTGCATACTTAAGTTCGTAATGGATCTGCAGTGTTTTATCTACATTGTGGTACATCATTCCATATCCTTTGATAATGATAAACGGCAATATCTTTTCACCGATCAGGATACCGACAATACTGCCTCCTGCCGTCGCCAGAAATGCATAACTTAAATACTTCGAGGCAATATGAATCTTGCTGTAGCCCAGTGCCTTCATCGTTCCGATCTGTGTTCTCTGTTCTTCGACCATTCGCGTCATGGTCGTAAGACTGATCAGCGCAGCGACCAGGAAAAAGATCACAGGAAAAACCTCACCAATATTTTTGATTCGATCTGCATTATCTCCATAATCTGAATACTCCGGAAGTCCGTTACGGTCTGTGATGATCCACTCCGGTTTTTCCAGATCGTTCAGTTCATTCTTTGCATCGTCTATTTTTTGCTGGCCGTCTTTGATTTCATCCTGAGCTTCCTTTTGTCCGTCTTCATAATCTTTCTTTCCGTCTTCCAGCTCTTTACGGGCGTCTTTTAATTTCTGCTCGGAATCTTTTAATTTTTCCTCATTTTCCCTGATTTCTTTTTCGCCGTCGGTCAGTTTCTTCTCATTTGCGGCAATCTCTGCCTCGCCTGAATTAAGCTCTGCTTCATTTGCAGCAATCTCTGCATCTGCGGAATCAAGTTTTGTACGATTTGCATCCAGTTCACTCTGTCCGCTCTGAAGCTTCTTAAGACTTGCATCCAGCTGCTTCTTGCTGGCTGCAAGCGTCTTTTCGTTTGTATCAAGTTCTTTTTGTACCGAAATTAGATTTGCTTCCTGCGCATTAAGCGTTGTACGGCCGCTGTCGATCTGTGTCTGATTTTCATTCAGTGTCGCGAGTGTTCCTGCAAGTTCGGTTTTTTTCGCCTGAAGAGTCGTAAGTCCACTGTTTGCTGCTGCCAGATTATTTTCAAGCTCTGTTTTCTGTGCATCTGCCTGCTGACATGCATTAAGTGTCGCCTGTGCGGTTCCAACTGCTGTATTTGCATCCCCAAGTGCTGCCTGCGCTTCTGAAAGATTCTGCGCAAGCGCATCAAGCTGCGCCTTCGCTTCTTCATCTCCGGCATCTGCTTTTTGCTTTGCTTCATCATAAGCCGCCTGTGCTGCATTTACCTCATCCTGTGCCTGACTGACTGCACTCTGTGCTGCCTCCACTGCCTGCTGTGCCCCCGCAAGTCCGGCCGCAGCCTGCTCCAGCTGACTGATTCCTGCCTCAAGCTGCGGAATCTGCGCATTAAGCTGTGCAATCTGTGTATCTACTGTGGTCTGTCCGGCTTTTACCTGTGCAATACCCGCAGTAAGTTCCTGCTGCTTCTTATCTAAATCAGCTTTTGCATCTGCAATCTTCTGTTTGCCTGCCTCGAACTCCTTTTTGGCTGCATCAAATTTCGCTTTGCCTTCGTCATATTGTTGCTTTCCGGCATTATACTGGCTCCATCCATCATCCAGCTGCTTCTGCGCAGCTTCCAACTGTGTTCTTCCGTCCGCCGCCTGTTCTTTCGCAGATGCGATCTGACTTCTGCCGTCACGGATCTGCGTTTTTGCATTCGCGAGCTGTTTCTTACCGTCTTCCAGCTCTTTACGGGCATCTTCAAGCTGCTTTTTGCCGTCATTATATTTCTTCTCGCCGTCTTTTAACTCTTTTTCGCCATCGTCCAGTTTCTTCTTGGCATCGGCAAGCTTTTCGTCGGCTTCTTTCTTACCGTCTTCCAGTTCTTTTTCTGCATCAGATATCTTGTCCTGTGCCTCTGACATAACTTTATCATAGCGTATCTGACAGCGCCCTTCTTCAATTCCCTCGACTTTTTTCTGAACCTTATCAATCAGATTTTCGTATGCATCGGTATAGCTGGTGACCTTTTCCCCCTCATTTGTGCGCACATAAATCTGCGTAAAAAACTCAGAATCAAACTCTTCCGGAAGCACATACGCAAAGCCATTTACCTCGCCGGATCCCACCGTGGTATTGCCTCTGTTGAACGAAATATAAAGAGGGCTCTTTCCGATACCTGTAACCGTGTACTCTTCCGTCTTCAGAAGCTTCGAATCTCCCTCCTGCCGGATTACGAGCTTGCTGCCCACTTCATATCCCTGCGATTCTGCAAACGTGGAATCCAGAAAACACTCGCCGCTTTTTTCCGGAAGACTGCCTTCCGTCAAAGTGAGTTGATTGACTTCTTTATTTAAGGATTCCACATGAAGGACTTTCAGTGAATCATTTTCTCCACAGATCACATCTGTAGAATATGCACCTTCCACACTTCCGACTCCCGAAAGTTCCTGCACCGCTTTCACATCATCCTCCGTCAGTCCCATTGTACCGATAATCTTGAGATCCATAAGTTTTGATATGTTATAATAGGCATCACCCGACATTCTCATGTCCGGAGACGCCGCCTGAATTCCGGAGAAAAAAGCAACACCGAGTGCAACAATACAGAAAATTGAAATAAAACGTGCCCGGCTCTTGCGCACTTCCATCCAGAATTCTTTATGCAGTGCTTTTTTTCTATGTTTTCTTTTTCCTACCATTCGATTTCCTCCACCGGTGTAGGATGCTCATTCATTTCCATTGAAGAAACCGTTCCGTTCTTAATATGGATCACACGGTCTGCCATCGGCGTCAGCGCCGAATTGTGCGTGATAACGATCACGGTCATTCCCTTCTGGCGGCACATATCCTGCAAAAGTTTCAGTATTGCCTTACCAGTCTGATAATCAAGTGCACCGGTCGGCTCATCACAGAGCAGAAGCTTCGGATTCTTGGCCAGTGCACGTGCAATGGACACACGCTGCTGCTCTCCACCAGAAAGCTGTGCCGGAAAATTTCCCATACGGTCTTCAAGTCCTACTTCTTTTAATACTTTGCCTGCGTCCAGCGGATTCTTACAGATCTGCATGGCAAGTTCAACATTTTCAAGTGCAGTAAGGTTCGGCACCAGATTATAAAACTGAAATACAAATCCGATGTCATCCCGGCGGTAGGCAGTCAGCTGGCGGCTGTTATAATCTGTGATATTTTTACCGTCCACCAGCACCGTTCCCTTCGTTGCAGTGTCCATGCCTCCAAGGATATTGAGAACCGTCGTTTTGCCCGCGCCACTCGGTCCGACGATAACCACAAATTCTCCTTTTGATATTTCGAAGCCGATCTCATCGACTGCCTTGATCTTGACTTCTCCCATTTTATATATTTTTGATACCTTATCAAGTTTTACATATGCGTTCTGCATATCTGCCATATTTTTCTCCTGTTTTCGTTGTTATGTATAATAAGTTTCTGCCTGCGGATGACTCCGAAGTATCTTACTTTTATTATAACAAAAAAACACCACTCGGAACAACATCCGAACAGTGTTTTTTCTGTGTTACTGTTCACTCCGTTCACAGCAACTTTTCTGTGTCCTAATTTTCATTTTCTTTACGTTTGCCTGCCACAAGGCCACCGATCCTCCCGGTTTCTTTTGCCGAAAGACTTTTCCATCCGCCTTCCAGTACTTTATCCAGCACTCCAAGCTCCTGCGCAATCTCATATTTCAGCTTTTCTTCTTCCGGAAGTTCATTCTTAAGATAGGCTTCCACTTCTTTTTCTTTATTCATGTCCTGATTACTCCTTTTATTCATTTCTCAGAGTATAGACATTTTTTCAGAAAAATATACACCTTTATCAGCTCTTCGGAATAATGATCGCAGCAATGATGTACGCCCAGATTCCCGCACCGCCGAAGCAGGTCAGGAGCACCCATGCAAGACGCACCAGTGTCGGATCTATATCGAAGTATTCTGCAATACCACCGCAGACACCACAAAGCATGTAATTAACAGATGATTTGTAAAGTCGTTTATTCCTCATAGTAAAATCCTTCTTTCTGAAAAAGTTTGATTTCGTTGTTCTTATCATTACTCAAAATCCACAGTGATATTTCCGACACCACAGTCGAAAGTCATCTTTCCGGATGATCCCGGATTGCTGATTTTTTTCTCATGCCCGAGGCCGCTAAAAGAACTGTCACCGATATCTATCGCGCCTGCCGCACAGGAGATTTCATAATCATAATCCTTCTCTTTTCCATCAATACCCAGATCGATGTTTCCGATTCCGCAATCTGCTTCCAGATTCTGTACTTTCAGATTTTCAAGATCAATATTTCCTGTGCCAACAGTGAGCTCTGCTTTCTCTGCTGTAATCGTACTGTCATTTGTAAATTCTCCGGCAGCTACAGATACCTCCAGTTTTTTTGCATAAAAATTATCATCCAGATTTACGGTACCGGCTACCACATCTACAGACGCCTCCTCAAATTCCGTTTTCTTCGGATAACTGACCGTAATTTCTCTGTCCTGCACCCTGCCGATGCTTTCCAGAACCAGCGTATCTCCTTCCTGTCCGACACGTACTTTCTCTCTATGTTTCCCTGAAACTTCAACTTTTATCTCATTTCCATTGTATTCTTTAAGATAAAGTTCTCCTGTTCTGATAGAAAGATCAAGTTTTGATACTCCATCTACCAGATAGATTTCTCCGTTTGTTCCGGCTGCCTCTTTACTGTCCGATTCATCAATCTCATCCCAGTCCTGATTCCAGTCATCTTCATCCCCAAAACTTACATATTTTGCAGTCTGCCGGACAGCACTGCCTAATCCGTCTTTGGATAAGTTCAATCCCGTGATCGTTGCGCCCATTGAAACACCACCTATCGTCAGACCAATTCCCACTACGCCGACAGCCGCTGCTATGACCAGTACCACTTTTGAAAATTTTCTCATGCCCAGTCACCTCCCTTTTTGCCCCTGTTTAATATATTGCCGCAAAAATCCGTGAACCTGCGAAGAATTGCCGGAAGTGCACGGCTCGACGCCCATACAAAAAATACAAGTCCAACCAGGCCAAGAGAAAGCAAAATCAGGCCAATGCCGATTCCAAGAGCACCAAATGCCGGTGCCGCTGTCACACATGCTCCAATACCGGCGCCAATTGCAATCACTGCGATTGCAAAGAGTGCGATAACAACTGCCCCTGCGCCAAGTACAAGGATAAGCGGAAGTAAGATCAGTGCCACAATAAATCCGATGATCCCACCGGCTACACCCTTGATCAATGGTGAAATAAATACCAGAAGGATCAGTACAAGTATCACACCTGCCTTACCGCCCCTGCGCTCTGCATGATAGCCCTTCTCTGCACGACTCTGTGGCATCTGCCGTTCATCATCTACACGCTCATCCTGATATCCGCTTTCTGTAAATTCTCCGTAATTCTGCGAACTGTTCTTTAAGTCTTCTTTGATAATTGCCGCAACTTTACCCGGGCTTCCAAGCTCCCGGATCACCTCTGCTTCCTGATCTTCTCCGGCATCATCAAAATAACTCTCATAATAATCAAGAGCCTCCTGTCTTTCCTCCTCTGAGATATCAGAAAGCAGTTTCTTTAACTGTTCCATAAACTGCGCTCTGTTCATAATTCTATGCCTCCCTCAAACAGCTTCGAAATCTTTGTCGAATAGGCTTTCCATTCGACTCTGTAGAGATTCAGCTGTGCCATGCCTTTCTCTGTGATCTTATAATATCTGCGGTTCCTGCCTGCATAAGCCTGATCATATGTCTCCAGGCATTCATCCTTCTGCAGTCTCCTCAGCACCGGATACAGCGTTGATTCGGATACATCCAGCACACTCCGTACATCCTGGGTGATCTTGTAACCGTAGGTTCCGTCTTTCTCCTTCGATACTACAGCTAAAACGATCGCATCCAGAAGTGCCGCACCTGTGTTAAATACCATGCTCTCACTTCCTTTTTATATTTCCTGTAATATTGTAAATTAATATAATATTATTTTGTTAGCAATACTATATGTCATATAATATAGTTTTGTCAATAGTATTTTCTATTTTCCTCAACTATTTTATAATTTCATTATATTTAGTTCCTGTGGCCGAATCCTCAGGATATTTTACTGAACAAGGAGAATTACATGTCTGACTATAACATTACCGACCTTCTTTCCCCTGCATTTCTGGAACGTATGCAAAATATGCTGGGTGACGAATACGAAGATTTTATAAAAAGCTATGAAGCGCCACGCACCTACGGGCTGCGTGTCAATACCGCAAAGATAAGCTGCGAAGAATTTGAAAAGATTGTACCGTTTCCGGTCACGCCAATCCCGTGGATCCCGAACGGATATTTTTATCCTGAAGATGTCCGTCCTTCTTTCTGTCCGCTGTATCAGGCAGGACTTTATTATCTGCAGGAGCCAAGTGCCATGACACCGGCCTCCTGCCTGCCGGTCACTCCGGGAGAAAACGTCCTCGACCTCTGCGCGGCGCCGGGCGGCAAGGCAACTGCACTGGGAGCCATGTTAAACGGCAGTGGACTTCTTGTCGCTAACGATATCAGTTCTTCCCGGACGCGTGCACTGCTTCGAAATGTAGAACTCTTTGGTATCACTAATGCGTTCGTGACCAACGAAACACCTGCACATCTGAAAGATCGTTTTCCGGAATTTTTCCATAAAATTCTGCTGGATGCGCCGTGTTCCGGTGAAGGTATGTTCCGCAAGGAAGAAGCCCTTGCCCGTGACTGGACACCGGAAAAATCCGACGAGCTTTCTGTTCTGCAAAAAGAACTGATCCTGCAGGCTGCGGATATGCTGCGTCCCGGCGGACAGCTTCTTTATTCCACCTGTACCTTCGCTCCAAATGAAGATGAAGAAGTCATTTCTTATCTTCTCGAAAACCGCCCGGATATGGAGCTTCTGGAACTTCCGACTTACGAAGGCTTCGCTCCCGGAATTCCGGCATGGGGAAACGGCAATTCTGCACTTTCCCGCTGTGTTCACCTTTTCCCGCACAAAATGCAGGGGGAGGGACATTTTATGGCATTATTCCGCAAAGAAGGCCGTACTGATCTGATCGGACAGTTTTCTTATGTAAAACCTGATCCGGACACCCGTAAATGGCTGGAACTCTTCTTTAAGGAGATCGGGCTTAGAACATTCAGCGGCCAGCCATTCGACTGGAACCGTGTCGAGACACGTAAAGACAAAGTTTATTACCTTCCTCCGGTTACCGGTGATTTCCGTGGTCTTACATTCCTACGAAACGGATTGTACCTCGGGGATCTCAAGAAAAACCGCTTTGAGCCGTCTGAACCATTTGCACTGGCACTTCGAAAGGGTGATGTAGACGGAATCATTTCTCTTTCCGTAGATGATCAGCGGCTCACACGCTACCTGAAAGGTGAAACCCTGAATATAGAACCGGCAGAAGCTGCCCATACAAAAGGGTGGCATCTTCTCTGTGTCGAAGGCTACCCGCTCGGTTTTGGCAAGCTGGTTGGCCAGACCTTCAAAAACAAATATCCCGCAGGCTGGAGAGTGTAATCTCTCTGTCCTGCGGGACTTTTTGTATTGCGTATCAAAGAGGCACCGGTGGCACGTACACTGATTTCCTGTCATATATCTTATGTCATATTTTATACCGGGATCATTTTTCCAAGTGTAAATGAATAAATATAAGTTTCTTTTACCTTTTTCTGCAACATGCGTTCCAGTGCCTGCGCATAATCTTCAAGCTGTGTATGATAATGATCGATCAGATACTGTTCCTCACCCTTTCGAACCTTATCCGTCTTGTAATCGACAAGTACGATTTCATCATTTTCTACAAAATACGCATCAATGATTCCCTGTACCAGAACCGTTTCCTCACCATTCCAGTCTTTTTCGATATTTTTCATACTCTGTGCAAGTACAAATGGCTGTTCTCTGTATAACTGATTTTCCTCAAAAGCTTTTTTCATACGCTGCCCGATCTCCGAATGCAAAAATGTCATGATATCCTGTATCCGGATGCACTGCGCTTCTTCGTATGCCATCTTTTTGGCTTCTGTAAGGGCAGTGATCTGTTTGTGAATCTGGTTTTCTGAATCCACTGCTGTGTAATCCAGGCACTCCATCAGACGGTGATATGCCGTTCCCCGTGCGGCTCCCTTATATTCTTCTGCTCCCCCTGATATAAAATCCGGCACCAGCGGCACAATATCCGGATCTGAAAACAGTGCTTCCTCTCGGTCATCTTCCCCGTGCCAGCTACGCTTCTTAAGTTCGGAAACACTTACTTTCACCGGAAGATCCCTAAGATATGCATATGGATACTGATAACTGAAACGCTTTTTCAGCAGCTTGTGGACCTCTTCATCGTAGATTCTGTTACTGTCCCATTCTTTCAGAAATTTTTCCTGCATCTGCGTATCCGTCTGCCCCAGAATTTCACCCTGAACCAGTTCTGCCACGGTCACTTTGTGTACTGTAAAATGCGCATTTTCCTTCTCGCAGACCACAGCCGGTCTCTCTGTGATTCCATATTCATGAAACAGTTCCTGCATTGCCGGATGCCTTGCAAGCGCCGGCAAAATGTAAGACCAGTAAGTTCTTGCCTTTCCGCGCACGGCCATCGGAAGAAGCGGTTCTTCATGATCCATATAAACACTTAATGCATTACAGACATCTGGCAGTTTACCGATACATCCTGTGATGATCAGCTTTTCTTTTGCTCTTGTCAGCGCTACATAAAGCACACGCAGCTCTTCTCCCAGACTTTCTCTCTGTAACTGTCTGCGGATGATCTGCTTATGAACCGCAGAAAGAATCAGTCTTTTTTCCGGAAGGATCACATCTACCCCAAATCCCATATCCGGATGGATCAGAAAACGACTGTTGATATCCTGAAAATTGAACTGTTTCCCCATTCCGGCTGCAAATACGACCGGAAACTCCAGGCCCTTGCTCTTGTGGATCGTCATAATCTGCACCGCACCACTTCCGGCATCTGCAAGATTTACTTCGCCAAAATCCACCTCATACTTCTGGAGCTTTTCGATATAACGGACAAAGTTAAACAGTCCACGGTAACTCGTCTTCTCATAATCCATTGCCTTTTCCACAAGCATATGAATATTTGCCCCACGCTGCGCACCTCCCGGCACAGCTTTTACATAATCTGCATATCCCGTCTCGGAAAGAATGTGAAGAATCAGTTCATGTACCGGTGTATACGCGGACAAATTCCGCATCTCTTCCAGCTGAGCCTGAAAAGCGCATAATTTTTCCTGCAGGCACTTTTCCTCCTCTGTCAGTTCCGCCTGTTCCAGTTCGCAGTATGCACAAAGGCTCTCATAAAGCATCCCGTCCGGGCAGCGACTCTTAAGGATTGCAAGCTCCTGCACTGTGCATCCCACAATCGGAGAATGCAGTACACCGGTCAGTGGAATATCCTGCAATGGATTATCACAGACTCTCAGATAATTCAAAAGGGTAACGACTTCCTGTGCTGAGAAATATCCTGTCCGCGATGCACTGTAAACCGGAATACCTTTGGATGTCAGCACCTGACTGAATGGTTCCGCCCATCCTGTCGCTGAACGAAGTAAAATCACAATATCTCCGTATTCAACTTTCCGATATCTGCCGTTCTCTTTATCCAGCACCTCCTCATTGCCGACCATCCTTCGGATCCGTTGTGCAATGGCCAGTGCTTCCAGTTCCTGTACCGTCTGATTTCCATTTTCTTCTTCTGACAGTTCTTCCCCGTCCTTTTCGATCAGAAGAACTTCTGTTGTATTTTCGGAGTCATTTGTTTTCTCTCCCGCTGTATGTTCTTTTTCCGGAAAAGAAGCTCCTGTATAAAGTGCATTTTCGTCGTCATAAGTAATGCCCCCGAGATCTTTCCCCATGATTTGGCGAAAAATGTAATTAACCGAAGATAAAACTTCTCTCCTGCTTCGAAAATTTTTGTACAGATCCACACGCTGTTCTTTTGCATCTTCAAGAGAATAGCTGTGGTATTTCTCCATAAAAAGTTCCGGTCTTGCAAGTCGGAATCTGTAAATACTCTGCTTTACATCTCCTACCATAAAAATATTTTTACGTCCATCCGCCCAGCCGGACACCAGATTAGTGATCATTTCCTGTACAAGGTTGCTGTCCTGATATTCGTCCACCATTACTTCCTCATATCTGGCAGATAATTCTTTCGCAGCAGTACTTGGGATGAGATCTTCGTCTTCTTTTTTCATCAGTATTTCCAGGGCAAAATGTTCCATATCTGAAAAATCCAGAACATTTTTTTCTCGTTTTTTTTCCGCAAATGCCGCTTTAAACTGTAATGTGATCCGCGCCAGTCCCTCCATAGGTTTCCGGCAGTATTTCAATGCCTCCAGAATATGTTCTTCAGACTGGCTGAAATAGTGCTCTTCCAGTTCTTTCCATATATATTTTTCTGTATCACGAAGGTCTTTCACCTGTTTTTTCTTTTCTTCATCTACATTCAGATCTTTTTTGGCAGAAAGACGTGCATATTTATGTGCTGCCAGAAGTGATGCCATACCATTATAGTCCCTCTTTGCTGCACGTTCTTTTGCTTCTTTCAGAAGGAGACTGTCACTTTCCAATGCTGTTTCGTAAAAATACGGACCATCAATTTCCCGGCAGATATGTGTGGCTCGTTCCAACAGATCATCGATCTCCGAAATACATTCCTCTGCCGCATCCCAGAGAAGTGTCATCCACTTGGTACTCCGAAGATCTTCTACATTATCCACCTGATAGACTCTCAGGCATTCTTCAATCCACTCCTCCGGAAACGGATGACTCATAGAAGCATCATATAATTTATAGATCATATCCCGGATTTCATCATCGGTTTTGCCGTTTGCATAACACTCTACCAGATTCAGAAATTTCTCATCTTTCTGCGCATATGCCTCTTCCAGCACTTCCTTCATCACATCTTCGCGCAGAAGTTTCAGTTCTCCCTCTTCTGCTGTACGATATCCCGGATCCAGATCGATCATATGAAAATAATTTCGGATGATATATGCACAAAAACCATCGATGGTCGTAATCTGTGCATTATGTATCAGTGAGACCTGGCGCTGAAGATGTTCATTATCCGGATTATCGTACAGTTTCTGATCAATTGCCGCTGAGATACGTTCTTTCATTTCCCCTGCCGCCGCGCGGGTAAACGTCATGATCAGAAGACGGTCTATGTCGACTGGTTTCTTAGGATCGCAAATCTTGCTTAAAATACGTTCTACAAGAACGGCAGTTTTTCCGGATCCTGCTGCTGCACTTACCAGAATATTCCGGTTACGGAGCGAAATCACTTTCTGCTGCTCCTCAGTCCAAATTACTCCCATTCGTCATCCACCTCCTTTGCAAATGCTTTCCATATCTCATCGTCTGCAAACTGCTTCAGTCTGCGAAACTCATATCCCGGTATCTTGCGGTCAAATCCACATGTCCCCTGATACGGACAGTAAGTGCAAGCATTCCTGTTTCCCATCTCATAAGGAGAAACTTCTGCATTACCATCCAGTATTGCCTCCCGGATGTCAGTAATCTTCTTTTTGACATAAGCATCCAGAAGTGCAAAACCCTGCTCATCAGCTACTGAAGAACCTTTTCTCAGTTCCCCCTTTGTTGTGTAGGACAACGGCAGGGAGATTGTTGTCTTATCCAGACCTTCGATCACATCTCTGTCTGCCATGACCAGACCATTCATTTTGAGTTTCTTAAAGATTTCCGGATCCAGTCCGTCCAGATCATCTTCCATCTCTTTTTGCAGCATAGGATCTTTGACATTGTAATAAAAAATTCCTGCCGGTTTCACCTCTGCATCCGGATATTTTCGCTGCTCCGCCTTTACCGCCGCATCCATGTAGACGACAAGCTGCATCTGGAGACCGTAATAAATGCTGACCAGATCAAATGTCGTATTTCCTGTCTTATAATCAATGATCTTTACATAGACTTTATCGTCTGTCTTCATGACATCCAGACGGTCAATCCGTCCGCCTCCGATCGAAACCTCAAATCCCTCCGGCTGAAATTTACCGTTTCGAAGCTGTTCCTGCAGTGCCCAGACTGTCCTTCTAAGAATCCTTCGTGTACGTTCGATCATATACTGGTTCCTTGCACTGCTCTGAAGGATCGTATTACCGTAATCGGCGCTGATCTTGTCCAGACATTCATCTGCGATCGCATCCCGCAGTTCATCCGAAAGTTCGCTCCACTTAAGCTTTCTTCTGTGAATTTCTGTTGCGAAATCTTCCAGTGCCTGATGGATGACATTTCCCATATCCATCGCCTTAAATTCGTATTCTGCACGTTCCTTTACTTCCAGACCGTATTTCAGAAAATGAGCAAACGCACATGCAGAAAAACGTTCCAGTCTTGTTGCACCGTTCGGTGAGACTTCCCCGTACAGAGCTTTCGCTACACTTTTGCTGATCTGATCGATCGGTTTGCGGATAAATGCAGCTTCTGTCAATTTTTCCGTTACTGTCCGATATTCAGGACTATTCAAATACCAGCTGTACAGTTCTTCAAATACCGGATTGTCTTTTCTTTTTTCTTCATCGGTCAGGCAAGACAGGAGATATTCTACTGCTGTATTCGGTGTCTCGATCAGATCCAGTTCATTTCGCGGCTCCTGCGCATGTTCTGTTTTCAGTTTCGGAAAAAGTGTCTGCATGGTCCGGATCAGAAATGCCGGTCCCGTCGCTTCGCCTTTGCCGTTGGACATACTGTACGAAAGGCAGAGTCTCTCGGATGGCTTCGTAAGGTTGAGATACAGATAAAAACGCTGCGTATTCATCAGTTCTTTGGGACCCGGTGCCAGCTCGATTCCCTGTTCTCCAAGAAAATCTCTGTCCATCTCCGTAAGGATGCCCCCTGACTCCGTATTCTTCGGTATACAGCCTTCATTCACTCCTACGAAAAACAACGCACGGATATCTTTCAGTCGCGTTCTCTCCATATCGCCTACCAGTACCTGATCGATTCCCGGCGGTATCAATGCTACTTTCGCCTGTCCCATACCCGTCTCAAGAAGCTGACGGTACTCTTCTGCAGACACCGTTTCTTCCCCGAGAATGCTGACCATTTTATCAAGGAGGTTCATCACGATCCCGTAAATCTGGGCATATTCTTTTTCCATTGCACGGTCGCCGTGCTGCTTAAATAAAAGCTCCTGTACCCCAAGTTTTTCCTGCACGCGGCTCTGTACTATAAATTCATAGAGACACCTGCTGTATTCTGCGACTGTTTTTTTCTTTCCGGCAAAGCCTTCTGCAAGGGATCGAATCTCTGTCACAAAACGCTCCCGGATAACATTCAGTTCCATGATCGATGTCGGATCCATATCGCGACTGAGCCGCACCCATCTCTCATCCCATTTTCGAAATCCATGAATTCCGAGCGCCAACACATAATTTTCCAGACGATCTGTCTCACTTCTGGAAATATCGGACATACCGCAGCGCAGATATCGGAACACGCTTTCATAACTGAATCCCTGACTTACCATCTCCAGTGCCGCACGCACATATTCCACAAATGGATTCATCAGTACAGAATGTTTCTCATCTATAAAAAACGGAATTCCGGCTTCTTCAAAGACATGTCTTGCAATACTTCCGTATTCTTCAAGATTCCCTGTAATCACAGCGATCTGCCCGTAGCGGTACTGTGAATCCCGTACCAGCCGGATAATTCTTCTTGCAGTCTCCTGCATCTCTCTCTCCGGTGTTCCCTCCTGAAAAAGCTGTACCTCACTCTGCTCTTTATCATATGTTTTTCTGTGATAACGAAACAGATTCTTCTCCAGAAAGCCAAGGGCAGGCGAATCGGCAAACCGGGAACTGCTGCCGCTCTTTATCCAGACTGGTTCTTCCACGTCTTTCGTAAATTCACTTAAAGAACGAATCATTTTATGACTCATATAAAATAATTCATGTGGCTTTCCCTTTGCCAAAAATTCTTCTCTGACATCCATCGTGACCGTCACGGAAACTTTTTTGCAGACTGCCAGAAGTTCCCGGATAACCGTATGCTGTACCGGTGTAAATCCCGTGTAACCATCAAGTATGACTGTACTGCCACGCAGTTTCCGTGAAAACGGAATTTCTTTTGCAAGAACTTCCAGAACTTCTTCTGATGTCATAAAATGATCTGACAGAAATTCCCGAAATGCCTGATAAAGGACAGACACATCTTTTAATTTCATCTGCAGAAGCGGCTTATCCTCTGCGTCATTGATCATCTTATCCATTTCTTCTTCATGGACTTCATACTGCATAAACTCCGAGAGCAGGGATTTCACTTCATCGAGATAGCCCGGCTTTTTCATCTGATTTTTCAGATAGACAAGTTTTTTCTGGTTCATTTGTACCAGTTTCAGAAGAACCATATTCTTTCCGGTCTCTTCCAGAACTTTCCGTGTATCACCGCCGACTTCTTCAAAAATACGGTACGCCAGTCGTTCAAAGCTCAGTACATCAATATTTAAGATTCCTTTTTGCGGATGCATTTCTACAAGTGTTTTCTGTGTCTGCATGGTAAACTGCTCCGGAACGATTACATAATACATATTTGTCGGCTTTCGTGAGGCTTCGCGTATCACATTCTGATATGCTGCGTACGATTTACCCGCGCCGGAATTTCCAATAATAAACTGAAGTGACATAAAAACCTCCCTGCTAAACATTTACTTTTATGATACATATTTCAGTAAAATACGAATAAGATATACAGAATCATATCCCGCAGTAACCCTGTGGCATCACACCGGGAACCGGACCATTGGATCAGGAGGCTTCAACATGAGTTCGAAAACCAAAATCATCGTCTTACATATGAAAGAGGTAATCTATACCGGAATTTTTCTGCTGCTCCTTGTGATCTTCGGGGTAGTAATGCTTCTTATGTTCGGCCCCGGAAAGTCTGAAACGGCATCCTCAGACACCGTTTCAAAATACACCCCCGGGATTTACCGGACCTCTATACGATTAAATAACAACAGCTTTGATGTCGAAGTGACCGTCGATCAGGACAGTATCCGCTCGATTCATCTTGCCAACTTAAGTGAAAGTACTTCCGCCATGTTTCCGCTGGTAGAACCTGTGCTGGACTCACTCGCCAGCCAGATCTATTCTACTCAGTCACTGGAAAATCTGGAGTATTCCAGCGATCAAAAATACACAGCGCTCATGCTTATCCATGCCGTCGATAAAGCTGTCGCAAAAGCTGAAACTGCCGGTTAGATCCTGATCTGATCCAGTTCTTTCATCCATAATGTCGCGCACGCGTCACTCGGCATACGGAGATCTCCTCTCGGAGATACGGCAACGCTTCCGACTTTCGGTCCATCCGGCAGACAGGAACGTTTAAACTGCTGCATGAAAAATCTGCGATAGAATGTCTTAAGCCATTTCAGAATCGTCTCATCATCATATTCTCCTGAAAAGGCATTCTGCGCCAGACGGAAGATTTTTTTCGGCGGAAATGTCCAGCGGAGCATATAATATAAGAAAAAGTCGTGCAGTTCATACGGTCCTACAAGGTCTTCTGTCTTCTGTGAGATCACACCATCCTTCGGTGGCAGAAGTTCCGGACTTACCGGGGTATCCAGAATATCCAGAAGGATCTCTGCAAGTTTCTGATCTTCGCAGGTATCTGCATAATATCTTACCAGATGACGTACCAGCGTCTTCGGCACAGAACTGTTGACTGCATACATGGACATATGATCACCATTATAAGTTGCCCACCCAAGTGCCAGTTCGGAAAGGTCTCCTGTGCCAATGACAATACCGCCGGACTGGTTTGCAATATCCATCAGGATCTGCGTACGTTCCCTTGCCTGTCCGTTCTCATAAGTGACATCATGCACTTCCGGATCGTGTCCGATATCACGGAAATGCAGGTTGACCGCTTCACGGATATTGACTTCTTTCAGAGTTGCCCCCAGACATTCGCTTAACTGGCAGGCATTGTTATAGGTACGGTCAGTCGTTCCGAAGCATGGCATTGTAACAGCCGTGGTCTTGCTTCTGTCCATACCAAGCATATCAAATGCACGTACGGTCACAAGAAGTGCCAGCGTGGAGTCCAGTCCACCGGACAGACCGATCACCGCATTCTGGCAGTGAATATGTGCAAGACGTTTCTTAAGTCCCATTGCCTGAATATTCAGGATTTCGTCGCAGCGGCGCTCTCTTTCTTCTTTGATTCCCGGCACGAATGGTCTGGAATCAAATTTACGTGTAAGAACTGTCTCTGTATTTTCCAGTGTAAACGGTGCTTCGTTGTAACTGATGTCCTGTCCTTCCGGTGCCAGATCCGGTGCAAACTGACAGGTTGTCATTCTTCTTCGTTCATTGTCCAGGCGGTGAATATCAAGATCTGCATAAATCACACCATTGGCAAATCTTTTACTCTCTGCCAGAACAGAGCCGTTTTCTGCAATCAGATTATGTCCGCCATAAACGACGTCCTGTGTGGATTCACCTTCTCCTGCTGTTGCATAAATATAGCCGCAGAGAAGTCTTGCAGACTGTGCGCTCACCAGACTCTTACGGTAAGAATCCTTGCCTACAACTTCATCACTTGCAGACAGATTGACGATCAGATTCGCACCGTGAAATGCATGTGCAACGCTCGGCGGATTCGGTACCCAGAGATCTTCACAGATTTCTGCTGCAATCTGCAGTTTCGGCATGTCTTCGCATGTAAAGATCGTATTCGGAGAAATCCAGATATCCTCCTCATAAAGTTCATCATCCATCTCGTCATCATCAAAAAGGTCTTCATCATCGAAGTTCTCGCCGCCGAAATCTTCATCATCAATTTCTTCGAGTTCTTCAAACTCATCAAAAGATGTCATCTCAATATCAAATTCCACGTCATCAAAATCGCTGTCATACCGTTCTTTGTACGCTTCGCGGTCAATGTGAACCGTGCCGTCGACATGCTCTCCGGAAGTAAAATATCTTGCCTCATAAAATTCATTATAGTTTGGCAGCCAGGTCTTCGGTACAAATCCAAGGATTTCACCGTGATTAAGTCCTGCTGCCACATTATAAAGCTTACCATTGTATTCTAACGGCAGTCCGACAAAAATCAGTGCGTCCACCTCTTTGGTTTCTTCTGCAATACGGACAAGCTGCACTTTCGCCTCTTCCAGAAGATTCTCCTGCCAGAAAAGATCTCCACAGGTATATGCAGTGATACAGAGTTCAGGAAATACCATAATCTTTGCGCCCTGCGCTTCCATCTCATGGATCATACGGATGATTTCTGTTGCATTATATTCGCAGTCAGCCACACGGACATCCGGTGTAGCGGCAGCTACCTTGATAAAACCGTCTTTCACAGCTTTTTCCTCCTATTTGCACTTTCTGAGAATTTCTTTTAACTCCTCTACACTGAAGATATAATTTTTATTACAGAAATGACAGTTCAGTTCTACTTCTTTGCCTTCCTGGATCAGTTCATTTAGTTCTTTACGTCCGATGCTGATCAGCGCACGCTCTACACGGCTCTTGCTGCAGTTACAGTAAAATTCTGTCGGGATCGTATCGTTGATTTCAATATCAAAGCCGTCAAGTACCTGTTCCAGAAGACTCTCCGGTGTATGGCCCTGCTCCAGAAGTGTCGTTACGGACTGGATCTTCTGTACATTTTCTTCAAGTTTTGCGATCGTTTCTTCTTCTGCAAACGGCATCACCTGTACAATAAAACCACCAGCCTGACGTACGGTATTATCTTTGTTCATCAGAACACCGAGCCCCACTGCTGACGGCACCTGCTCACTCGCTGCAAAATAATAAGTAAGATCCTCTGCGATCTCTCCTGTCTGTAATGCGACCTGACCGACATACGGCTCTTTCAATCCCATATCCTTAATGACCTGAAGAAAACCATTGCCGACAGCACCGGATACATCCAGTTTGCCTTTTGCATTTGCCGGAATAATTACTTCCGGATTTCCCACATACCCCTTGACACGTCCTTTAGAATCTGCAGTAACGGTAATTCCCTGAATCAGTCCGTCACCTTTTACCTGCAGTGTCAGGATGTCTTTGTCTCCCTTCATCATCACACCCATCATAGAACCGGCTGTGAGAAGACGTCCCAGCGCGGCAGTTGCCACCGGACTTGTGTTGTGATCCTGTCTTGCAGTCTCCACGGTTTCTGTTGTAACTGCTGCAAACGCACGGATCTGGCTGTCCGCAGCAATCGCTCTTACTATATAATCTTTCATATTATTTCTGTACCTCTTTTATTTATTTTTTCCTTTTTCCCTTGCAACAAAAAACATTCTCTCGCTGTCCTTCGTAGCAGGTTCCATCGTATACGCATCATAAACCGCCAGAAGATCCATACCTGCTTCTTTTATCAGTGATTCGATTTCTTCCTGCGGATAGGCTTTCTGGCAGTGGACTTCCTCGCATTTTTCATACAGTCCATCCTCTCTCGGAAGAAAAACAGCAAGCTCATAATAATTCAGGCCTTCTTCATCAAAACTGTTGTCCCAGATGAAGCTGCCCTCCTCACGGTTCTCGGCAATTGTCGTATCGCCCATAAGGTCTCTGTACTTATGTACGGTATTCATATCAAAGAGAAAAATACCTTCCGGATCCAGATAGTTATTTACCAGACGAAATACCTGAAGAAGTTCTTCTCTCTCCGTGATATAATTCAGGCTGTCACACACACTGACCACCGCACGTACCGTACCATATAATTCAAATTCCTGCATATCCTGTAAAAGATAAAGAATATCCTGCCCGGATTCTACTCTCTTTTCCATTGCCTCTGCAAGCATTTCCTCGGAATTGTCCACACCAATCATATCATAACCCCGATCTGCAAGCAATCCCGTCATCGTACCTGTACCACATCCAAGTTCCAGGACGAGTCCGTCTGTAATTCCGTATTCTTTCAGGCGGTCTGTAACATAGTCTGCCCATCCTTCGTAATCAATATTGTCCATGAACAGATCATAGACCTGCGCAAATTTACTGTATGCTTCCATTTTCTTCCTCTCCTGCTGGTAAAAAAGGCAGATGATCTCTCACCTGCCTCTTTTGTGTCTCTGTTATCCTTTTACTGAACAGGCATATAATATACGTCTGCTGCTTCTCCGTGCCAGTAATAGCTGTTGCCATTTGCATCGTATGCATCCTGCTCATCAGCGAAGCTATAGGTATTTCCGTCAAAATCCACCCAGTTTCCGTTACCGTCCGGCTGAATAACGAGTGGATGTCCGTCAGAATTGCGGTAGATGGTTCTTGTCTCATCGGTGTTGGAAAGCTGCTCATCTGTAAATCCACCGGAATTCGTGGATGTGTCTGTAGAAGCAGTTCCATTATCTGCAGCCTGTGAAGCATCGTTCGAACTTCCATCGGCAGTTGTTCCGTCAGTGGAAGCGGATGCATCTGTATTTCCTGCGTTATCAGAAGCTGCTGCACCGGAATTGTCTGCTGCTGCGTTGTCTGCGGAGCTGTTATCTGCTGCCGGAGCCGCCTGCTTCGGTGCTGCTTCTTTCAGTGAAGAATCTCCCAGAATCTGGAAGGAAGCGACTGCTGCCTTGATAGAATCCAGTGCATCTTCGCTCTTTACAGAAGCTTCGATATTATAATATTCGGTATCGTTGGCAAATACTTTGTGAACCACATAAAGGTCTCCGCCACTCTTATCTGTATTCAGCATTTTGGTTGTGTAGCTGTATACACCAATTCCGTTGACATCATTGGATGTATAATCCTGAATTTCAAAATCAGTGCCATTTACTTTGTCACCATCTGCCTGATCAAGTGAAACTGCCATGTCCTGTGTGCTCGGAATCACGGTAGAAGCCATGGTATCCTCACCCTGTCCGTGCAGGATCAGAATGTTTCCGACATTCGGAGACTCAAAGCTTACCATATCTGTCTCGTCTGACTTATTGGACCATGTTGCATCCGGAAGGTTGATCGCGATTGACTTATCTGCGGATGTATAAGTTGTGCTCTGTACATTCGGTGCGATCGTCGGTTCTATAGTCGGAGCCGGTGTTGCAGTCGGTTCTGCTGTCGGTGTCACGGCTACAGCCGGAGTGTCTTCTTTTTTATCATTACCGCCAAAGCTACATGCAGACATCAGTACAGATGCCGTTATCACCATTGCTGTCATTGCAAGTAATTTTTTATTCTTCATAATAACATTCTCCTTATAAAATGATAATGTTTATACTCTTTCCCTCATGCTATATTTTACAGTTATATCCCATCAGTGTCAATGAAAAACCGTATAGTTTGGCAAAGCTTACTTTGAATTTTCCATCATATACATATGCAGTTCATGCAGTGCTCGCGTCGCTGTAATATACTTTGCCTGGCACTGAAGACCGCTTTCTCTGTCCTCTTCAAATATGCCAAATACCTGATCGAATTCCAGACCTTTTGCAAGATAAAAAGTCGTCACAGTCAGTCCTTTCTTAAAGCTCTGGCTGTCGCGGTTCATGTAGCAAAGCTGGTTTTCTGCCTCCGGGGCAATTTCTTTCAGTCTCTTTTCTATATAAAGGAAAGCGTGTTCTGCTTCCCTTTCTGTAAGAAAGATCAGAGCTTCTGTCTCAAACTCTTCCCGACGGTTCAGCCATTTTTCAAGAACAGTCTCAAGTGCTTCCTCTGTCGACGAAAATGTCCGCTCATCTACCGGCTCACCATGACGCTCGAACAGCTCCATATCCTCAATTCCGGTAAGATGATTCGCATACTGTGCAACCTCCATCGTATTACGATAACTTCTGTTCATCACAATCTTGCGAATATCTTTCCCGAATATCTTCGGAAGAAATTTCAGCACATCCTGTGTCTCGTCTTCCATTGTCTGGGCCTTATCTCCCAGAATGGTCATCCTGCATGGAAACATTTTATGAATTAGCAGATACTGAATCCATGAATAATCCTGCATCTCATCCACCACAACATGCTTGATCCCGTGATGGTTTCGGCACTGGTACAGTGTGTACTTAAGATAAAGCACCGGATATACATCTTCATATCGGAGGCGGCGCTTCTCAATCTGGCAGTGTGGAAGCGGCCGGTATCCTTCTTTCTCAAGAAAACGGCTGTACAGCACATAACAGTCTCTTGTCTCGTACATGCTTCTGAAGCATTCCATTACTTCTTCACGTTCTTCATCAGAAAGATCTCTGTCTCTCAGTGTCTCCACTTGGTCAATAAAATATTCTGCGACAGAATGCATTCTGGAAAGAAGCGGTACATCCAGAAATTTAAAATAAAACAGATCAATAATCTCTTTTTCGCTCAGTGTACAGCCTCTGTATTCCACATCACGGAAATTCATCAGCTCGTCTTCCAGTCTGAGGACAAAACCATCCAGCTTCGAAACAAATTCCGGTGACTGTTTCTCTCTGCATATCTCCTGTATCTTCGGATTGAGCACCGTGCGTTCGATCTGGTCGTAGCGATCCTCACAGTCACCGACAATTTCCTTAAGTTCTCTGTATGCAAACAGGTCAAAACTCATCTCTCGGATGTTTTCCTCGCCCAGTTCCGGAAGGATATGTGAAATGTAATCTGCAAAGACTCCGTTCGGTGACAGGATCAGTACATTTGATGATTTCAGGTTTTCTCTGTCATGATACAGAAGATAGGCAATTCTGTGCAGGGCTACAGATGTCTTACCGCTTCCTGCCGCTCCCTGAATCACCATGATCTTGTCTTTAGTATTTCGGATGATCTCATTTTGCTCTTTCTGAATCGTCCGGACGATATTTTTGAGCTGTACTTCTCCGTTGCTTCCAAGCTCTGCTCCGAGAATTTCGTCGTCTATCTTGACATCGCTTTCAAATTCATAGAGCATCTTGCCTTTACGGATCTTGTACTGCCATTTTGAAGTCACTTCACCTTCAAAAATTCCTGACGGTGCCTCATAAGACGCCGGCCCTTTATCGTAATCATAAAAAAGTCCGCTCACCGGTGCTCTCCAGTCATACACAAGCGGAAGGCTTCCTGCACTCTCGGAGAGATTGCCGATTCCGATATAAAAGGTCTCTGCCTCCTCATCTCCGTCATACCGGAAATCCACTCTGCCGAAGAATGGCGAGTCCTGCATCTTTTTGAAGCGTTTGCGAAGGCGGAACTGCTCTTCGTTGGCATTCATCTGGCGGAAAAGTGCCTGCTGATTATCATAATCCTCATATCCGTACTGATCCATCTCGGTATAGTTTTCCCAGTAGTATTCATGCATGTCCTCGATTTCTTTCTCGCCTTCGAGAATTGCCGCATCTGCCTGGGCAAGACGGTCATTCAGACATTTCAATACATATTGCAGATATTCCCTGCCGTTTTTTATATTTTCCATGAAATTGATCACTGCTCCTCGTTGTCTTATGCAGGAAAATCATGTCGTATTGTCACATGATTGCTCCTATTTTATCATATAAAGTCTGCTCCTCTGTAAGCAGCTTGTTTCCTGTTTGTAACTGTGGCTTAATATTATACCGAAAAAAAGAGGTTATGACAAGGATAATAAATAAACTGATAAGAGTCTGTGCAGATAAAAAAATGTCGTGTGCGGCAACCGGGAGGGGCAGGCTGGGAAAAAGAAAAACTCCCGTCAGGAATGCCCGTAATTATCATCTGTGTCTGTCTCGCCTGAAAAACTTCGTAGAGATTCTTGGTGTACAGGTTTTTGCGTTGATGCAGAAAATGCTGCTGTCTGAGCATCTTTGATGCGAGTTCAGCATTTTCTGTATCGTTCTTAGCAAAGTTCTGTATACATAGAATCACAGAAGTTTTGAATTGAGACATGCACAGATGATAATTCACGGGCTATCCTAACTGGAGTCCTTTTCTTTACATTCCCATCATCACCGGGAATTCTTTATTGTCATGAACAAAGTTCCGACGAACTGTTATCAAACTGACTGTTATAAAGATCTGCATAGAATCCTTTCGCTGCCAGCAGTTCTTCATGGTTACCCTGCTCAATAATATCTCCGTCTTTCATAACAAGGATCAGATCTGCGTCTTTGATCGTAGAAAGTCGATGTGCAATGACAAAGCTTGTTCTTCCCTTCATCAGATTATCCATCGCTTTCTGGATCTGCATTTCTGTTCTTGTATCAACAGAGGATGTTGCCTCATCAAGGATCAGAATCTTGTTGTCTGCAAGAATTGCTCTTGCGATCGTAAGAAGCTGTTTCTGTCCCTGTGAAATGTTGCTTGTTTCTTCATCCAGCACCATCTGATAGCCGCCCGGCTGCTGCATGATAAAGTTATGGATATGCGCTGCCTTTGCTGCTGCAATGACTTCTTCATCCGTTGCATCCAGTCGTCCGTAACGGATATTTTCCATGATTGTTCCGGAGAACAGCCATGTATCCTGAAGCACCATACCGAACATCTCATGAAGCTCGCTTCTGTTGAAATTTTTGACATCATGGCCATCTACTTTGATGGCACCCTTATTTACATCGTAGAAACGCATCAACAGTTTAACCATCGTCGTTTTACCGGCACCGGTCGGTCCTACAATTGCAATCTTCTGTCCATCATGTACATCTGCCGAGAAATCATGAATGATGATTTTATCCGGATTGTAACCGAACTCAACATGTTCAAACTGTACATTTCCTTCCAGACCTTCAATAGAATCCGGATTTTCCGGCTGCTGTACTTCCTCTTCCTCATCAAGAAATTCAAAGACTCTCTCAGAAGCTGCTGCGGAAGACTGCAGAAGGTTTGTTACCTGCGCGATCTGCTGGATCGGCTGTGTAAAGTTACGGATGTACTGGAAAAATGACTGGATATCCCCGACTTCAATCGAACCTTTGATAACAAAGATTCCACCGAGAAGTGCTACCATTACATAGCCAAGGTTCCCGACAAACTGCATGATCGGCATCATCATTCCTGAGAAGAACTGTGATTTCCATGCAGATTCATAAAGTTTCTTGTTGTCTTTTTCAAATTCATCAAGCACATCATTTTCTTTATTAAATACTCTTACCACATCATGACCGCCGAAGTTTTCTTCGATCTGACCGTTGACTGCGCCAAGGTAATTCTGCTGTGCCTGGAAGTATTTCTGTGAATGCTTCATCACCATCTGAATAATAAACATGGATACCGGCAGGATCAGAAGTGCAGCCAGCGTCATCCATACATTGATGGAAAGCATCATAATAACTACACCAATCAGTGTAGTTACTGATGTGATAAGCTGTGTCAGGCTCTGATTAAGACTCATCTGAAGAGTATCAATATCGTTTGTTACCCTCGAAAGAATCTCACCGTTTGTTCTGCTTTCAAAATAATTCAATGGCAGATGATTGATCTTCTTTGAAATATCTTTACGGAGATTATAAGTCACATCATTGGAAATTCCTGTCATGATCCATCCCTGAATGAAGGAGAAGCATGCACTTGCCACATACAGTCCCAGTGTCCACAGAAGGATCGTTCCGATCTTCGCAAAGTCAATACCACCAGTTCCGTTTACTTTTGCAACAAGGCCTGTATAAAGTTCAGTCGTTGCTTTACCAAGAATCTTCGGTCCAACAATATTAAATACAGTTCCTGCAATCGCAAAAATAAATACCAGCACAAAACGCATTTTATAGCGGCTCATATAACGGAACAGTTTGCTCATCGCACCTTTGAAATCTTTTGCTTTTTCCGTCGGGCGCATGCCTCTTCCGTGTCCGCCCATTGGTCCACGTCGTCTCTGTTCACTCATGCCAATTCCTCCTCTGACAGCTGACTCATTGCAATCTGACGGTAAACTTCACAGTTTTTCATCAATTCTTTATGTGTACCAATACCTGCCATATGTCCGTCATCCAGAACAATAATCTTGTCAGCGTTCAAAATTGTACTGATACGCTGTGCCACAATGATTGTTGTTGCATCTTTTGTATGTGCTTTGAGTGCTTTACGCAAAGTACTGTCGGTCTTGAAATCCAGTGCAGAAAAGCTGTCGTCAAAAATAAATATCTCAGGTTTCTTGGCGATTGCCCTTGCTATGGAAAGACGCTGTTTTTGACCACCGGATACGTTGGTTCCTCCCTGTGAGATTGGAGAATCGTATGTTTCCGGTTTTGCATCAATAAATTCTGTTGCCTGAGCTACTTCTGCTGCTTCTTTTACTTCTTCGACGGAAATGTCCGTCTTACCGTAACGAATATTGGAATCGATCGTACCTGAGAAAAGAATTCCCTTCTGCGGTACATATCCAAGCCTTGATCTGACATCTTTCTGTGTCATATCACGGACATCAACTCCGTCTACAAGGATACGTCCCTTCGTCACATCGTAGAATCGCGGAATCAGATTAACAAGTGTACTCTTGCCACTTCCGGTACTTCCGATCACGGCGATCGTCTCACCTTTTTCTGCTTTGAAGGAAATATCTGTCAGTACATTTTCTCCTGCTTCCGGATATGCAAAACTTACATGATCAAATTCCACAATTCCCTTTACGTCTTCTGCCGGCAAAACCGGATTTTCCGGATCTGTAACACTTACTTTTGTTTTCAGCACGTCGTTAATACGGAGTGCTGCGACATTTGCTCTCGGAAGCATAATAGACATCGCTGTGATCATCAGGAAGGACATGATGATCTGCATTGCATACTGGATAAATGCCATAACATTGCCAACCTGCATAGTTCCGTTATCTACCGCATAAGCGCCACTGTAAATAATCAGAACGGAAACGCCATTCATAATAAGCATCATCGTCGGCATCATAAATGTCATACAGCGGTTGACAAACAAGTTTGTCTTTGTCAGTCTTTCGTTGGCTTCCTCGAAACGTTCTTCCTCATGTTTCTCCCTGCTGAATGCACGGATAACCGGAATACCGGTAAGAATTTCTCTTGTCACAAGGTTCAGCTTATCGACCAGTGTCTGTAATACTGTAAATTTCGGCATTGCCACCTGGAACAGAACAATGATCACCACAAGAATAAGTCCAACTGCCAGACCAAGGATCCAGGTCATGGAGGAATCTGTATTTAATACGCGGATCACTCCACCGATACCAAGAATCGGTGCATACAGGACAATACGGAAAAGCATTGTCATAACCTGCTGTACCTGCTGAATATCATTTGTGCATCGTGTGATAAGTGATGCGGTTGAAAACTTATGATACTCTTTGCTTGAAAAAGTGATAACCTTTCGGTATACCGCATTTCTCAGATCGTGACCGAGTGCTGCTGCAACTCTGGAAGAAAGAAATACCACACAGATTGCGCAGAGCATTGTGATCAGTGCCATGCCAAGCATTCTCACACCCGCAATCTTGATGTAATGCATCTGGATCGCATCGACGTCTTCGCCAATTGCTTCATACTCGCCTTTTACGTAGGAAACACCAGCCTGTGTGATAATGGAAGCCTGCATGCTGTCAACTTTTTCGCTGATTTTTTCTGTCATGGCATCCAGTGCTTCTTTCGGCATAATCGCAAGTGCCTGCATCGGATCTGTGCCTTCCGGAATGCCCATCTGTGTAAGCATGGCATTTACTTCATCACCACCGGAAGAAAAGCTTGCCACGATAATCATCGGCTTTCCGAAGATGCTGTTTAATTCATCTCTTTCTTCGGAAGTCACATTGTCTTTCAACACAAGAAGATCACCGTCTTCTTCATAAAAGGAATCTACAGTATCTTTGTCATTATCGTCCATAAACAACTGAAGACTGTCCATGGATGTCTTTCGGATCTTTTCCGGTACGCTGTCTTCAATACCACTCTGCTGGATTCCCACATTGACGATTTTGGATGTGTAATCCGGCAGAGAAAGATCGCAATATGCCTGAAGAAACAGAAGCGCTATGATCAGTACCACATAGCCTGCTGATTTTTTCAGATATTTCATCAGTTTGATCACTTTTGCTGCCTCACTTTCTTTGTGTCATTTTTCCGGATGTTCCGGGTATTTTATCAATGTTCTCTGTAATCTGCTCCAACATTCTTCTCAAAAGGCAAAGTTCTGTTTCGCTGAGACCATCGAGAAGAATCTTTTCATTTTCCTGGACTTTCTTCATGCCATTCTCTTTTGCCTGTTTGCCTTTTTCTGTCAGATAGATTCTGGAGATGCGCTGATCTTTTTCATCGGCTTCCCTGTAAAGAAATCCTGCTTTTTCCAGTCGCTGGACAGTCACATTGACGGTCGGCGGTTTGATTCTTAAATGTTCTGCGATCTCACGCTGGCTCAGTCCGTCTTTGTATGCCAGTAAGCCAAGTACCGGAATCTGTCCCGGATAAATTCCCAGTTCCTGCATCTGTCCAAAGCACTTTCCCATAAATCGGCGGTCAATTCTCATAAACATGGATAAAAAGCTGTCCTTATGCTCCGGTGGGCAAAACTCTGGTTCTCCTTCTGTAAACACCTCTTCACCTCCATAAGTAATGTTTATAGTTTGTTAGTCGATTATTGATTAGTCGGCTAATTGATTATTATATGCATTTGCACAAAAAAAGCAATGGTTTTTTATGAATTTCACAGATTTTTTATATTTTCATTATAAAAAATATTTTGCTTAGCTAATTAATAAAAATATATATTTCACGCTGATGCAGTACCGGACTCCCAACATGGAAACGGCTTCGGAATTTGGAAATACTATGTCTCTCTTCATTCTGCTAAATACATGGCGAAAAAGTGCATAACTCGCTAACGCTCAAACAATGCACTTTTTCGCCATAACGCAGTCTGCCGAGAGACTAAGTATTACCATAAATTCCTGCAGATGTTTCCTGTTTGGAAGTCCGGTACTGTCTCAGCTGATATTTTATTTTTTCATATTATCTGGCCTGACGCTCAATATTTTTTATCTCTAAAATATAAGAGTTCCTTTGTTCATTCATAAAGCACGGTGAGGTGCCACACTATCCTGTATAAAGTACGGGGATGGATGGGAAAAGAAAAAGAGGACTCAAAGAATGGATGCTTTTCGTATTTTCAACGAAAATCTCCAACCCGAGTCCCCTTAGTTTCTTCCCATCATCGCCGGGAATTCTTTATACGAACTGATTACGTTCCTCATCGTATTCGTACTCAATCGATGCGAGCTTCTCCACCAGTTCTTCTCTGTCCAGTCCTTTGTCTTCGCAAAGAGCCTCCAGAGTACCATAAAAATCTCTCAACTGTGTGTTGACATAGCTCAACAGCATTACCGGATCCTTTGGTATCATTGCGTACCTCCTGTGGTATTCTGCTGCCGGTCAGATTATACACAGCAGCATATTATTTCGTGTTGATCACAAACTCTCCGTCTTTTACATCCAGCACAAGCGTGTCACCCTGATGAACATCACCGGAAAGAATCTTCTTCGCAGCAAGTGTTTCCACATAATTCTGCAGATAACGTTTCAGAGGTCTTGCGCCATATACCGGATCATAGCCATTTTCAATTACCTGTGTTCTGGCTGCATCTGTCAGTTCCAGAGAAAGTTCCTGATCTGCCAGACGGTCACTGAGCTCTTTGACCATCAGGTCTACTATGCCGCCAATATTCTCTTTTGTCAATGGCTTGAACATGATAATTTCATCCAGACGGTTCAGGAATTCCGGACGGAAGTGTCCACGCAGGTCATTCATAACCTGTTCCTGAGCTTCTGGTTTTATTTCACCTTTTTCATCAATACCATCAAGAAGATACGGTGAACCAATGTTTGAAGTCATGATCAGAATCGTGTTCTTAAAGTCTACCGTTCTGCCCTGTGAATCTGTGATACGTCCATCATCCAGCACCTGCAGAAGTACATTAAATACATCCGGATGAGCTTTCTCAATCTCATCAAACAGTACAACACTGTATGGTTTACGACGAACAGCTTCTGTAAGCTGACCGCCTTCTTCATATCCTACATATCCCGGAGGAGCTCCGATCAAACGGGATACAGAATATTTCTCCATGTACTCACTCATATCGATTCGTACCATATTCTGCTCGTCATCAAACAGAGTTGCGGCAAGTGTTTTGGCAAGTTCTGTCTTGCCGACACCGGTAGGTCCGAGGAACAGGAATGAACCAATCGGCTTGGATGGATCTTTGATTCCTGCTTTTGAACGAAGAATGGCATCTGTTACAAGACGTACACCTTCATCCTGACCAATAACACGTTTGTGCAGTTCATCTTCGAGACCAAGAAGTTTCGTTCTCTCACCCTCGGTCAGTTTCGTTACCGGGATACCCGTCCAGCGTGAAATGATCCTTGCAATCTCATCATCTGTAACTGCCTCATGGACAAGGCTGCGGTCGCCTTCTTTGACCTGTTTTTCTTCTATTTCAAGCTGCTGCTGAACTTTCGGAAGTTCTCCATACTGAAGTTCGGCGGCTTTTTCCAGATCGTAATTCTGTTTTGCTTTCTGGATCTGTTTATTGATATCTTCAATCTGCTCACGTAATTTCTGGAGTTTCTCTACGGAATGTTTCTCATTATCCCACTGTGCTTTCTGAGTATTGAATGTGTCACGCATCTCTGCAAGCTCTTTCTGCAGTTCTACAAGACGCTCTTTGCTCAGATTGTCCGTTTCTTTCTTAAGCGCAGACTCCTCAATCTCAAGCTGCATGATCTTACGTCTCTGTTCATCCAGTTCAGTCGGCATGGAATCCAACTCGGTCTTGATCAGGGCACATGCTTCATCGACCAGATCGATGGCTTTGTCCGGCAGGAATCTGTCTGTGATATATCTATGTGAAAGCGTAGCGGCTGCTACCAGCGCACTGTCTGTAATTTTCACACCATGGAATACTTCATATCTCTCTTTCAGTCCACGAAGGATTGAAATTGTATCTTCTACGGTTGGCTCATCTACCATAACCGGCTGGAAACGACGTGCCAGTGCGGCATCCTTTTCAATGTACTGGCGGTACTCGTCAAGCGTGGTTGCACCTATACAGTGCAGTTCACCTCTGGCAAGCATTGGTTTCAGCATGTTGCCCGCATCCATCGCACCGTCTGTCTTACCGGCACCGACGATCAGATGCAGCTCATCAATGAAAAGAATGATCTCGCCTTCGCTCTTTCTTACCTCTTCAAGAACTGCTTTCAGACGTTCCTCAAACTCACCACGATATTTCGCACCTGCAACCAGTGCTCCCATGTCCAGTGCAAAAATCTTCTTATCTTTCAGGCCTTCCGGGACATCACCTGCGACGATTCGCTGTGCCAGACCTTCGATGGCTGCTGTCTTACCAACGCCAGGTTCACCGATCAGAACCGGATTATTCTTGGTCTTACGTGAAAGAATACGAACAATGTTTCGAATCTCTGCATCACGCCCGATGACCGGATCAAGTTTCTGATTTCTTGCTTTCTCCACAAGATCCTCGCCGTATTTATTCAGTGTGTCATAGGTTGCCTCCGGGTTGTCACTGACAACTCTCTGGTTACCTCTGACAGTAGACAGCGCCTGCAAAAATCTTTCTCTGGTAATGCCAAATTCATCGAAGATCTTCTTCATACCCGGGCTTGGCTGTGTCAGCAGTGACAGAAACAGATGCTCAACAGAAACATATTCGTCTCCCATTGCTTTTGCTTCATTTTCTGCATTTACCAGTGATTTATTCAGATACTGCCCGAATCTCAGATCACCACCGGATACTTTGACTTTTGCATCCAGTGCTTTCTTCACTACATTGATAAAATATTCTTTATTAATATCCATCTTCTCAATCAGTTTGAGAATCAGGCTGTCTTCCTGTGTCAGCAGGGCATATAAAAGATGTTCCTGCTCCACTTCCTGATTGCCGTATTCATAGGCAACCTTTTCAAGATCCTGAACAGCCTGCACGGATTTCTGTGTAAACTTACTGATGTTCATAGGCTCTCCTCCTTATATCGTAGGAAAAGGATACTGAAATCTCTTCCCGTACCCTTAATGTTATCTTTGTTATACTGGTAATATAACATGTGTTGTTAGCACTGTCAAGAGGTGAGTGCTAATTATTTTGTAAAGAATTTGTGAACCTTAAATGAAAAACTAACTTCCACCTTTAGTCTGTTTTGCTCTACATTAGGAACTGGG
>NZ_QRXT01000006.1:0-19815 GCF_003460065.1 Ruminococcus sp. AF17-22AC
ACGTGAGGAGACAGACATTTGCGAAGCAAAAGGCACTGAGCAACGAAGTTGCGAGGTGATCAGGCTCGGCGAAAGCGAAAGCATGGTTAAGATAATCGATTGCTTAGTCAACATGTATGTGGTTTTGAAGATACGATAATGTAGGGGATTGGTCAAATGGTATGATAGGGGTCTCCAAAACCTTTGGTGGGAGTTCGATTCTCTCATCCCCTGTTTTTAGTGAGTCGGGAAGTCTTTTAAATTAAGGCTTTCCGGCTTTTTGCGTTTCATACAAAATACAGAATTCAGGAGCACCGGAGAGGACACCAAATTGACACTTTTTATTGCTTTTTATTGAAATAAAGCGTATTATAGATTTAATGAGTTAACAGCTCTCCACGATAACACGATAAAGTGTGTGTACCATGGGGAGTCTTTTATTTTCAGGATTATAGAATAAAAAGAAAAGAGGAATATATGGAAAGTTTTTCAGTATTTATGAATAATGTAGACTCGTTAGTATGGAGCATGGTACTTGTTGTATTATGTCTCGGTGTGGGATTGTATCTTTCAATCAGACTGAGATTCCCACAGATTCGACTGATGAAAGAAATGATTCATCTTTTAATGGATAAAGAAGAAAGTGAAAGCGGAATCACTTCGTTTCAGGCATTTGCGACAACGGTAGGTGCACGTGTTGGAATGGGAAATATTGCCGGTGTTGCTTCTGCAATTTTTTATGGAGGTCCGGGTTCTGTATTCTGGATGTGGATGATCGCGGCAATCGGAGCGGCATCTGCATTTGTAGAATCTGCGCTGGGACAGGCTTACAAGGTCAAAAATCCTGATGGAGAATTTTCAGGAGGCCCTGCATATTACATAGAAAAAGGTTTAAAATGCAAATCGTATGCGATCCTTTTTGCAATTGTTGCATTTCTGGGACCTGGATTTCTCATGCCGGGTGTGCAGATCAACTCACTTGTAACAGTTTTTGAAGAAGCATTTTCTGTAAATAAAATTCTTGTCGGTGCTATCTGCTGTGTAATTCTCGGTATTGTTGTTTATGGAAGTATCAAAAGAATTGCACAGATTGCGGAATTACTTGCACCGGCGATGTGTGCGGTATATATTCTTGCAGCAGTTATTATTCTGGGACTTAATATTACAAAACTTCCGGGAATCCTGAAAATGATCATTCAGTCTGCATTCGGAGTGCATGCATTGCTGGGAGGTATTGTTGGTTCTGCAGTTTCATGGGGCGTCAAACGAGGTATTTATTCCAATGAAGCCGGAATGGGATGTGGTGCGATAGTTTCTGCAGCAGCAGAATGTTCACATCCTGCAAAACAGGGACTGATCCAGTCATTTTCCATTTATGTGGATACATTATTTATCGGAACAGCAACAGCAATGATCGTTCTTTTGACAGGTACATTTGATGTAGCTGATGCAGCCGGAAATCTTTTGATCAGTCAGACAGGCGGTCTGGAATCCGGAATCAAATGGACACAGCATGCATTGATAAGTACTTTTGGAACGTGGAGTGGAAAGGCACTTGCCATTATCATTGTTTTATTTGTATTTACGTCTATGACGGGATATTGTTATCAGGCAGAATCCAATATCCGTTATCTGACAGGTAACAGCAAAAAGGCAGTTGCAATCGCCAGAGCAGTGTTCCTTGCAGCATCTTTCCTTGGGGCAATTGTAAATGCAGATGCTGTATGGGCAATGGGTGATATCGGATACGGACTTATGGCATGGGCAAATATCATTGCAATCGCACTTCTTGCACCAAAAGCTGTAGAAATCCTGCGAGATTACGAAAAACAAAAGAAAAGCGGTAAGAATCCGGTGTTTGATCCGGCAAAATTCGGTATCAAAGATGAGACCGGAGCGTGGAATCGAAAAAAAGATAGTTGACCTTGTGTCAGCTATCTTTTTGGTTATGAATAGATTTAGAAATTCAGATTCTACGGAATCCGCATGTGCAAGAAGTTCTTCTGCACTTTTATAAAAAAGCTCTCCCTCCGGAGTGAGGGTCAGTTTGTTATTATTTCGAAAAAATAGATTGACGCCAAATTCTTCCTCGTTGCGACAGGAGGATGGAAAAAATAAAAGGAATCTGGGATCGAACACAATACAAAAAGAAAGATCAATAAAACAAACAGACCCTATCTGGAAAAAAGATTTCATTAAATAATTTAATTCCTCAAAAGCAATTTCTATACACACGTACTTAGTAAGTAACCCAAAATTTTATACGAAACTAAGATCTTTATAAGCAGGAAAACCATAAGCTGATTCGCTATTTCTGATTGCACAGAGAATTGCTTCTGCCATCACATCTGCAGCAAGTGTTCCGACCATATCACAGTCAGCAGGTATGTTTTCGACAGAAAGTGCGTAAATACTGTCTCCGTCAGCTGAGGTATGTACAGGACGGATCGAACGTGCATAGCCATTGTGTGTCATGCCGGCAATTTTACAGAGCTGGCTTTTGGTGAAGGCGGCATTGGTGATAATCGCACCGATTGTGGTATTTTCCACAAATTTATTTTCGTGGATGTCATATGACCGGTAAAGAAACTGTGCAGAATCAGCAAAAGATTTCCGGTCATCAGAGAGCATGCCGGCGATGATCTGACCATTGTGATGATCATAAATATCCCCTAGGGCATTGACGGCGACGATAGCGCCGATCTTTAATTCTCCAATCTGTACTGCATAACTTCCGATGCCGGATTTCATGCAGTGTTCCATGCCATTTAATTTGCCAATGGTTGCGCCGGTTCCGACACCAAAGCAGCCATCCTGGTAATTATTCTGCCAGGCACCGACACAGGCTTCGTATCCCATGGCTTTATCCGGACGGGTATATGGATCAGCAACAGTCAGATCAAAAATATCTGACTGACATACGAGCGGAACTTTCGCGATGCCGACATCGAGCCCGATTCCTTTTTCTTCCAGAAACTGCATAACACCGCCGGCAGCATCAAGCCCGAAAGCACTTCCACCGCCGAGCAGGACTGCGTGAATCCGATCGGCAGCAGCAAGAGGTTTCAACAGTTCGCTTTCACGGGAAGCCGGTCCGCCTCCACGTACATCGAGTCCTGCGCACATGCCGGTTTCGCTTATAATGACGGTACAGCCTGTTCCGGCCGAGGTGTTTTGGGCATTACCAATGCGGATATTGTCAAAATCTTTTATGGAAATTATTTTCATTGTATGCCTCCTTGAGTTAATTATAATTATACTAACAAAGAACTATTTTAAAGTCAAACAGAATGGAGGAACAAAAAAGTTGCAGCAGAGTGAAAAGAAGGAAAGCGTTTTGCGATATCTGATTGCAAGAACTCTCTCAGACAGTTATAATGAACATCAGGACTTCTAATAAGAAGATAATGATGGGGGAACTGGAGAGGGAAAATTATGGATTATCAGCAGCTTATTACATTTATCATGGAAATGCTCGGAACAGTGGCGTTTGCAGCGTCCGGAGCTATGGTAGCGGTAGATCGTGCCATGGATATTTTCGGTGTGATCGTGCTCGGAGTTACGACAGCTGTCGGCGGTGGGGCGATACGTGATGTGATTCTTGGAATCGTACCACCTGCAATGTTCAGAAATCCGATTTATACACTGGTGGCAACGATCACATCCTGTGTAGTCTTTCTGATTTTATATTTAAAGAAAGAGCTTTTACAGGGGCACAATCGTGAGACTTATGACAAAGTCATGCTTGTGATGGACTCGATCGGACTTGGGATATTTACGGTAGTAGGTGTAAACACCGGAATTTCACATGGATATGTGGATTATATGTTTCTGCTTGTGTTTCTTGGGACGATTACCGGCGTTGGTGGCGGATTACTGAGAGATATTATGGCAGGAGTACCACCATACATTCTTGTGCGCCATATTTATGCATGTGCATCAATCGTAGGAGCAATCGTCTGTGTGGTTCTGTACCGTCATTTTGGTGCGGTTGCATCTATGGTAGGAGCATCGGCAGTCGTAGTTCTGATCCGGTATCTGGCCGCACATTACCGCTGGAATCTTCCGAAACTTGCACGTGAAGAAGAGAATTGAATATTGTTACAGACAAAGAAGCAGCCCTTCTCCGAATCGGAGAGGAGCTGCTTTTGTACATTTTACTTATAGAGGAAATTTTTAAGGGTTTACCGAAATGTTATTCCAGTGGCTGTGTGTCCTGAAGAGCTTCGAAACCTTCCTCACCGGTACGGATCTTAACGACATTTTCGATATCGTATACGAAGACTTTACCGTCACCGTACTGACCGGTATGAAGAACTCTCTTGGCAGTTTCGATAACTGTTTTGACCGGTACCAGACTGACAACGATCTCAATCTTGATCTTAGGCAGCAGGTTCATATCCATCTCAACACCACGGTAGTAGGAGCGGGCACCTTTCTGTACACCACATCCCATAACATTTGTAATGGTGATACCGGTAACACCGATTTCATTCATTGCATGCATGAATTCTTCAAGTTTGCTCTGACGTGTGATAATAACTACTTTTGTCAGCTTGTGTACGCCTTCTTTTGGAAGTTCCGGAATTGTGTTAACAGCTTCAGCCGGAGCTACATTTGCGGAAATGTTTGCAGAGGCTGCTTTCTTTGCAACACCCATAGGAGCAGGAACGGTCATGGTGTCATGTACAACAAATCCGTCATAAGCACTTGTAAGACCATGTTCTTTGGAATCCAGACCTTCGATTTCTTCTTCAGCGGATACACGAAGGCCGATGGTATGTTTGATCGCCTGGAAAATAATTGTCATAGTAACAGCAACCCATGCGATTGTGATGAGCATACCGACGAGCTGTACGCCGAATCCATGGAAACCGCCGCCAACCAGAAGACCTTTCCAGCCTGTGCCAGCTCCGTCAGAGAAAAGACCAACTGCAAGCGTACCGAAAGCACCGTTTAATCCGTGGACACCGACTGCACCAACCGGATCATCTACTTTAAGTACTTTGTCAATAAATTCAATACCGAATACAACTACAAAACCAGAGATAATACCAATGATAGCGGCAGATACTGGAGATACGGTATCACATCCGGCTGTAATAGCAACAAGACCTGCAAGAGATCCGTTCAGAGACATGGAAACATCCGGTTTTTTGTATCTTACCCATGTGATGAGCATAACGGCAACTGTTGCAACAGCTGCAGCGAGGTTTGTAGTTACAAAAATCTTACCTGCACTTACGATTGCATCACCTTCCATGCTGACAGTAGATGCACCGTTGAATCCGAACCAGCAGAACCAGAGGATGAATACACCTAAAGCACCGATGGTAAGGTTGTGTCCCGGGATGGCTTTTGATTTGCCGCTCTTAGAGTATTTTCCGATACGAGGTCCGAGGATGAGAGCACCGACAAATGCGGCAACACCACCGACCATATGTACTGCACAGGAACCTGCGAAATCATGAAATCCCATCTGGCTGATAAAACCACCGCCCCAGATCCAGTGTCCGGATACCGGATAAACGATCAGGCTGATCAGAAAACTGTAGATACAGTAGGATGAGAACTTTGTACGTTCTGCCATAGCTCCGGATACGATTGTAGCGGATGTTGCGCAGAAGACTGTCTGGAAGATCAGGAACGCCCAGAACGGAACACCGTCAGGGAGCATTGCGGAACCATAATTAGCTTCGGTAGCAATTCCACCGATCTTTCCGAAAAATCCGTTTCCGGCTCCGAACATGATTCCGAATCCGACGATCCAGAATGTAGGAGTACCGATACAAAAGTCCATCAGGTTTTTCATAATAATGTTACCGGCATTTTTGGCTCTGGTAAAACCAGTCTCAACCATTGCGAAACCGGCCTGCATAAAGAAGACAAGTGCGGCACCTAAAAGTACCCATATTGTGTTTACTGCTGAATAATCCATAAAGTTACCTCTCTTTCCCTAAAAAAGTTGAATAAGTTAATGGTTACAAAATTGAAAAGGCACGGGAATGATGTTATATCATTCTCCGCGCCTTTACGAATCAAATATATATATGTAAAACAGGGGATGTTGTATCGTGTGATTAATGGATGAGGAAATCGATAATGAATTATGAAGTATGAAGTAGTTCATGTTCATAGTGACATCCCCTGATTTTACCATTGTGAAATTGTTTTTCCTCAGTCAGAGATAGAAAACAGAAGTTTTCCGTATGTCGGATATGGAAGGATGGAATCCGGGATCAGAACTTCGGCTGCATCAGCGGAAGCACGAACCTTTTCCATATCAGAAAGGACAACGCTCTGATAAAGTTTAGCACTCTTAAGAAGATCTTTGCCGGATTCATATTCAGCCATAGCAGTATCTTTTTTCAGGGTTTCGAGATCTTTTGTCATGGTCTCGGAAAGCTCTGTCAGCTGTGTAAGAAGAGAAGCCTCTGCGGATACGGAAATATCCGGAACAACTGATTTCTTAAGTGCTGCAGTCTGTGCAATTTTTTCCATGTATGTAGTAATGCTCGGAAGAAGATCTTTCTGAATGATCTCAGCTAAAGTACCTGCTTCAATGTGAAGAGTTTTCACATAGTTTTCGAGCTTGATCTCGTAACGTGAATGAAGCTCTGCATCGGTGAATATATGATGACTGGTAAGCAGTTTTGCATTTTTTTCATCGATGAGATGCGGCAGTGCATCCGGTGTGGAAACCAGATTGTAGAGACCACGTTTTTCTGCTTCTTCAATCCATTCATCTGTATAACCGTTTCCGTTGAAGATAACTCGTTTGTGATCAATGACCGTCTTTTTCAGCAGTTCATGAACAGCGGTATCCATCTTATCAGCCGGAACATCTTTCAGTTCCTCATAGAACTGATGAAGTACTTCTGCAACAGCAGTGTTGAGGATGATGTTCGGGTTGGCTACAGAAGAAGAGGAGCCAAGCATACGGAATTCAAACTTATTTCCGGTAAATGCAAACGGTGAAGTACGGTTTCTGTCTGTGTTATCTTTTACGAAGTGAGGAAGTACTTTTGCACCGATATCCATCTGAACAGCACCGTGTCCGGCAAAGAATTCATCGTTTTCGATTGCCTTGAGTACTTCGGTAAGTTCATCACCGAGGAAGATGGATACTACAGCCGGCGGAGCTTCGTTTGCACCGAGGCGGTGGTCGTTTCCGGCACTTGCAACAGAAATACGAAGCAGATCAGCGTAATCATCAACTGCTTTGATAACAGCTACAAGGAATACAAGGAACTGTGTATTTTCAGCAGGTGTTTTGCCAGGATCCAGAAGATTGACTCCGGTGTCTGTGCTCATGGACCAGTTGTTGTGTTTACCACTTCCGTTGATTCCTTCGAATGGTTTTTCATGAAGCAGGCATACCATGTTGTGTTTTGCGGCAACTTTTTTCATGATTTCCATGGTCAGCTGGTTGTGATCGACAGCAACGTTTGTTGTATCAAATACAGGAGCAAGCTCATGCTGTGCAGGAGCAACTTCATTATGTTTTGTCTTTGCCGGAATACCGAGTTTCCAGAGCTCTTCGTCCAGATCATGCATGTAAGCTGCAACACGTGGCTTCAGAGTTCCGAAATAATGATCTTCCATTTCCTGTCCTTTAGGAGCCGGAGCACCGACCAGTGTACGTCCGCAGAAGATCAGGTCCTTTCTCTTATTATAAAGATCTTTGTCTACAAGGAAATATTCCTGTTCCGGACCTACGGTTGTGTTGATGTGTTTGACTTCTGTATTGCCAAGAAGACGAAGAATCTTAACAGCCTCTTTATTTAAGGTATCCATGGAACGAAGAAGAGGAGTTTTCTTATCCAGTGCTTCGCCACTGTAAGAACAGAAAGCTGTCGGGATATAAAGTGTACGGTCTTTAATGAATGCCGGTGAAGTAGGGTCCCATGCTGTATAACCTCTTGCTTCGAAGGTAGCACGAAGACCGCCTGACGGGAAACTGGAGGCATCCGGTTCACCTTTTACAAGTTCCTTGCCGGAGAAGTCCATAATAACCTGACCGTCAACGGTAGGAGAAATGAAACTGTCATGTTTCTCAGCTGTAAAGTTGGTCATTGGCTGGAACCAGTGAGTATAATGGGTAGCGCCGTGTTCCAGTGCCCATTCTTTCATGGCAACTGCTACAGAGTTGGCAACATCAAGCTCCAGATGTGTACCGTTCTCGATTGTTTTCTTCAGCGCCTTGTACATATCTTTCGGTAATTTCTCACGCATGATCTTGTCGTTAAAAACAAGACTGCCATAAATTTCAGGAATGCTATGTCCCATAGTAAAGTCTCCTTTCGATTTTCGATTCCATTAATCGTTATGATCTTAGTGATAAACAAAAAAGGCGCCTTGGAATCTAATCCAAAGCGCCGTTGCTTATGTGATGTAGTATACACAAAAAAAAACTCTTGTCAACATTTTTTGTGAAAAAAATTTCAAATTTTTTGTTTGGTCAGATGAATTTATTTGTATGGCTTTTTGCAGGGACAAGGGTTGACAAAAGTCGATCTTCTATTATAATTTCAGGTAGATTCACAGGTAAATTTCATAGATAATGGGAGGAAATTCTGATGGCAGGAATTAAGGAAGCCTGTGGTGTATTTGGTATTTATGATCTGGATGGAGGTAATGTTGTTCCATCCATTTATTATGGCCTTACATCACTTCAGCATCGTGGACAGGAGTCTTGCGGACTTGCAGTTTCCAAAACGAACGGAGAGCGCGGTAATGTTCAGTTTCATAAGGATCTCGGACTGGTAAGTGAAGTTCTCCGTGAAGATACCATACGGAATATGGAGGGGGATCTCGGAATCGGACATGTACGTTATTCCACGACCGGTGCATCTGTTGCGGAGAATGCACAGCCGCTGGTTCTGTCTTATATTAAGGGAACACTCGCACTTGCACATAATGGTAACCTGATCAATACCCCTGAATTGAAATGGGAACTGATTCAGAGCGGGGCAATTTTCCATACGACGACAGACTCAGAGGTTATTGCATTCCATGTGGCAAGAGAAAGGGTACATTCTAAAACTGTTCAGGAAGCAGTTCTGAAAACCGCCCGCAAGCTAAAGGGAGGCTATGCGCTTGTAATCATGAGTCCGAGAAAACTGATCGGTGTCCGTGATCCGCTTGGATTGAAGCCGCTTTGCCTTGGTAAGCGTGACAATACATATGTGCTTGCTTCTGAAAGCTGTGCACTTACTTCTGTAGGTGCTGAATTCGTCAGAGACATTGAACCGGGTGAGATGATCACGATTTCAAAGAACGGAATCGAATCTAACAAAGAGCTGAGTACCGGCAAACATGCCCATTGTGTATTTGAATATATTTATTTTGCAAGACTGGACAGTATGATGGACGGTGTAAAGATTTATGATGCACGTATCCGTGGCGGTAAATCCCTTGCAAAATCCTATCCGGTAGATGCGGATCTGGTTACAGGTGTTCCGGAATCCGGTATTCCGGCAGCGAAAGGTTATTCAGAAGAATCGGGAATCCCGTTTGGATTTGCATTTTATAAGAACAGCTATATCGGAAGAACCTTTATCAAACCGACACAGAAAGAACGTGAGTCCAGTGTCCATCTGAAACTGAGTGTACTGGATTCAGCAGTTAAAGGTAAACGCATCGTACTGGTAGACGATTCCATCGTGAGAGGAACTACGATCGCAAATCTGATCCGTATGCTGAAGAAGGCCGGCGCGCTGGAGGTTCATGTAAGGATCAGTTCACCACCGTTCCTGTATCCATGTTATTTCGGAACAGATGTACCGTCCAATGATCAGCTGATCGCAAGCAATCACAGTGCACAGGAAATCTGTGATATGATCGGGGCAGATTCTCTTGGATATATGCAGAGTGAATATCTTGAGGGTATGGCAGGTAACCTTCCGTTATGTAAAGCCTGCTTCGACGGTAAGTATCCGATGGATGTGGAGGCAGAACTCAACAAAAAAATCGACTGTGGATGTTGATATTTTTACAAAAATACATATTTACAAACGAAAAAAAATAAGGTATAGTAAATTTCATATTTTAAGATCTTATTCTGACAAAGGCGTCAGGAGCGATTGGGGTTAGTCCCTTATACGCTTCTGGCGCCTTTTTTATTTTAAGATACAGGATAGAGGAGGAAATCGGTAATGGCAGTAAAATACGTTTTTGTAACAGGTGGTGTAGTATCCGGACTTGGCAAAGGTATTACAGCAGCGTCTCTCGGAAGACTTCTGAAAGCACGCGGATATCAGGTGACTATGCAGAAGTTTGATCCTTATATCAATATTGACCCGGGTACAATGAATCCGATCCAGCATGGAGAAGTTTTTGTTACGGACGATGGTACAGAGACGGACCTGGATCTGGGGCATTATGAAAGATTTATTGATGAAAGCCTTGACAAAAATTCCAATGTAACGACCGGTAAGGTTTACTGGTCTGTATTACAGAAGGAACGTCACGGAGATTTCGGCGGAGGAACCGTGCAGGTTATCCCTCATATTACAAATGAAATTAAGAGCCGTTTCTACCGTGCAAAATCACAGGACGAAGAAAAAATTGCAATTATTGAAGTTGGCGGAACCGTCGGAGATATTGAAAGCCAGCCGTTTCTGGAATCTATCCGTCAGTTCCAGCATGATGTAGGACATGACAATGCAATTTTGGTTCATGTAACACTGATTCCATATCTGAAAGCCTCGGAAGAAATGAAGACCAAACCGACACAGGCGAGTGTTAAAGAACTTCAGGGAATGGGAATACAGCCGGATGTACTGGTATGCAGAAGCGAACATCCGCTGACTGATGAAATCAAAGGAAAGATCGCTTTGTTCTGCAACGTACCTGTCAGCCATGTACTGCAGAATCTGGATGTGGAATATCTGTATGAAGCACCGCTTGCCATGGAACGTGAGAAACTGGCAGATGTAGTACTGGAATCCTTAAGACTTGAAAATCGTAAACCGGACTTAAGTGAGTGGATTCAGATGGTCAATGACCTCAGAAATCCGGAAAGCGTTGTAAATATTGCAATGGTAGGAAAATACACACAGCTTCATGATGCTTATTTAAGTGTGGTAGAAGCTCTGAAACATGGTGGTATTTCCTGTAAAGCAAAGGTTGAGATCACCTGGATCGATTCTGAAGAACTGAATGAGAAAAATCTGGATCAGAAACTTCATAAAGTAGACGGTATTCTTGTTCCGGGGGGATTTGGAAACAGAGGAACCGAAGGTATGATTCTTGCAGCACAGTATGCACGTGTACACAAGATTCCATATCTGGGTATCTGCCTCGGCATGCAGATGGCAATCGTGGAATTTGCCCGTCACGTGCTCGGATATGAAGATGCCAACAGTATCGAACTGGATCCGTCAACAAAGCATCCGGTAATTGCATTGATGCCGGATCAGGAGAGCGTGGAAGATCTGGGAGGTACTTTAAGACTCGGAAGCTATCCATGCGTACTTGCAGACAGCTCCAAAGCACTGGAATTGTTTGGAAAGAAAGAAATTCAGGAGCGTCACAGACATCGTTACGAAGTCAACAATGCATATCGTGAAGAATTTGCCACAAAAGGCATGACGATTGCAGGTACTTCTCCTGACGGACACATTGTAGAGATGATCGAGATCAAGGATCATCCGTTTTACGAAGGAACACAGGGACATCCGGAATTCAAATCCAGACCGAACCATGCACATCCGCTGTTTCGTGGATTTGTAAAGGCTGCAGATGATTATGCAAAACTGAAAAAAAGCCGGCAGGCGAAAAATCAGGAATAAGAAAGGGTAAATGAATATGCAGGAAGTAAGCAGAGAAGATCAGGGTCTGTACCGCAGCGAATTTGAACACGACAACTGCGGTATCGGTGCTGTTGTAAATATAAAAGGTAAAAAAACTCATGATACAGTTGCCAATGCTCTCAGGATTGTAGAACATCTGGAGCATCGTGCCGGTAAAGATGCAGAGGGAAAGACCGGTGATGGTGTTGGTATCCTTTTGCAGATTTCTCACAAATTCTTCAAAAAGGCCTGTAAGAAAGAAGGCTTTGAAATCGGTGAAGAGAGAGAATACGGTATTGCACAGTTCTTTTTCCCACAGCATGAGATCAAACGTGCACAGGCGAAGAAAATGTTTGAGATTATTGTGGAAAAAGAAGGACTTGAACTTCTTGGCTGGAGAACTGTTCCGGTAATTCCGGAGGTTCTTGGACATAAAGCAAGAGAATGTATGCCTTATATTATGCAGGCATTTATCAAAAAACCGGAAGAAGTAGAGAAGGGGCTGCCTTTTGACAGAATGTTGTATATTGCACGCCGCGAGTTTGAACAGAGTAATGATAATACTTATGTTGTGTCTATGAGCAGCCGTACGATCGTATATAAAGGTATGTTTCTTGTGGGACAGCTGCGCACATTTTTTGCAGATCTGCAGAGCCCGGATTATGAATCAGCAATTGCAATGGTTCATTCCAGATTTAGTACCAATACAAATCCGAGCTGGGAGAGAGCACATCCGAACCGCTTTATGGTACACAATGGTGAGATCAATACCATCCGTGGAAATGCTGATAAGATGCTTGCACGAGAGGAAAATATGGAATCTCCTTATCTGAAGGGTCAGCTTCATAAAGTTCTTCCTGTAGTTAACCGCAATGGTTCTGACTCTGCAATGCTGGATAATACACTGGAATTTCTGGTTATGAGTGGTATGGAGCTTCCGCTTGCAGTCATGATCACGATTCCGGAACCATGGGCATATAACGATACGATTTCTCAGGAAAAGAGAGATTTTTATCAGTATTATGCAACAATGATGGAACCATGGGATGGACCTGCGTCCATTCTGTTTTCTGATGGTGATGTGATGGGAGCAGTCCTTGACCGTAATGGTCTGCGTCCGTCCAGATATTATATTACTTCTGATGGTTATATGATCCTTTCTTCTGAAGTTGGTGTCATGCCGGTACCGGAAGACAAGATCGTATTAAAAGAGCGTCTGCATCCGGGCAAAATGCTGCTGGTAGACACTGTTCAGGGAAAAGTCATTGACGATGATGAACTGAAGGAAAAATATGCAACCATGCAGCCGTATGGTGAGTGGCTGAACAGCAATCTGGTACAGCTTAAAGATATCAAGATCCCGAACATCCGTATGGAAGAATATACAGATGAACAGCGTGCACGTCTGCAAAAAGCATTCGGCTATACGTATGAACAATATCGTACATCTATCCGCAACATGGCACTGAACGGAGCTGAGAGTATCGGTGCAATGGGTGTGGATACACCACTTGCTGTACTGTCTGATCAGGATCGCCCGTTGTTTGATTATTTCAAACAGCTTTTTGCACAGGTTACAAACCCGCCAATCGATGCGATCCGTGAAGAAATTGTTACTTCTACCAGTGTATATGTCGGTAAAGACGGAAACCTTCTGGTACAGCAGCCGGAGAACTGTCATGTACTGAAGATCGTTCATCCGATCCTGACAAATACCGATATGCTGAAAATCAAGAATATGCAACATGAGGGATTTAAAGTAGCGGTAGTGTCAACTCTTTATTATAAGAGTACAAAACTGGAACGTGCGATTGACCGCCTGTTTGTAGAAGTAGATAAAGCATATCGTGATGGTGCAAATATTCTGGTGCTTTCAGACAGAGGTGTGGATGAAAACCATATGCCGATCCCGTCACTACTTGCAGTATCCGCGGTACATCAGCATCTGGTAAAGACAAAGAAGAGTACATCTCTTGCCATTATTCTGGAATCCGGGGAACCAAGAGAAGTGCATCATTTTGCAACACTGCTCGGATATGGTGCAAGTGCTGTTAACCCTTATCTTGCTCTGGAAACAATCCGTGAGCTGATTGACAATCATATGTTGGATAAAGATTACTATGCAGCAGTAGAAGATTATAATCATGCGGTATTAAGCGGTATTGTCAAGATTGCGTCCAAAATGGGTATTTCCACGATCCAGTCTTATCAGGGATCCCAGATCTTTGAGGCAATCGGTATTTCTCAGGAAGTGATCGACAAATACTTTACAGGAACCGTAAGCCGTGTAGGTGGAATTACACTGGAAGACATTGAAGATAATGTAGAAAAACTGCATTCCGAGGCATTTGATCCGTTAGGCCTTGATACAGACCTTACACTGGACAGTGTCGGTGCACATAAAATGAGAAGTCAGGGAGAGGAACATCGTTACAATCCACAGACGATCCATCTTCTGCAGGAGTCTACGTGGACAGGAAGCTACGATCTTTTCAAACAATATACAGCACTGGCAGATAAAGAAAGCCATGGTGCACTCAGAGGCCTTCTGGAGTTTAATTACCCCGAAAAGGCAATCCCGATCGAGGAAGTCGAGAGCGTGGATGAAATCGTAAAACGATTCAAGACAGGTGCAATGTCCTATGGATCTATTTCTCAGGAAGCACATGAGACACTTGCAATCGCAATGAACCATCTGCATGGTAAATCCAATACAGGTGAAGGGGGAGAGAGTGCAGAACGTATTGCTTCTGCCGGAAGCAAGAATGACCGCTGTTCCGCAATCAAACAGGTTGCCAGTGGCCGATTTGGTGTAACAAGCCGTTATCTTGTATCTGCAAGAGAAATCCAGATCAAGATGGCACAGGGCGCAAAACCTGGTGAGGGCGGACACCTTCCTGCAAAGAAAGTATATCCGTGGATTGCCAAAACACGTCATTCCACACCGGGTGTTTCTCTGATTTCACCACCACCGCATCATGATATTTATTCCATCGAGGATCTGGCGCAGCTGATCTACGATTTAAAGAATTCAAATGTATATGCAGATATTTCTGTCAAACTGGTTTCTGAGGCTGGTGTCGGTACTGTCGCGGCCGGTGTTGCAAAAGCCGGTGCACAGACAGTTCTGATCTCCGGTTATGACGGAGGAACAGGTGCCGCACCAAGAAGCTCTATCCACAATGCAGGACTTCCATGGGAACTTGGCCTTGCAGAGACACATCAGACACTTCTTATGAACGGACTTCGTAACCGTGTGCGTATTGAGACAGACGGAAAGCTTATGAGTGGCCGTGATGTTGCAATCGCAGCACTTCTTGGCGCTGAAGAATTCGGCTTTGCGACAGCTCCGCTTGTAACAATGGGATGTGTGATGATGCGTGTATGTAATCTGGACACATGTCCGGTAGGTGTTGCAACACAGAATCCAGAGCTTCGTAAACGCTTCCGCGGAAAACCGGAATATGTAGAAAACTTTATGAGATTTATTGCACAGGAACTGAGAGAATATATGGCACGTCTTGGCGTTCATACAGTAGATGAAATGGTCGGACGTACAGATCTCTTAAAACAGTCTCCGGATGCAGTCGAACCACATAAAGGAAAACTGGATTTAAGTGCAATTCTGAATAACCCATATGCCGGAAATGGTCAGAAAGTGACATTTGACCCGAAAGCAGTATATAATTTTGAACTGGAAAAGACACTCGATGAAAAAGTTCTTCTTAAGAAATGTGCAAAGGCAATCTCAAAAGGAGAACACGTGGAATTAAGTGTGGATGTTACCAATACAGACCGTACTTTCGGTACGATACTTGGTGCTGAGATCACCAGACAGACCGGAACAGGGCTGCCGGACGACACAGTAGTAATCAACTGCCATGGAGCAGGTGGACAGAGTTTCGGTGCATTTATTCCGAAAGGTCTTACACTGAATCTGACCGGTGACAGCAACGACTACTTCGGAAAAGGACTTTCCGGTGGTAAGCTGATCGTTAGAGTCCCGGAAAAAGCTGCATACAAACCAGAAGAAAATATCATTATCGGTAACGTTGCTCTGTATGGTGCAACCAGTGGCTATGCGTTTATCAATGGTGTTGCCGGCGAACGTTTTGCAGTGCGTAACTCCGGTGCCTATGCTGTTGTAGAAGGTGTCGGTGAACATGGATGTGAGTACATGACCGGTGGTCGTGTTGTTGTTCTCGGAAGAACCGGAAAGAACTTTGCAGCAGGTATGAGCGGCGGTATTGCATATGTTCTGGATGTGGAGAACAAGCTGTATAAGAACATCAACAAGGCAATGATCTCTATTGAAAAAGTAGAAAATAAATATGACAAAAAAGAACTTCGTGATCTGATCGAAGCCCATGTTGCGGCTACAGGTTCCGAATTAGGTGCAAAAGTGCTTGCCGACTTTGACTATTATCTGCCTCACTTTAAGAAACTGATTCCAAATGAGTATAAGAAGATGATTACACTCAGTGCAAAACTGGAAGAAAAAGGTCTGACAAGTGAACAGGCGCAGATGGAAGCATTTTACGAAAGCATCGGAGCAAAGCATTAAGGAGGATGAGGAAACATGGGAAAGCCAACAGGATTTTTAGAATATAAAAGAGAGACAGCCAAAGTGCTGCCTCCAAAAGTCCGGATCGCCAACTTCAATGAATTCCGGACTCCGATCAGCAAAGAAAAACAGACCATTCAGGGCGCACGCTGTATGGCATGCGGAGTTCCTTTCTGTCAGTCAGGCATGATGCTTAACGGAATGGCTTCCGGATGTCCGCTGCACAATCTTGTGCCGGAAACAAATGATCTGGTTTATACAGGAAACTGGAAACAGGCATACTTAAGACTTTCCAAGACACACAGTTTTCCGGAGTTTACCTCCAGAGTGTGTCCGGCACTCTGTGAAGCGGCCTGTACCTGCAATCTGGACAGTGAGCCGGTTTCAACAAAAGAAAATGAGAGAGCGATTATTGAGACTGCATGGCAGGAAGGATGGGTAAAACCACAGATTCCGCGTGTGCGTACCGGTAAAATAATTGCTGTTGTCGGAAGCGGACCTTCCGGTCTGGCAGCAGCACAGCAGTTAAACAGACGTGGACACAGCGTTACCGTTTATGAAAGAAGCGACCGCCCGGGCGGACTTCTCCGTTATGGCATTCCGAATATGAAACTGGAGAAATCAGTCGTAGACAGACGAATCCATTTAATGGAAGAAGAGGGTGTTAAGTTTGTATTAAATACAAATGTAGGAAAAGACATTACAGCAGAAGAACTTCTTAAGAAATATGACCGTGTCATCCTTGCATGTGGAGCATCCAATCCAAGAGATATCAAAGCCCCGGGAAGAGAAGCAAAAGGAATTTATTTCGCCGTAGATTTCCTCGGACAAGTAACAAAGACTCTTCTGGATTCGAATTTCGAGAAAGTTCCGTACGAACTGGCAAAAGATAAACATGTGCTGGTCATCGGTGGTGGTGATACCGGTAACGACTGTGTAGGTACAAGTATACGTCTCGGAGCAAAATCTGTGACACAGCTTGAGATGATGCCGAAGCCTCCGGCAGAGCGTGCGGCAAACAATCCATGGCCGGAGTGGCCGCGTATCCTCAAAACAGATTATGGTCAGGAAGAAGCCATTGCCGTATTTGGACATGATCCTCGTGTATATCAGACAACCGTAACAGAGTTTATTGCAGATAAAAAAGGAAATGTCTGCAAGGCAAAAATCGTCAAACTGAAACCTCAGAAAGACGAAAAGACCGGAAGAATGATGATGGTACCGGTCGAAGGAACAGAAGAATTGATTCCGGCAGATGTAGTGCTGATCGCAGCAGGTTTCCTCGGAAGCCAGAAATATGTAACCGATGCATTTAAGGTAAATATCAATGGCCGTACAAATGTAGAGACAAAACCGGAAGCATATGAAACCTCTGTTCAGAGAGTCTTTACAGCAGGTGATATGCATCGCGGACAATCCCTGGTAGTATGGGCAATTCGTGAAGGTCGCGAGGCTGCAAGAGCCGTAGATGAATCCCTGATGGGATATACAAATCTCTAATATAGTATTTTTTTAAAGAGTTATGGCGATATTGTCATGGCTCTTTTTTTACTTTATACATTAATACGAAATCACATAAAATTATTTACATCATTCTTGTTTTTTTTATATTCAATAAAACAGAAAAACTTTCTAAAATATAAAGAGAATGAGGTATAATATCATTATGAAAGAGAAATTCAGAAAAGTTATTTTGATGATTGGGATTCTGATCACAGCTGCGGGCGTGTGTCTGGCAATGTATGCCACAGTAAGCAACTGGTATTGTGAATATAGAGCCGGAAATGAAATTGAAACTTACAGTGAGACTGTCAGCAATACCAGTCAGGATGAACTGGCACGTATCAAAGAAAATGTGATAGAATATAATCGCACACTGGCATCAGAAGAAAGTACTTCATCGATAAGCTATGATGAGATGCTTGCAGCAACAGATGCTATTGGCTATCTGGAGATTCCGAGGCTTCAGCTGATGCTTCCTATATATGAAGGAACAGAGGAAGATGTTCTGGCAAGAGGAGTTGGACACATGGAGCAGACATCTCTTCCAGTGGGTGGGGCTTCTACGCACTGTGTACTTGCCGGACACACAGGACTTCCTACAGCAAAGCTTTTTACACATCTGGATAAAATGAAAGAAGGAGATCTGTTTTATATTCATGAACTGGATGAAATACTGACCTATAAAGTGGACCGGATCAGTGTGGTACTTCCAGATGAAACAGATGCCCTTCAGATAGAAGAAGGAAAAGATTATGTAACACTTCTGACGTGTATCCCCTATGGCGTAAACAGTCACAGGCTTCTGGTCAGGGGAGAACGTACAGAGAATCCGGTGACTGCGGATTCACAGGAGAAGGCAGACAAACCTGTAAGTACAGTCGTTTATGCAGTTTTTGTGGGAATCATTCTGATCGTGTTTTATATATGGTTCAAACATAAAAGGAGGAGATCGAATGAAAAAGAATAAGAAATGGACAGTACTGGCACTGATCTGTCTGCTGATGCTGATGCTGATGGTACTGCCGGTAAAGGCAGAAACAACAGGAAGCATTGCAATACAGCTTCATTCAGATGCAGCAGAAGTAGAAATGACGTTGTATAAGGTTGCTGCGTATGCAGATGAAGAATATACAATGACAGAAGAATTTCAGGGTTGTGGCATCACGACGAAACAGCTTTTAGAAGCAAAAAACGTTTCACAGATTACAGAGACACTGGAAAAATATGTGGCAGCACAGAAACTGAAGGGCATACAGAAAACAAAAAAAGCAAATGAAATACTTCTTTATGAAGGACTCTCTCCGGGACTGTATTTTGCAGTACAGACAGCCGGACAGGATAAGGCACTTGCAGAGAGCACGCTGATCCTGCTTCCATCTACAGAAAGCGGAGAAAAAAACTATCATCCTGAGGTTACAGTGAAATGTGTTTCACAGGTGGGTGCAGTGATCCTGAATAAAACAGATCCGGATGGAAACGTTTTGGAAGGCGCCTGCTTCAGGCTGAAGCAAAAGAACGGAGATTCCTGGAAAGAGTTAAATGTTTCACTGACAACAAATAAAAACGGACAACTGCAGGTTTCCGGGCTTCCTTTTGGAAAATATCAGTTTGTTGAGACAAAAGCACCGGATGGATTTGTAAAATCTGACAAGCCAGCTGCATTTGAAATTTCCAAAGCCGGGGAAGTTACAGAAAACGGAGGAAAATATGAAACCCTGTCAGGAACAGTAGAGGAGGTTCAGGTAGTTAACCAGCCGGAAAAGGAAACACCACCAGGATCAGGAAACCCGGGCAGCCATGATTCGGGAAGCAGTACGAAAATGAGCGTAAAAACAGGAGACAATACACCGATCGCATTGTTTGTGTTCCTTCTGGCAGCAGGTGCATGCGCAGGACTGGCAGTAGCTGTTAAAATAAAGAAAGGAAAAAAATAGAGATATCGAATCCGAAAATATTCGGGGGGGGGGGGGGGGG